>NZ_JBHSPA010000057.1:171589-223965 GCF_042656245.1 Nonomuraea insulae
CGCCCACCCACCCCGCCGGCATCCCCGGCCCCTCATCGGCGATCTCGCACCACAACCGCTCTTCGTGCGACCACAGCCGCAACCGCCCGTGCCCGCCGCCGTGCTCGACCGCGTTGGTGGTGATCTCGTTCACCGCCAGCACGAAGTCCTCCAGCCGCCTGCCGGTCAGCCCTTCGTACCTCGCGTGCTCGGCCACCGTCCGGCGCAGGAACGTGATGCGCCCGCGCGCGAAGCTCAGGCAGAGCACCTGCCTACCCATCGCCCACCCGGCGCACGGCGACGAACTCCTCCGCCCCGATCAGCCGCAGGACCCGGGCCATGGGGTCCCGGCACACGACCGCTGTGGTGCCGGGCGGCCTGGCCATGGCCGTGACGGTGAGCAACTGGGCAGAACCGGCGTCGATGAAGTCGAGCCCGGACGCGTCGACCACGACCTCGCCCGGCTCCTTCTCCATCCGCGCCAGCAGCGAGGCGAACGCCGGCCGGTTGGTGAGATCGACGTCACCCCACACCGTCAGCCCCCGGGGCGTCGTGGAGAAGCGCAGCAGCGCCTGCTCGGGGGAGATCGGGTGCACGGAGGCGGCCCGGTCGAGGGCGTCGCGGGCGAACAGCCCGCGGTCGTACTGGCACACCGCCGCCAGCCACCGCTCCCCGAACAACTGGTTGGTCGCCGCCTCGAACGCCGCCTGCCCGGGCGCGTCGCGCACCCCCCAGGAGGCGTCGACCAGCGCGTACACGCCGTGCTGCCCGTGCTCGCGGGCCCGGCTGTTGGCGTCGGCCAGCCCTTCGTAGACCCGGCCGGGGTCCAGGCGGCCGGCGGTGAAGTGGGTGTCGGCGCACGCCAGGATCTCGACCTGCCCGGCGGCCTCGGCGTCGGCGAACCCCGGCACGAGCGGCGCCAGCCACCGCCGCGTCCTGTCCGGACTGTCGGCGTGGGTGATGATCACCACCTTGGTACGGCGGCGCAGCCCGTTCACCGTGAACGCCCGCGTGGCCGCCATCCGCTCCCGCTCGCCCTCGAACGGCAGGCAGACATGATCACCCAGGTCGGGATCGAGGCCGGAGTCCGCGACGTGCACCACGATGGTGTCCTCCCCTAGCACGCGTCGGGTCAGAAATTACTCCGATCCATGTCATCACGTAGCGCATTCTCGGCAAAACCCTCCGTGACGCGATACAGACAGGTATACCTTTTCGGCGGGGCCACCCGCGGGAGGGGTCATGAGGAGCATGGGCGTGGATGTGCTTGAGATGTCACGACGCCAGCACGGGGAGCTCGTGGTGGTCAGCCTGGCCGGCGAGGTCGATCTCGACAACGCCTCACAGGTCCGGCTGTGCCTGGCCGAGGCCGTGCGGACGCACGGTCCCCGGCTCGTGGTGGACCTGTCCGCCCTGACCTTCATCGACACGACCGGCCTCGGCGTCCTGGTGCGCCAGCTGGCCACGCTCCGGGAGCGCGACGGGACCATGGCCCTGGTGGCGCCGGACGGGCTGGTGCTGCGGCGGCTGCGGCGGACGAACCTGGCGCCGCTGTTCCCCATCTACGACACCCTCTCCCAGGCTCTGGCCTGACCACCGGCCGTCCCGTGGCGGAGGCGCGGGACGTGGCTGGTTGAATGGGGTGCATGTCCCTCGATCCCAAGATCGCCGCACGGTTGAAGCGCAACCCCGACGGCCTGGTCCCCGCGATCGCCCAGCAGTACGACACCGGTGAGGTGCTCATGCTGGCCTGGATGAACGACGAGGCCCTGCATCGGACGCTGACCACCGGCAGGGCCACCTACTGGTCGCGCAGCCGCGGCGAGTTCTGGGTCAAGGGCGGCACCTCGGGCCACGTCCAGCACGTCAAGGCCGTGGCGCTCGACTGCGACGGCGACACCGTCCTGATCAAGGTCGACCAGGAGGGCGGCGCCTGCCACACCGGGGACCGCACCTGCTTCGACGCCGACCGGCTAGAGATCCGGCTCGGCTAGGCGGTGACCATGGGCAAGGGGGCCTCCGGGCGCGGGGAGTTGTGGGGCTGGGTGGTGGCGACCGCCGCGGGCTGCCTGCTGGTGCTGTTCGCCGCGGGCCGGTCCTGGGTGCGGGTGCTACATGAGGCCGGCGCGGTGGCGCCCACCGGGGGCGAGCTGAGTCCCGTGCTGACTCCTGTGGCGCTGGCCGGGCTGGCCGGCGTGGTGGCCGTGCTGGCGACCAAGGGCATGGGGCGCCGCGTCGTCGGCGCGCTGCTCGCCCTCTGCGGCGTGGGAGCGGCGGCGGGGACGTGGACGGCGCTGGACGCCGCCAACGTCGCCGGCTGGCTGCGCGAGCGCAACGTGCTGCACGGCGTCACCGAGTTGCCCTGGGAGAGCGTGCCCCTGTGGCCGGTCGTCGCGGCCGCCGGCGCGGTGCTGATGACAGCCGGGGGATTCGTCGCGATCGTCCGCGCGAGCCGCTGGGCGGGCATGTCGGCGCGCTACGACAGGGACGCGGGCCCGGCCACAGGCGCGAGTGCGCAGGTCAGCGAGGACAAAGCACTCTGGGACGCGCTCGATCGCGGGGACGACCCCACCGATTCGCGCTGAGATTCGGCAATGGCGAATTCTCCACTCTTCTGAATCCTTGTCCGCCAGGCAAACGTTTCCTCAATAAGCTGCCGTTGCAACTCGCCACGAAACACTTGAGGAGTACGTCATGAGCTACGGGGATCAGGGCGGCAACGGCGGCTACGGCGCGCAGCCACCCGGGGGAGGATACGGTCAGCAGCCCCCCAGTCAGGGCGGTGGTGGCTACGGTCAGCAGCCGCCCAGCCAGGGTGGCGGCTATGGCCAGCAGCCGCCCAGCCAGGGTGGCGGCTACGGGCAGCAGCCACCCAGTCAGGGCGGCTACGGCCAGCAGCCCCCGAGCGGGGGAGGCTACGGGCAACAGCCGCCCAGCTATCCGCAGGACCTCGGCTACGGCCAGATGCCCCCGAGCGGCGGTTACGGCCAGCCGGGCTACGGGCAGCCGGGCTACGGGCAGCCGGGCTACGGGCAGCAGGGCTACGGGCAGCAGGGCTACGGGCAGCAGGGCTACGGGCAGCAGGGCTACGGGCAGTACGGCGCACCCCAGCGCAGCACCAACGGCATGGCGGTGGCCTCGCTCGTCCTGGGCATCGTCGGCCTGGTCTTCTGCGGTCTCACCAGCATCCCGGGCGTGATCTGCGGGCACATCGCGCTCAACCGGATCAAGCGCACCGGCGAGGAGGGCTCCGGCATGGCCATGGGCGGCCTCGTCACCTCCTACATCACGGTCGTGATCTGGGTGCTGTGCTGGATCATCTTCGGCGGCCTGCTGCTGTCGGCGATCGGACTGAGCAGCGCCGCGTCGACCTCGTACGACTATTAGCCCGTCGGGAGCGTAGCCGGACCGTGACGACCCGCTTGCGGTCCGATTACGACTTGTCCGCGAATTGGGCGTATGTCCACGTAGGGGCTGGTTTCTCGCTAGGCTGCCGCGCGCAACCAGACTCAACGATGACGACATGAGGGGTCATTACCATGAGCTACGGTAACCAGGGCGACGGCGGTTACGGCGCCCAGCCGCCCGGCGGCGGTTACGGGCAGCAGCCTCCCAGCAGTGGCGGCTACGGCCAGCAGCCTCCCAGCGGTGGTGGTTACGGCCAGCAGCCCCCGACCGGCGGCGGTTACGGCGAGCAGCCCCCCGGCGGCTACGGGCAGCAGCCCCCGAGCGGCGGCGGTTACGGGCAGCAGCCTCCCGGCGGTGGCTACGGCGGCCCTCCCGGGGGCACCCCGCCCGACAACCACCTCGTCGCCGCGATCCTCACCACCCTGTTCTGCTGCCTGCCCATCGGCATCGTGTCGATCGTCAAGTCGTCGCAGGTGAACCAGAAGTGGCAGGTCGGCGACTTCGCGGGCGCGCAGCAGGCGTCGGAGGAGGCCAAGACGTGGTGGAAGCGCGCCATCATCGGCGGCGTCATCCAGTACATCCTCATCATCATCGGCGTCGTCCTGTACATCATGCTGCTCGCCTCCCTGAGCGCCTCGTACTCCAGCAGTCTCTAGACCGCGTGACGACCTCGTTCATGGAAAGGCGGATACTGGCAGTATGAGCAGCGCAGCGACCGGGCGGAGAGGCGCGGACCGCCTCAGAGAACTGTTGCCCCCGCTCGGTGTTGCGGCGCTCACCGGAGCGGTGTTCGCGTTCGTCGGCACGATCAACCCCAACGAGCCCGGTCACTATCCGACCTGCCCCTTCCTGTGGCTCACCGGTCTCTACTGCCCGGGGTGCGGCACGTTGCGCACCATCCACGCGCTGGCACACCTCGATCCGGTCGCCGCGCTGGGTCTCAACCCGCTGGCGATGGCCATGATCCCGTTCCTGCTGTTCTGGTGGGGGCGGTGGGTGGTGCGGACCCTGCAGGGCAGGCCCCGGCGCACGACGCTGGCGCATCCGGCGTGGCTGTGGGCCTTCATCGGGGTCGTCATGGTCTACTGGGTCGTCCGTAATCTGCCATTCGGGGCGTTCCTCGCCCCCTAGGCTTTCCCCACTTCGGGGACCGGTGGTGAGGTGACACCGTGCGGGCCGATACCATCGCAGGACAAAGGCGGAGAGCGGACGCGACGCGAACTCTCCGCCACCCCCAGAAGCCGACCGGAGGGACCCCAAGCGCGTGAGTGAGCGGACGGAAGGGCCGAGTGTCCTCGACGACATCCTCGACGGGGTGCGCGCCGACCTCGCCGCACGTCAGCAGGCCGTGTCTATTGACGAGCTCAAGCAGCGAGCCGAGCGGGCGCACGCGCCCAGGGACGCGATGGCCGCGCTCGGGGGTGACCGGATCTCGGTGATCGCCGAGGTCAAGCGCTCCAGCCCGTCGAAGGGCGCGCTCGCCGCGATCGCCGATCCGGCGGCGCTGGCGGCCGACTACGAGGCGGGCGGCGCCCACGTGATCAGCGTGCTGACCGAGCGGCGCAAGTTCGGCGGCAGCCTCGAAGACCTGGCGGCGGTCCGCGCCCGGGTCGACATCCCGATCCTGCGCAAGGACTTCATCCTGACCTCCTACCAGCTCTGGGAGGCTCGCGCCCACGGCGCCGACCTGGCGCTGCTCATGGTCGTCTGCCTGGAGCAGGAGGCGCTGGTGTCGCTCATCGAGCGGTCCGAGTCCATCGGGCTCACCCCGCTGGTCGAGGTGCACACCGAGGAGGAGCTGGAGCGGGCGGTTGCCGCCGGCGCCCGGGTCATCGGGATCAACGCGCGAAATCTGAAGACACTCCAGGTCGACCGCGATGTCTTCGCGAAGCTGGCGCCGAAGATCCCCGATAATGTGATCAAGATTGCCGAGTCGGGCGTGCGCGGCCCGCACGACCTGCTCGCCTACGCCAGGGGTGGCGCGGACGCCGTTCTGGTGGGGGAGAGCCTGGTCACCGGCAAGGACCCGCGCAAGGCTGTGGAGGCGTTGGTGACCGCCGGCGCCCATCCGTCGACGCGCCCCGACCACTCAGCAGAGGGATAGCAGTGGCAAAAGAAGGCACCATCCTGACCGCCGCCGACCTGGCGGGCAACGGCGCCCACGGAAACGACCCCGACGTGCACGGCAAGTTCGGCATCTTCGGTGGCCGATACGTGCCCGAGGCGCTCATCCCGGCGCTCGACGAAGTGGCCGCGGTCTATGAGAAGGCCAAGAACGACGCGGAGTTCCTGCGCGAGTTCGACCACCTGCTGCGCACCTACGCGGGCCGGCCCACCACGCTGACCGATGTGCTGCGCTTCAGCGAGCAGGCCGGCGGCGCCAGGATCGTGCTCAAGCGCGAGGACCTCACCCACACCGGCGCCCACAAGATCAACAACGTGCTGGGCCAGGCGCTGCTGACCAAGCGGCTGGGCAAGAAGCGGGTGATCGCCGAGACCGGCGCTGGCCAGCACGGCGTGGCCACCGCCACCGCCGCGGCCCTGCTCGGCCTGGAGTGCGTCATCTACATGGGCGCGGTCGACTGCGAGCGCCAGGCGCTCAACGTGGCCAGGATGAAGCTGCTCGGCGCGACCGTGGTGCCGGTGACCAACGGCTCCCAGACGCTGAAGGACGCCATCAACGAGGCCTTCCGCGACTGGGTGACCAACGTCGACAGCACCCACTACCTGTTCGGCACGGTCGCGGGGCCGCACCCGTTCCCCGAGATCGTGCGCGACTTCGCGCGCATCATCGGCGTCGAGGCCCGCCGCCAGATCCTGGAGCTGACCGGCAAGCTGCCCGACGCCGTGTGCGCGGCGGTCGGCGGCGGCAGCAACGCGATCGGCATCTTCCACGCCTTCATCGGCGACGAGGGCGTTCAGCTGCACGGCTACGAGGCCGCCGGGCACGGCCTGGAGAGCGGCGAGCACGCGCTCACGCTCACCGCCGGCTCCGTGGGCGTGCTGCACGGCTCGCGCACCTACGTCCTGCAGGACGACGAGGGCCAGACCATCGAGTCCCACTCGATCTCCGCCGGGCTCGACTACCCGGGCGTCGGCCCCGAGCACGCCTGGCTGAAGGACACCGGCCGCGCCACCTACCACGGCATCACCGACGACCAGGCGATGGCCGCGTTCTCGCTGTTGTCCAGGACCGAGGGCATCATCCCGGCCATCGAGTCCTCCCACGCCCTGGCGGGCGCGCTGGAGCTGGGCCGCGAGCTCGGCCCCGAGGCGACCATCCTGGTCAACCTCTCGGGGCGCGGCGACAAGGACATGGGCACGGCCATGAAGTACTTCAACCTGTGACCCGCTGACGGCCTGCGCCGGGCTGCGGCGACACATCGGCGCCCTACCGGCGCGGAGGATTCTGGGGTGGGCGCGCGGCAGGGCATCATGGTGAGACTCGACCTTCGAAACGGACAGACATGACGACTCTTCAGACGGTTTTCGCCAAGGCGAAGGCGGACAACCGGGCCGCGCTTGTCGGCTACCTGCCCGCGGGCTTCCCCTCCAAGGACGGCGGCATCTCGGCCGCCGCGGCCCTGGTGGAAGCCGGCTGCGACGTCATCGAGATCGGCCTGCCCTACTCCGACCCGCTCATGGACGGGCCGACCATCCAGGACGCGGTGCACAGGTCGCTGCTCAACGGCACGCGCATCGCCGACGTCATGCGCACGGTCGAGGGTGTCGCCGCGACCGGGGCGGCCACGCTCGTCATGACCTACTGGAACCCCATCGACAAATACGGCGCCGAGCGGTTCGCGCGTGACCTGGCCAACGCGGGCGGCGCGGGCACGATCACGCCCGACCTGACGCCTGAGGAGTCCGAGCCGTGGCGGGCGGCGTCCGCCTCCGCGGGCATCGACACGGTGTTCCTGGTCGCGCCCAGCTCGACCGAGCAGCGCATCAAGGCCGTGGTCGACTGCTGCACCGGTTTCGTGTACGCGGCCTCGCTCATGGGCGTCACGGGCGCCAGGGAGACGGTCAACGTCGCCGCCGAGGGCCTGGTGGAGAAGACGCGGGCGCACACGGATCTGCCGGTGTGCGTGGGCCTGGGCGTCGGCACGGGCGCGCAGGCGGCCGAGGTGGCCGCCTACGCCGACGGCGTCATCGTGGGGTCGGCGTTCATCCGGCGCATTCTCGACGCGCCCGACGAGGCGGCGGGCCGGGAGTCCATCGCCGCTCTGGCCAGGGACATGGCCAAGGGCGTGCGTCGCTAGGTCATGCATGCTTGTGGCCGGGGCAGCGTAGAAATCTGACGCGTACGCGCATGGCGTGCGGTCGTGCGGCGGGTGATGATCGGGGCTCCCGAACGGTGTGACGCATGACCCGGAAGGACACCTATGCGTCCAAGTCCCGTAATCCTCGCTGCCCTCGCACTCGCGGCCACGGCCATGGCCGCCCCGGCGCCCGCCGATCCGCCGCCCACGCCCACGGGCGAGCCGGCGTACGAGCTGTCCTCGCCCGAGCCGTCACCCACGGGCGCGCCGCCGCCGAGCCCCACCGAGCAGAACGTGCGGCCCGCGCCCGCGCGGGTGGCCGAGCCGGTCGTGATCTCGTCAGGGGCCCTGCGCGTGGAGCTGGACCCGGCGTTCCCGCGTGTCCTGGGCTACACCGACAGGGCGGGCGGCGCCACGATGGGCGGCGGCACGGGGGTGCCCGCCGTCGTGCTGAACGGCCAGGCCCGCACCGCCGAAGTCACCCTGACCGCGAACGACGGCGCGACCGCCCGTTACCGGCTGGCGTTCGGCGACGGCGTCGCCATGGAGGCGAGCGTCGGTGTCAGGGGCCGGGTGACGACGTTCGCGATCGACAAGGTGACCGACACCGAGGCGTTCCGGGTCAGCACCATCGACCTGCCGGGACATGACCTGGTGTCCGTGTCGAGCGCGCAGCCGGGCGCGGCCACGGCGTTCACCCGGCTGGACCCGAACTCGACGCGTACCGCCGACGTCTTCGCCCAGGTCACCGCGGGCACGGCGCCCGAGCAGGCGCCGGTGGGGGCGACGTACGCGATCGTCAGCACCGGCCGGCTGGCCGCCGCCGTCGAGTCGAACTCCACCTACGACCGCCCCGCGGGGGTGACGGACCGGGACGCGGCCCGGCTCTGGCATCAGGCCAGGATGGGAGCCGACGGCGCGGTGCGGGTGGGCGTGTGGAGCGGCCAGTGGACCTACCGGGCGGAGGGATCGCCGTTCACCGAGGAGCTGCCGTGGGCGAAGGTCGTGCTGACCCCGGACGCCAACGGTGACGGCACGCTCGACTGGCAGGACGGCGCGGTCGCGTACAGGAGCATCGCCGTGGCGCCTCTGGGCGCGGAGCGCACCAAGGACCGGGTGGTCACGCACATTCCGTTCAACTTCTCCAGCCAGGCCACGCACCCGTTCCTGCGCACGCTGGACGACGTCAAGCGTGTCTCGCTGGCCACCGACGGGCTCGGGCAGCTCGCGTTACTCAAGGGCTACCAGTCCGAGGGGCACGATGCCGCGCATCCCGACTACGGCGGCAACTACAACCGGCGCGCGGGAGGGCTGAAGGACCTGAACGCGCTGCTCCGTGGCGGTAAGGAGTGGAACGCGACGTTCGGGGTGCACGTCAACGCCACCGAGTCCTACCCCGAGGCCGGGAACTTCGGCGAGAAACTGGTGAACAAGGACGCCAAGGGCTGGAACTGGCTCGACCAGGCGTACCTGATCGACCAGCGCGGCGACCTGACCAGGGGCACCCTCGCCCGCAGGTTAGCCCAGCTCCGCCAGGAGACCGACAGGAACCTCGCCGTGCTGTACGTGGACGTCTTCAGGCCGTACGGCTGGGTCGCCGACCGTACGCTGGCCGAGTTGCGCGCGCAGGGCTGGCAGGTGACCACCGAGTGGTCGGACAAGCTGGAGCGCTCGTCGTTGTGGGCGCACTGGGCCAACGACCTCAACTACGGCGGGGCCACCAACAAGGGGCTGAACTCGCAGATCATCCGGTTCGTCCGCAACCACGAGAAGGACGTCTGGAACGCCCATCCGATCCTGGGCAACGCCCGCATCGTCGAGTTCGAGGGCTGGACGGCGGAGAACGACTTCACCGCCTTCTACCGCAACATCTGGGAGAACAACCTGCCTGCCAAGTTCCTGCAGCGGCAGCGGATCGTGGACTGGAACGCCGACGAGATCGTGTTCACCGGGGGCGTGCGCGGGACGTACCGGGAGGGAAGGCGCGAGTTCTTCGTCAATGGGCGGAAGGTGCTCGACGGCGGGACGTACCTGCTGCCGTGGCAGGGCCGGTACTACCACTACAACCCGGCGGGCGGCGAGACCACGTGGCAGGCCGACCGGTCGATGACCGTGTACGAGCTCACCGACCAGGGCCGCGTCCCCGTGGGCACGGTCAGGCCGGCCGGCGGGAAGATCACTCTGCGGGCTAAGGCCGGGGTGCCGTACGTGCTCTATCCCGGCAAAGCGCCCGAGCAGGCCGATCCCGGCTGGGGCGAGGGGAGTGGCGTGCGGGACCCGGGGTTCAACGGTGATCGCCTCGGCGGGTGGAACGTCAGCGGGCCCGTCAGCGTACAGAGGAATGACCTGGGCCATCGGGTGGCGCTGCTCGGCGGCGGCGCGCGGGCGCGGCTGGAGCAGCCGCTGAAGGGGCTGCGGCCGGGACGTACGTACACCGCCTCGGCGTTCGTCGAGGTCGAGCCCGGTAAGACGCGCGCGACCACCCTGGAGGCAGAGGGTGAGGCGGTGACCGTGTCGCGCTCGACGGCCAGGAACTACATCGCCTCCGACGAGAAGCACGACACCTTCTTCCAGCGAGTGAAGGTGACGTTCAGGGCGGCGTCCCCGGCCGTCACGCTGCGGATCACGGCCGCGGCGGGCGACGGGGAGGTGCGGGTGGACGACGTGCGGGTGTTCGAGCGGGAGCCGGGCGGCGCGGTGGAGACGTTCGAGTCCGTGGAGCCCGGGTGGGGGCCGTTCGTGAAGGGGGACGCGGGCGGGTCGTTCGACGCGCGCACGCATCTGTCCGAGCGGCACGAGCCCTACACGCAGGCCGGGTGGAACGGCAAGACGGTGGACGACGTGCTGAGCGGGCGCTGGTCGCTGAAGGCGCACGAGGAGCGGCAGGGACTGATCTACCGCACGGTGCCGCAGACGGCCCGTTTCGAGCCCGGGCACGCCTACGAGGTGTCGTTCGCCTATCAGAACGCGCTGGCCGGCACCTACCAGTGGGTGACCGGCTACGACCCGGGCACCGAGACCCGGCGCACGCCCATTCCCGAGCGGCGCACGACCGCGAGGTTCAGCGAGCGGGTGGTCGCGGGGTGCGGCGACGTCTGGGTCGGGCTGCGTTCGCTCCGGCCCGAACTGGCCGGGGCCGACTTCGTCCTCGACGACTTCGCCGTCACCGACCTCGGCCCCACGCCGGAGGCGCAGGCGTGCGGGTCGCTGGACCTGACGCCCGCCTCGGCGGCCTTCGAGCAGGGCGCGGCCAACGAGGTCACCACCACGTTCACCAACCTTGAGCAGGCGGCGGTCCAGGACGCCGAGGTCCGGCTGGGGGTGCCGGACGGGTGGACGGCCGAGGGCGAAGGGAACGGCTCCGTGGAGCCCGGCGGGAGGCTGGTCACCACCTGGCGGGTCACGCCGCCGGCCGGCGCGCCGTACGAGACGTACGAGCTCACCGCCACCGCCTCCTACACCGTCGGCGGCGCGCCCAGGACGCTGACCGCCACCGCGTCCGTGCGCACGCTGCCGCCCCCGCCCGCCGCCGACGCCTACGCCGGCGACCTGGAGTGGGTCAGCGCCGACAACGGCTGGGGGCCGGTGGAGCGCGACCGGTCCAACGGCGACACCGGGCCGGCCGACGGCGGGCCGATCGTCATCGGCGGGCGGGCGTTCGACAAGGGGCTGGGCACGCATGCGCCCGCCAAAGTGCGTTTCTACGTGGGTGGCCGGTGTACCGGGTTCACGGCCTTCGTCGGCGTTGACGACGTGCAGACGACGCGGGGGTCGGTGGAGTTCGCCGTGGTGGCCGACGGTGTGGAGAAGGCGCGCAGCCCGGTGCTGCGGGCCGCCGACGCCGCGTACGAGCTGAGCGCCGACCTGACCGGCGCCCGGTACGTGGACCTCGTGGCCGGCGACGCCGGTGACGGCAACGGCAACGACCACGCGGACTGGGGCGAGGCCAGGCTCAGGTGCGGCTGAGCTCGGCGTACAGGCGGGAGTAGCGGTTGAAGAGGCCGGTGGGCACCAGGTAGACGTTGATGGCGACCTGCATCAGCAGCAACCAGACGACGTACTGCGCGGTGTTGATCCCGGGCACGGCGTCCACCGGCAGCGTGTAGGCGATGACGACCCGTACGACGGCGTCGATCAGCAGCCCGATGCCGTAGATGACGCTCACCACGCGCCAGATCCGGCGGAAGGCGGGCAGCCGCTCCCAGAGCACGTCCCACGACTCGCGGTTGGGACCGACCCGGCCCTCCAGCAGGAAGCGGGTGAACACGAACGCCAGCGGCCGCTCGCCGCGCGCGCTGGCCAGGAACCAGAGACCGGCGACCGCCGTGAACCAGCCGTCCTTGGCCAGCAGGAGGCGGACGTCGTGGACGAGCAGGGAGACGGCGGCGCTGGCCAGCATCATGACCGTCATGTAGAGGCCCAGCCGGTCCGGCTTGCGGCGGCGCAGGAGGTCGGAGACGACGCTGAGGCCCGGGATGAACGAGCTGACCACGAGCGCGGTGTGGTACTCGACGTCGGACGCGCGCAGCACGTAGTAGAGGGCCATCGGCAGCCCGATGTCCACCGCCAGCAGCGTCAGTCCTTTGAGCCTGGTGCTCATGCGCGCGTCGCCCTGGCGAACAGCGCGGCCAGCTCGTCGGCGTACTCGTCCAGGTCCGCCTCCGGGTCGGCCTCCACCAGGAACGGCAGCCCGTCCAGCGCCCGCTGGACCGCCATCGCCATCACCCGCGTGCTGAACCGCCCGAACTCGCCGCTCTCCTGCCCCCAGGCCAGCAGGCGCTCGATGTGGGACAGGGCGGACAGGTCCGTGGCCACGTCCTGCGCCCGCGAGCCGCCCTCCGGCCGGAAGTTGAGGAAGATCTCCGTGGCGGCGCGCATCTCGGTGCGGTGGTCCCTCATGTACGCCACGAGTGAACGGATGTAGGTGTCCAGCGCGCCGGTCGCCGTCGTCTGGGCGCTCACCCGTATGGTCATAAACTTGGACAAATCGCCATAAATTGTGACGATGGCTTGGCTCATCAGCTCGTCCTTGCCATCAAAGTGGTACGAGATGATCCGCGTGCTGCTGAGCCCGGCCTTCTCGGCGATCCGGGCGAAGCTCGCCTGGTGGTATCCGATCTCGGCGATCGTCTCGATGGTCGCCGCCACGATCTGCGCCCTTCTGGCCGAGTTGGTGACCGTATTTACTGGCATGAGTAATTTTTAACTTAGATGAGTAAATGTGGCAACCCTCCCAGGTCAGCGGCGGGAAAGCGTCTTAGCTGACGCTTATCTCCGGCGTGATCGGATGGGAGGCGGGTACTGTGCGCATCTCAGCGCAGAGACAGAGGAGAACACACGTGGCCGCGTCACAACCGTCACCTAAGGCGAGATCGGCGATACCCTGGGTGACGACCGTCGCCCGGCTCGTCCTGGGCGGGGTGCTGATCGCGGCGGGCGCGCTGAAGATCGGCAACCCGGCCGACTCCGTCGTGGCGGTCAAGGCTTACCAGTTGCTGCCCGAGTCGATCGCCGTCGCGGTGGGATACGCCCTGCCGATCCTGGAGATCGTGGTCGGCGTGCTGCTGGTCGTCGGTCTGCTGACCAGAGTGGCATCGGTGATCGCCGGGCTGCTCATGTTCGCGTTCGTGTTCGGCATCGCCTGGGCGTGGACGCACGGCCTGCGGATCGACTGCGGTTGTTTCGGCGGCGGCGGGCAGTTGGGGGTGGGCCAGGAACCGACCTACCTGCTCGACATCCTGCGCGACTTCGGCCTGGTGCTGCTCGGCGCCTGGGCCGCGCGCTTCCCGCCGGGCCGCTTCGCACTCGACGGGGCCCTCGGTCTCGGGGGCGACACACGTGATGAGGGGGAGGACGAGCGATGAGCAAGAGCGAGCGGACGAAGACGCAGTCGCAGTCGGCGCGGGAGAAGATCAAGGTGCAGCAGGCCGAGGCGCGTGCCCGCGAGAAGCGCAGGCGGCTGGTGACGTACGTGACCGCGGGCGTCGTCGCGGCGGCCGCCGTCGGGGCCGGCTGGTGGTACGCCGCCAGCTCCTCGCGCTCCGAGGAGGCCTCCGCGGCCCTCGCGCCGATCAACGTCCAGCCCGACGGCAGCGTCGTGATGGCCCAGACCGGCGTCGCCAAGCCCGTCGTGGACATCTACGAGGACTTCCAGTGCCCGGCCTGCAAGGAGCTGGAACGCGTCAGCAGCCAGACCTTCAAGAACCTCGCCGCCGAGGGCAAGGCCAAGGTCGTCTACCACCCGATCACGATCTTCTCGCAGGAGCCCACGAAGTCCAACTCCGTGCGCGCGGGCAGCGCGGCCCGGTGCATCGCCGACGGCAAGCAGTGGATGGCCTTCCACGACCTGCTCTACCAGAACCAGCCCTCCGAGACCGAGGAGGGTTTCAAGCCCGATCAGCTCAAGCAGTGGGGCAAGGACGCCGGGGTCACCGCGCCGGACTTCGACCAGTGCGTCGCCTCGAACAAGAACGCGGACGCGCAGCTCGCGTACAGCAAGAAGGTCAGCGCTGAGCAGAAGCTCGATCACACGCCGACAGTGAAATTGAACGGCACAGAAATAGACAATCAGGTACTGTTCAGCCCGTCGCAACTGCGCGATGAGATTACGGGGGCCGCCAAGTAGCCGCGCTTCCGCTACCCTCACCTGACATGCCCCTTGCCTCGATTCCCAGCCCTTCCCAAGGGGTCTGGTATCTCGGAATCATCCCGATCCGGGCTTATGCGCTATGCATCGTGCTCGGTGTCATCGTCGCCGTCTGGCTGAGCGAGCGGCGCTGGCGCGCTCGCGGCGGCCAGCAGGGGACGATCATCGACATCGCGGTCCCCGCGGTGATCTTCGGTTTGATCGGCGGCCGCCTCTACCACGTCATCACCGACTGGCAGACCTACTTCGGCAGCCGCGCGATCAAGGAGCCCTACCAGGCCCTGTTCATCTGGGAGGGCGGGCTCGGCATCTGGGGCGCGGTCGCCCTCGGCGCCGTCGGCGTCTGGTGGTCGGTGCGCAAGCGCGGCCTGTCCATGAGCGCCGTCGCCGACACGGTCGCGCCCGGCATCGCCTTCGCGCAGGCCATCGGCCGCTGGGGCAACTGGTTCAACCAGGAGCTCTACGGCTCGCCCACCACGCTGCCGTGGGGCCTGGAGATCGACGCCGACCACGGCGGGGAGCCCGGCGTCCTCTACCACCCGACGTTCCTGTACGAGTCGCTGTGGGACGTGGCGCTCGGCTTCGTGCTCATCTTCGCCGGCCGCCGCTTCGCGCTCCACCACGGGCGGCTGTTCGCCCTCTACGTCGCCGGCTACACGCTCGGCCGCTTCTGGATCGAGGGTCTGCGCATCGACCCGGTCGGCGGCGTGGACCACGCGGTGACGTTCTTCTCACTGCGGATCAACCAGTGGACCTCGATCGTGCTGTTCATCGGCGCGCTGGTGTACTTCTGGGCGACCAGGAACAAGACGGGCGAGGAGATCGTCGTGCCGCCGTCGGACGGCGAGCCCGGGGCGGAGGCGGTCGACCCGGAACACTCCTCCGGCCAGGCGGACCCCGACACCGGGGAGTCCACTGAGACGTCTGAGGTGTCCGAGGCGTCTGGCGCGTCTGAGATCGCGAAGGAGCCGCCTGGGACGGACGGGGACGGCGTGGAGGTCGAGAAGCCTGAGGCCGAGGAGCAGCGGGCCGACGACCCCAAGGCCACGGACTCGGACGATCGTGAGGCCGCCACGGACTCGGGCGACTCTCAGGCTGCCACGGACCCGGGCGATCCTCAGGACGCCGCGGACCCGGGCGATCCTCAGGGCGCCGCAGACCCGGGAGACTCCGCCGAGGAGGCCCCGAAGGCCGCGGAGAAGGCGCGGGACTCCGCCGAGGAGGCCCCGGAGGCCACGGAGGAGGGCGACCGGACCGACCCTTCCGACCCTGAACCCGTCACGAAGGAGAAGAACTCTCGATGAGCGGTCGCGCGGAGGCCCACCACCAACATCGCGACGTCACCGGGGGATGGTTGCGACCATCGGTGTTCGGAGCCATGGACGGCCTGGTGTCGAACTTCGCGCTCATCGCGGGAGTCGCGGGCGGCACCGCCAACACGAAGGTCGTCGCACTCGGCGGCGTCGCCGGGCTGGCCGCCGGGGCCCTGTCCATGGCGGGCGGCGAATACGTCTCGGTCGCCAGCCAGCGTGAGCTGGCCCAGGCCGAGATCGCGGTCGAACGACGCGAGCTGGCCAGCCACCCGGCCGACGAGCAGGAGGAGCTGGCGCAGACGTTCGTGGACAAGGGCGTGACCCCCGACCTGGCCGCCGAGGTGGCCAGGCAGATCTCCCAGAACCCGGACCGGGCGCTGGAGGTCCACTCACGTAACGAACTCGGAGTCGCCCCCGGCGACCTGCCGTCACCTATGGTGGCCGCGGTCTCCTCGTTCCTGTCGTTCGCGGTGGGGGCGGCGCTGCCGCTGGTGCCCTACCTGTTCGGGGCCCGCGGCCTGGCGCTGTCGGCGGGCGTGTCCTGCGTGGCGCTGTTCGTGGCCGGGGCCCTCGTCTCGGCCGTGACGGCACGTAGCTGGTGGTATTCCGGGCTACGCCAGCTCCTGGTGGGGGCGGTGGCCGCCGCGGTCACCTTCGCCGTCGGGAACCTGATCGGGGCGGCGGGGCTGTGATGGCCCGCCGACGAGCCTCGTCCGGCCCCAACGGCGGACGGTCGGGCGGAAACCCTGACGGCAGCGGCCGCGGCAGCCGGCCCACCCCGGGCACCAACGGTGGCGGCTGGCCGGCCACCGGTGCGGATGGCGCCTGGCCGGCCGACGGCGAAGGCCGCCGGGCTGCTGGTACGGACGGTGATGGTCGCCGGGCTGCTGGTACGGACGGAGGCGGTCGCCGGGCGGCTGGTTCGGACGGTGGCGGTCGGAGGGCTGCCAGCACGGATGATGGCGCTCGGAGGGCTACCAGCACGGGTACCGGCGGTTGGTCGGCTGCCGGTACGGACGGTGGCGGTTGGTCGGCTGCTGGCTCCGATGGTGGTGGCCGGCGGGCCGCAGGTGCGGATGGTGGTGGCCGGCGGGCCGCTGATACGGATGCTGGTGGCAGGTCCGCGTCTGGTGACGGACCCATGGTGCACGGTGGGGGCGGAGGCCGGGGGCGGCGGTCGGCTCGGGCGGATGGTGCTGAGCCTGCTGGTGGTCGCGGTCGCTCTGCGGCGGGCGACGAAGGCCGGGCCCGGCGTTCCGCCGGGACCGACGGTGGTGGCGAGTTCCCTGGCGGTCACGGCCGCTCTGGTGTGGGCGGCGACGGCCGGGGTTGGCATTCCGCAGGGGCCGACGGTACTGGTGAGCATGGAGGTGGCCAGGGCCGGTCCGCGGCGGACGGCGACGGCCGGGGTCGGGGCCGAGGTCGGCGCTGGGGCCGGGGCGATCGCGGCAGGTCTGCCGGCGGACGTGGCCGGTCCGAGGCGAGCACAGACGGTGGCGGATGGCTGGCAGCCGGTGCTCAGGAGCACAGTGCGGGCACCGATGGCGGTTTCTGGGACGAGCCCGGCGATCCTGGGGCCGACGCCGAGGGGACCGGGCGGTCCGGAGGCACTCGTGGCGGCCGGCGGGCGGCTCGCTCGCGCGACACTGGACGATCCACGGATCCTGCGGTCAGCGGTGACTGGCGGGCAGCGAGGCCAGATGACGGCGGGCCGCTGCCGGGCACTGATGGCGGGCGACTGTCGGGTGCTGATGGCGGGCGGCTGCCGGGCACTGATGGCGGGCGGCTGTCGGATACCGGCGGCGGGCGGCTGCCGGGTGCTGATGGTGAGAGGCTGCCGGGCATCGATGGCGGGCGGCTGTCAGATACCGGAGGTTTCCGCCAGTCGGGCACCGATGGCGGCTGGCAGTCGGATACCGGCGGTGGCTGGCAGTCGGATGCTGGTGGTGGGTGGCCGGCCGGTGGCGGTGGACGGTCGGCCGGTGAAGACGGAGGACGCCATTCGGGCACCGGCGGCGGTGGCTGGTCCATGGCGGGAACCGAGGACGGTGGCTGGTCGGTGGCGGGCGCTGATGCCGGTCACTGGCAAGAGACGGGCACTGACGCCGGCCGACGGCAAGCTTCGACTGCTGACGCTGGTCGGCGACGAGCCGCGGGCACGGATGGTGGCGGCTGGCCGACAGCAGGTGCGGATCCCGGCCACAGGCAGGCGGGCGGAACGGATGGCGGTGGTTGGCCGGCAGCCGGCGCTGACGCTGGCCTCAGGCAGGCTGCCGGTACTGATGGCGGTGGTTGGCCGGTAGCCGGTGCCGATGCTGGTCATTGGCAAGAGGCAGGCGGTGACGTTGGTCGGCGGCGGGCTTCACGTGGTGAGGGCGGCCGCCGAAAGGCATCGGGTGTTGAGGGCGGCCATCCTGAGGCATCTGGTGTTGAGGGCGGCCGTCGAGAGGCATCGGGCGCTGAAGGTGGCCGGCGGCAGGCTTCGGGTGTTGAGGGTGGGCGCCGAGGGGCTTCAAGTGATGGGGATGGCCGACAGGCTGCGGGTGCTGGGCGGCGGACGGCTGCGGACTCGGAGGCTGGTGGGTGGGAGGCCGGCGGCGGTGACGTCGGCCGACGGCGTGGGCGGAAGGCGGATGGCAGCGCTCGGTCGACGGGTGCGATTGACGTCGGCGGGTCGTTGGCCAGTGGCGGTGACGGGCTGGATGATGACGATGAGGGGGGCGGCTCTCGTAAGCGGCGCCGTACCCCAAGGTCGGACTGGCAGTTCCCGGTGCTCACCGATTGGGGGTTCCGGCCGGAACAGCAGCGGATGATGGTGATCATCGCTACCGTCGCCGGTGCGGTGGTGGCCGTGGTGGCGCTGGTGGTGGCGGTGGGTTCGATCGGTACGTACTCGCCCGAACGGCAGGCGAGCGCCGCCGTGATCGGTCCTGACGCGGTCCTGCCTCAGGTGTTCCACGGCTGGAACTCCCCCAAGCTGTTCGACCCCCTCACCGAGAGGTCCAAGGACGGGAAGGCGCTGACCGAGAAGGAGGTGTTCGGTCAGAGCGAACTCGCCGTCTCCAAGAAGCTCAAGCTCAAGCTCGTCGCCAAGCAGCTCGACGCCAACTGCTCCCAGGCCTTGTGGGGTGAGAACCTCCTCCAACTGGTGTCGGACGCCGGATGCACCCAGGCCGCCCGTGGCCTGTACGCCAGCTCCGACGGCCGCTATGTCGGCCAGTACACGCTACTCAACCTCAAAGACGGACAGTCGGCCGGTCAACTGGTCGAGACATTGAAGACGCTTTACCGGGGCGGATGGGCAACCCCCCTGACCTCCTCCAAGGCCTCCTTCCCCGGCGGCGGGTACTCGGAGGCGGGTGGGTACGCGCTCGGGCATTATGTCGGGCTGGTGTGGCTCGGGAGGACGGACGGCACCGAACCCACCGCCAAGGACGACTTCGTCTCGCTCACCCTGGCACTGCGCGGCGCGGAGAAGGCCGTCTACCGTCGGGTCGTCTCGATCACGGGGACGCCCTCCTGATGCTCAGCGATTTCCTTGCGCCTCTGGGGGCGACTCCGGCTGCCGTTGGCGTGGTGGTGGGGTGCGGGAGAGCAACGCCGAAGGCGGTTGGTCGAGTCGTGGGTCCTGGCGGTGCGACTCCGGCTGCGGTTGGTGTGGCCGTGGGGTGCGGGGGAGCGACTCCGGCTGCGGTTGGCGTGGTGGCGGGGTGCGGGAGACCAACGCCGGCTGCGGTTGGCGTGGTCGTGGGTCCTGGCGGTGCGACTCCGGCTGCGGTTGGCGTGGTCGTGGGTCCTGGCGGTGCGACGTCGGGCGCGGTTGGTGTGGCGGTGCGGTGCCCGGTTCGGTCAGGAGCGGGCGGGTGATGTCCGATGCCGTTTACGCGGGCGTCGCTGGTAGGGGTGCGGCGCCAGATGCCGTGGGGGTTGTGTCTGGCGGTGGGGGAGGCGTGGCGGGTGCTGCGGGCGCAGTGCCTGGGGGTGTGGGACATGTGGTGGATGCTGCGGGATGTAGTGCGCAGCGATGGTGGATATAAGGCGGGTTCTGCGGGTGTTCCGTTTGGCGGTGGGGGAGGCGTGGTGGGTGCTGCGGTTGCGGGCGGGGTGAGGGCGGGGTGCTGATGTCTCGCCGTGTCGTCGTTCCTGCGGTGCTGGCCGGTGTGGTGATCGTGGCTGTGGCGGGGTGGTTGTGGTTGCGGGGGGATGATGCTCGGCCGGCCAGCTTTCGTTCCGAGTCCACCTCGGCCTTCTACTCGGCTATTGACACCCGCGACAGCGACGCCGCTCCGTTGACTCTTCAGGAGGTCTTCACTCCTGCTGCCAAGACGTTGGGCACCATGCGGCTGGAGGCCACGAGCGAGTTCAGCGACTGCGCCGAGGTGCTCTGGGGTGCCACGGCCGAGGGTTGTACGCAGGCGCTTCGGGCCACGTACAAGGGCGGTGCCGTGGCGGGGCAGTTCGTCATCTTCAATCTGCGGGACGGGCGGGCGGCCGACTCGCTGGTGGCGGCGCTGCGCAAGGACGCCTTCGTACGGCAGGAGGCCGAGTTCGACGCCGCCGGCAGCCGCGCGCAGGCTCGGGCGATGGGGCATTACGTGACGGTGAGCTGGGCCGGTGGGCGGGCGTCCGCGCAGGACCTGGTCACCGCCCTCGTCGCACTGGACGGCCTGGGACGGGTGGTTCAGGCCCGCATCATCGCTGCCACCTGACGCCTGCTGGCATCCCGACGCCCGCTGTCACCTGACGGCTGCTGCAACGAAACGCAAGCCCTCACCTGGCGTTGACCTCACCTGACGCTGACTCTCACGCGGCACGGCCGTCGCCTGGGACGGGGTGTCGCCTGGCGCAGTCATCGCCTGACATGACTGTTGCTTGACGTGATCGCCACCTGGCGCGGCGGTGGCCTCGCGTGATCGTTACCTGGCGTGGCCGTTGCCTGGCGCGAAGTTCTCTCCTGGTGTCGATCGCTGTCCCGGCACCGGCCGCCGTGCGGGGTAATCGGCTGGCAGGTGGGGTCAGGTGGTCGTGGTCAAGGCTGAGACCGTTGTGGTGACGGCCTCTGGGAGGGATGACAGGCGGTGGAGTGGGGTCTCCAGGACGGTCAGGTCGTCCGACCAGGGGGCCGAGTCGCGGATGAGGGCGCGGGCCTCGTTCTTCGTCAGGGTCGTGCCCTGGTCGCGAGCCACCGCGATGAGGGCCTCGCGCCACGTGTTCGCCAGCTTGGCGTGCCCGTTGTCCAGGATCCTGCGCAGGACGGAGTCGGCCTCGCTGGCCGGTTGCGGGCGGCGTACGGCGTCCAGGATGCCCTCGCCGGCCTCGCTCACCTCGTAGACGGCCGACAGCGGCGAGGGGAGCGGCGGGAGGGCGGAGCCGAGGACGCGGACGTGGGCGGCGCGGGCGGCCAGGAGGAGACGGGGGAGGGCGGACTCCAGGCCGGAGGGCAGGGCGATGGCGACGCGGGACGGGGTGGCGGCGTACGGCTTGGCGAGCCAGGTCGAGAGCCGGACCCGGGGCTGCGGGAGGTCCTTGGGCCACTCGCCCACCAGCAGGTCGTAGCCCGACGCGGCCCCGGCGGGGACCGAGGGCGCGCCGCCGGCGCTCTCGATGGACTGCGGGCCCTGGGTGTAGATGGCGGTGGCCTGGCGGCTCAGGCGGGACTGCACGGCCGGGCGGGTCTTGGTGGTGGGGCGCAGGACGTACAGGTCGGCGGCGGAGCCGATGGCTTCTGCCCCGAAATATCGGTTGAAGTCGGGGTAGATGGCTTCGTAGGTGAGGTTGAGGTTCGCGAGTTCCTGCTGGACCTTGAGTGCCAGCATGGGTGTGCGCTCGCTCACCCCGTACGCCAGCACCACCCGCCCCTCCTCCCGCAGCCCCTCCACGGCGCGCGCCACGAACAGGCTCGTGCCCTCCGGTGTGTACGGCGGGTCGGTGAGCGCCAGGTCGTGCTCCCTCGCCGAGGCGGGCAGGCCGAGACGCAGGTCGGCCCAGCGGGTGCGGACGTCGAGCCCCTGGGCGTCGATGTAGGCCAGGATGCGCTCGTCGACGTCGACCACCGTGACGTCGGTCTCAGGGTGGATGAGTTTGACGGCCAGCGAGGTCAGGTCGTGGTCGCCCACGCACAGCAGGCGCGCGCCGGGCAGCCAGAACCGGGCCCCGAGCAGCAGGGCCCGCCGCAGCACGGTGTCGGGCGTGGCCGAAACGTGGTCGAGCACGTGGCGGGCGCGCGGCGCCCCGGCGATGAGGGCCGTCAGCCGCTCCAGTTCGGGCGCGTAGTGGGGCAGCAGGTGGGCCACCGGGTCCTCGGGCGGCGGGGCCAGCGAGAGGAGATCCTGGTAGGCGGGCGTGTCGGCGAGCGGGACCCGCAGCCGGTCGCCGTCGTGCTCCAGCGGGAGCTCGCGCAGCAGGGCCTCGACGGTGCGCCGGGACGTGGCGGTCTGCCTGACCACATCGGGTAGCGTCTGCCACTGCCCGTCGCACAGCAGGGTCAGGGCGTGCCGCAACCGCCTGCTGTCGGCCCCCGCCTCGGTGAGCAGCCGTTCGACCCCGTCGCGTTCCATGGGTGAACCCTATCGGGGCTGCGGGTACTCGCTCCCCGTGACGCATTCCACGGTCAGGATCGGGAATTTTGGGCCCCAGAGCCGGGGTTTGGGATAGCGAGTTCGGATGTTGGGATGAAGGCGAATGTTCGCAATACGGACGCGGCGGGCACCATTCCGGCAGGGTGGGGTAATCTCTACCCACGATATGCAGCAGGGCCAACGTCGTCCCCGCCTGTAGAGCAGTTCTAGACAGACGATGACGACGGGAGGGATTCAATGCCTGCTGCCCACCTCGGGTTCCCCGAGCCCCAGGGCCTTTACCACCCCGCCAATGAGCACGATGCCTGCGGTGTCGCCATGGTCGCCGACGTCGCGGGACGCCGTGATCATGGGATCGTGGTCAAGGCGCTGACGGCGCTGTGCAATCTTGATCATCGGGGGGCCAAGGGTAGCGAGCCGGACACTGGCGACGGAGCCGGGATCCTGACGCAGATCCCTGATGGGTTCTACCGGGCGAGCGTGCCGTTCACGCTGCCCGGCGCCGGTGCGTACGCCACCGGCATCGCCTTCCTGCCGTTCGACGCCGAGGCCAGGAGCGTCGCCACGCGCCTGATCGAGGAGATCGCGGCCGAAGAGGGCCTGACCGTGCTCGGCTGGCGCGAACTGCCGGTCGACCGGGACCTGCCGGGGCCGAGCGCCCGGGCCGTCATGCCGCACTTCGCCCAGCTCTTCGTCGCCGGCCAGGCCGGGCACGAGGGCCTGGAGCTCGACCGCCTCGCGTTCTGCCTGCGCAAGCGGGCCGAGCACGAGGCCGACGTCTACTTCCCCTCGCTGTCCGCCCGGACGATCGTCTACAAGGGCATGCTGACGCCCGACCAGGTCGAGCCGTTCTTCCCCGACCTGAGTGACGAGCGTTACGAGAGCGCGATCGCGCTGGTCCACTCGCGTTTCTCCACCAACACCTTCCCGAGCTGGCCGCTGGCGCACCCCTACCGTTACATCGCACACAACGGCGAGATCAACACGGTCAAGGGCAACCGCAACTGGATGCGCGCTCGCGAAGCGATGCTGAAGTCCGCCCACATTCCTGGCGATATTTCGCGACTTTTCCCCATCTGTGACCCGGATGGCAGCGACACCGCCAGCTTCGACGAGGCCCTGGAGCTCCTGCACATCGGCGGCCGCAGCCTCCCGCACGCCGTGCTGATGATGATCCCCGAGGCGTGGGAGAACCACACCGAGATGGACCCGGCGCGGCGGGCGTTCTACGAGTTCCACTCCACGATGATGGAGGCCTGGGACGGCCCGGCCTCGATCACGTTCACCGACGGCACCCTCGCCGGCGCCGTGCTCGACCGCAACGGCCTGCGTCCCGGCCGCTTCTGGGTGACCGCCGACGGCCTGGTCGTGCTGGCCTCCGAGGCCGGCGTGCTCGACTTCAAGCCCGAGGACGTCGTACGCAAGGGCCGCCTGCAGCCGGGCCGCATGTTCCTCATCGACACCGCGCGCGGCAAGATCATCGAGGACGACGAGATCAAGGCCGAGCTCGCCGCCGAGCTCCCGTACGCCGACTGGCTGCACGCCGGGCTCGTCCGCTTCGAGGAACTGCGCGCGCGCCAGCGCGAGATCCCCACCCACGAGGCGCTCGTCAAGCGGCAGCAGACCTTCGGCTACACCGAGGAAGAGCTGCGGATCATCCTGTCGCCGATGGCGAAGAGCGGTGCCGAGCCGATCGGCTCCATGGGCACCGACACGCCGGTCGCCGTGCTGAGCGAGAAGCCGCGGCTGCTGTTCGACTACTTCACGCAGCTGTTCGCGCAGGTCACGAACCCGCCGCTGGACGCCATCCGTGAAGAGCTGGTCACCTCCCTGGCCAGCACCATCGGGCCCGAGGGCAACCTGCTGGACCCGGGGCCGAGCTCCTGCCGCCAGCTCGTGCTGCCGTACCCGGTGATCGACAACGACGAGATCGCCAAGATCATCCACATCAACGACGAGCACGACCTGCCCGGCTTCCACCCGTACGTCATCAGCGGCCTGTACGAGGTCGCCGGCGGCGGTGAGGAGATGTTGCGGCGCCTGGAGGAGATCAGGGCCGAGGCGTCCACGGCGATCGCCGACGGCGCGCGCATCATCGTGCTGTCCGACCGCGGCTCCTCCGACACGCTGGCGCCGATCCCGTCGCTGGTGCTGACCGGCGCGGTGCACCACCACCTGATCCAGGAGAAGACCCGCACCAAGATCGGCCTGGTCATCGAGACCGGCGAGGCCCGCGAGTGCCATCACATGGCGCTGCTGATCGGCTACGGCGCGGGCGCGATCAACCCGTACCTGGCGATCGAGACCATCGAGGACCTGGTCGACTCCGGCGCGCTGCCGATCGACAAGCGCAAGGCGGTGCGCAACCTGATCAAGGCGTACGGCAAGGGCGTCATCAAGGTCATGTCCAAGATGGGCGTGTCCACGGTGGCCTCCTACACCGGCGCGCAGATCTTCGAGGCGCTCGGCCTGAGCCAGGAGGTCATCGACTCCTGCTTCACCGGCACCACCTCCCGCCTGGGCGGCGTCGGCTTCGACGTGCTGGCCGGCGAGGTCGCGCAGCGCCACCGCCACGCCTACCCGCGTGCGGAGAACGCCCACCGCGGGCTGCGGATCGGCGGCGAGTACCAGTGGCGGCGCGAGGGCGAGCCGCACCTGTTCAACCCCGAGACCGTCTTCAAGCTGCAGCACGCCACCAGGACCCGCCGCTACGAGATCTTCAAGGAGTACACGAACCTCGTGGACTCCCAGGCGGAGCGGCTGATGACCCTGCGCGGCCTGTTCAAGCTGCGCGAGGGCGCCTCGATCCCGATCGAGGAGGTCGAGCCCGCCTCGGAGATCGTCAAGCGGTTCTCCACGGGCGCGATGTCCTACGGCTCCATCTCGATGGAGGCGCACGAGACGCTCGCCATCGCGATGAACCGGCTCGGCGGCAAGTCCAACACCGGCGAGGGCGGCGAGGACCCCGAGCGCCTGTACGACGCGGCCCGCAGGTCGGCGATCAAGCAGGTCGCCTCCGGCCGGTTCGGCGTCACCTCCGAATACCTGGTCAACGCCTCCGACCTGCAGATCAAGATGGCTCAGGGCGCCAAGCCGGGCGAGGGCGGCCAGCTGCCCGGCCACAAGGTCTACCCGTGGATCGCCAAGACCCGGCACTCCACGCCAGGCGTCGGCCTCATCTCGCCGCCGCCGCACCACGACATCTACTCGATCGAGGACCTGGCCCAGCTCATCCACGACCTGAAGAACTCCAACCCGGAGGCCAGGGTCCACGTGAAGCTGGTCGCCGAGGTCGGGGTCGGCACGGTCGCCGCGGGCGTGTCGAAGGCGCACGCCGACGTGGTGCTCATCTCCGGGCACGACGGCGGCACCGGCGCGTCCCCGCTGACGAGCCTCAAGCACGCGGGCGCCCCCTGGGAGCTCGGCCTGGCCGAGACCCAGCAGACGCTCCTGCTGAACGACCTGCGCGACCGCATCGTCGTCCAGGTGGACGGCCAGCTCAAGACCGGCCGTGACGTGGTCATCGCCGCGCTGCTGGGCGCCGAGGAGTACGGCTTCGCCACCGCTCCGCTGGTCGTCTCCGGCTGCGTGATGATGCGGGTCTGCCACCTCGACACCTGCCCGGTGGGCGTGGCCACGCAGAACCCCGAGCTGCGCAAGCGCTTCAGCGGCAAGCCCGAGTTCGTGGTCAACTTCTTCGAGTTCATCGCGGAGGAGATCCGCGAATACCTGGCCGAGCTGGGCTTCCGCTCGCTCGACGAGGCCATCGGGCACGTCGAGATGCTCGACATGACGGCGGCCGAGAACCACTGGAAGGCCAGCGGCCTCGACCTGTCGCCGATCCTGCACCGGCCCGAGCTGCCCGCGGGCACCACGCTGCGCAAGCTCGTCGAGCAGGACCACGGGCTCCAGCACGCGCTGGACAACACGCTCATCCAGCTCGCCGAGGGCGCCATCAAGGACGGCGTCCCGGTCACGCTGGAGCTGCCCATCCGCAACGTGAACCGCACGGTCGGCACCATGCTCGGCTACCAGGTCACCAAGCGCCACGGCGGCAAGGGCCTGCCCGACAACACGATCGACATCTCCTTCACCGGCTCCGCGGGCAACTCGTTCGGCGCGTTCATGCCGCGCGGGATCACGCTGCGGCTGGCCGGCGACGCCAACGACTACCTGGGCAAGGGCCTGTCCGGCGGGCGGATCACCGTCCGGCCGCACGAGGAGGCCCCGCTCGACGGCCACATCATCTCCGGAAACGTCGCCCTGTACGGCGCCACGTCCGGCGAGGTGTTCATCCGCGGCGTCGTGGGCGAGCGGTTCTGTGTGCGCAACTCCGGCGCCACGGCGGTCGTCGAGGGTGTGGGCGACCACGGCTGCGAGTACATGACCGGCGGCAAGGCCGTCGTGCTCGGCCCGACAGGGCGCAACTTCGCGGCCGGCATGTCGGGCGGCGTCGCGTACCTGCTGGATCTCAATCCCGATCGGGTCAACCGCGGGATGGTCGCCATCGAGGCGCTCACCGAGCAGGACGCCGAGTTCCTCAAGGAGACGGTCGAGAAGCACTTCGCGGAGACCGGCTCGCCGGTCGCCAAGCAGCTGCTGGCCGACTGGAACGAGGCGCTGGCCAGGTTCGGCAAGATCATGCCGACCGACTACAAGAGGGTGCTGGAGGCCGCCGAGGCCGCCCGCATCGAGGGCAGGGACATCGACGAGGCGGTCATGTCGGCCGCTGTGCAGGGTTAAGGGAGGCGTACCGAATGGCTGACCCGAAGGGTTTTCTCACGCACGACAGGGAGCTGCCGTCGCGCCGCCCCGTGGACGTCCGCATCAGCGACTGGCGCGAGGTCTACCAGGACTTCTCCCAGGAGAAGCTGACCAAGCAGGCGGCCCGCTGCATGGACTGCGGCATCCCGTTCTGCCACAACGGCTGCCCGCTCGGGAACCTCATCCCCGAGTGGAACGACCTCGTCTTCCGCACCGACTGGCGCGAGGCGATCGAGCGGCTGCACGCCACGAACAACTTCCCGGAGTTCACCGGCAGGCTCTGCCCGGCTCCGTGTGAGGCGGCGTGCGTGCTCGGCATCAACTCCGACCCGGTCGCCATCAAGCGGGTCGAGGTCGAGATCATCGACCGGGCGTTCGCCGAGGGCTGGGTGACCCCGCAGCCCCCGGCCGTCAGGACCGGCAAGAAGGTCGCCGTCGTCGGCTCCGGCCCCGCGGGGCTCGCCGCCGCGCAGCAGCTCACCAGGGCCGGGCACGACGTGGTGGTGTTCGAGCGGGCCGACAGGATCGGCGGTCTGCTGCGCTACGGCATCCCCGAGTTCAAGATGGAGAAGCGGCACATCGAGCGGCGCCTGGAGCAGATGCGGGCCGAGGGCACCGAGTTCCGCACCAGCGTCAACGTCGGCGTCGACATCACCGCCGCCGAGCTGCGCGAGCAGTTCGACGCCGTGGTGCTGTCCGGCGGGGCCACCCAGTGGCGCGACCTGCCGGCGAAGGGACGCGAGCTCAAGGGCGTCTACCAGGCGATGGAATACCTGCCGCTGTCCAACAAGGTCCAGGAGGGCGACTACGACACGCCGCCCATCTCGGCCGAGGGCAAGCACGTCGTGGTGATCGGCGGCGGCGACACCGGCGCCGACTGCATCGGCACGGCGATCAGGCAGGGCGCCAAGTCCGTCACCCAGCTGGAGATCATGCCGCAGCCCCCGGCCTCGCGCCCCGGCAGCCAGCCGTGGCCGACGTACCCGATGTTGTTCAAGATGGAGAGCGCCCACGAGGAGCTGGCCGACGGCGGGGGAGAGCGGGTCTACGCGGTCTCCACCACCGAGTTCGTCGGCGACGCCGACGGCAACGTGCGCGCGCTGCGGCTGGTCGAGGTCGAGGGGCCGCAGGCCGGGTTCAAGCCGGTCCCGGGCACCGAGCGGGAGATCCCGGCCGAGCTGATCACGCTGTCCATGGGCTTCCTCGGGCCGGAGAAGGGCTCGCTGCTGCAGGACCTGGCCGTTGACGGCGGTGACGGCTTCTACGACGCCAGAGGGAACGTCTCGCGCGACAAGACGTACATGTCCAAGGTGGACGGCGTCTTCGTGGCCGGTGACATGGGCCGCGGGCAGTCGCTCATCGTGTGGGCCATCGCCGAGGGGCGCGCCGCCG
Organism: Nonomuraea insulae; assembly: GCF_042656245.1. NCBI lineage: Bacteria > Bacillati > Actinomycetota > Actinomycetes > Streptosporangiales > Streptosporangiaceae > Nonomuraea > Nonomuraea insulae. Next base: position 199,932 of record NZ_JBHSPA010000057.1, read on the forward strand.
CCTCGGGGGTGGACCGGTTCCTGACCGGTGACACGGCGCTGCCGTACCCGATCCTGCCCACGGCGCGTCCGCTCGTCTGACGACGCCATCCGCGAAAGGCCCGGCCGCCGGCCGGGCCTTTCGTCTGGGCGCCGGTCAGCAGGTGGCTGCGATGGCGTCCAGGACGCGCTGGGAGCCGGGGTCGGCGGCGGTAGATGATCAGCCGCCGGCCGGGGGACTGGAGCGGGACCAGCACTTCGTACTCGACGGTGAGCGGCCCCTCCGTGGCGTGCCGGAGCAGCTTCCGGCCACGGGCGTTGACGCGTACGCTTGCGCTTTTGCATGTCATGCAAGAGTTGCAGACCGTGCAAAAGGTGCGTACAGTGCAAGTCATGGAAAGTCCGCAGGAGCGGCGTGACCGTCGCCGGGCCGAGAAACGGCAGGCCATCAGACTGGCCGCCGTGAAGATCGTGCTCGACGAAGGGCTCGAAGCCGCGACCGTGGAGGCGATCAGCGCGGCGGCCGACATCTCGCCGCGCACGTTCTTCAACTACTTCGCCTCCAAGGAGGAGGCGCTCGTCATGGGGCCGCTGTGGAGCCCCGAAGAGCTCATCGACCTGCTCGGGCACCGCCCCGGCGGCGAGCTCGCGTTCACCTCGCTCCAGGCGGTGGCGCGGACCCTCGCGGTGCGCGCCCAACCTCTCTGGGCGGACATGAAGCCCTTCATGGAACTGCGCAAGCGCCATCCCGAACTGGCCGCCAAGGTCAGGGCGGCCGACGAGTCGAAGACCATGGACGCGATCTTCGGCGCCGTCAGGAGCCGTCCGGGCGTGACGAGCGCGTTGCACGCCAGGCTGCTCGTCATCGCGACGTTCGGCGCGATGATCTCCTCCATCCAGGTGTCGGCTGAGACGGGCGCTCCCGTGGACGAACTGCTCGACGAGGCGTTCACGCTGCTCGAAAACGGACTCTGAACCTCCGTAACGAAATGCGGCGACCGGGGTTGCACCCCCGATCGCCGCGGATCCCTCCTGCCCTCTGCGAAAAGAAGCAAGGAGTCGACTCATGGTATCGACAATGTCCCGGCAGTCCGCGCCAGGACGCTCACTCTGGGTGAGTATGGGCTCACTCATCCTCACCATGTTCCTGGCCGCCATCGACCAGACCGTCGTGGCGACCGCCATGCCGACCATCGTGGGCGAGCTGCACGGCCTTGAGAGCCTGTCGTGGCTGGTCACCGCGTTCGCCCTGGCCTCCGGTATAGCCACCCCCCTGTTCGGCAAGCTCAGCGACATGTACGGCCGCCGCAACCTCTATCTGTCGGCCATCGTCCTGTTCGTCATCGGCTCGGCCCTGTGCGGGCTCGCCCAGTCGATGGGCCAGCTCATCGCCTTCCGCGCCTTCCAGGGCATCGGCGCGGGCGGCCTCATGGTGCTGACCATGACCATCGCCGCCGACCTGGCCACACCCCGGCAGCGGGCCAAGTTCCAGGGACTCTTCGGCGCCGTCTTCGGCGTGGCCTCGATCGCCGGCCCGCTGATCGGCGGCTACCTCACCCAGCACATCTCCTGGCGCTGGATCTTCTACATCAACCTGCCGCTCGGGGCGATCGCGCTGGCCGTGGCGTTCGCGGTGCTGAAGCTGCCCCGCCGTACCTCCCCGCACCGCGTCGACTGGCTCGGCGCCGCGCTGATCGCCGGACTGCTGACCTGCCTGACCCTGTTCGCCTCGTGGGGCGGCACCGTCTACGCCTGGACCTCGCCGGTCGTCCTCGGGCTCGGCGCGGGCGCGGTGCTGCTGGCCGTGCTGTTCGTGCTGGTGGAACGGGTGGCGGCCGAGCCCGTGCTGCCGCTGCGGTTGTTCCGCGACGCCTCGTTCACCATCCCGGTGCTCGGGGTCGTGCTGCTGGCCACCACGATGCTCGGCGGGGCGACGTTCCTGCCCATGTTCCTGCAGCTCGCGGGCGGGGCGAGCGCCGCCGACTCAGGGCTGCTGCTGCTCCCGCTGATGGCCGGCATGATCGTGGCCTCCACGCTGGGCGGGCAGGTCGTGACCAGGCTCGGCAGCTACAAGTGGCTCATGGTCGCCGGGGCGGTGGTCTCGGGGGCCGCCGGGTTCCTGTTCGCCACCATGGACCTCGGGACCAGCGGGTTCCTCTCCGGGACGTACATGGCGCTGCTGGGGCTCGGGATGGGCGTGATCGGGCAGAACCTCGTGCTCGCCGTCCAGACCACCACGCCGGATTCCGACAGGGGAGCGGCGACCTCGGCCGTCACGTTCGCCAGGGGCGTCGGCGGGGCCGTGGGCGTGGCCGTGCTCGGGGGCGTCTTCAGCGGGCGGCTCGCGGCGGGGCAGGCGTCTCTCACGCCCGCCGCCATCCAGGCGCTGCCCGAGGCCGCGCGGCACGCCGCGCAGCTCTCCTTCTCTCATGCGATCACAGGCGTGTTCGCGTGGATGGGACCGATCATGCTGGCCGCCGCCGTGCTGCTGGCATTCCTCCCGAACGTACGCCTCGCGCACCAGGACTGAGGCCCGGCGGAAGCGGGCCCGATGGGTCCGCTTCGCCCGGCATCGACCGAAATTTCACTACTATGTTGCATCACTAGATGACTGTCGGGAAGATTCAGGTTCTGCGGCAAGTCGGTCGGATGGGGGAACAATGCGGCGGGTCGCCTCTGGCTTGACGGTGCTGGCCGCCGTGACAGCGCTCGGCGCCTGCTCTCCCTCCGCGCCCCCGAAACCGGCCGTCCCGCAGGCCGAATACCTCGTCTTCTACGACCAGGGCAAGCAACGCGAGGCCGAGGCCGCCGTCGAACGCGCCGGCGGCACCACGGTCTCCGCCGAGACCAGGCTCGGCTACCTCACGGCCGCCGGCTCGGGCGAGGCCGGGTTCGAGGAGGCCGTGGGCGCGGACAGGTCCGTCGTCGGCGTCTCCCCGGACCGCCGCATCGGCTTCGCCACCGCCCGCCCCGCCACCAGCGCGAAGCGCTTCCCCGACGAGCAGTCGCTCACCAAGAGCAAGGGCGATCCGCTGTCCGGCCGCCAGTGGGACATGCGCATGATCGGCGCCGACCGCGCGAACGCCACGGCCCCCGGCACCAAGCAGGTCCTCGTCGGCGTGATCGACACCGGCGTCGACGGCAAGCACCCCGACATCGCCCCCAACTTCAACCGCGAGCTCAGCCGCAACTTCGTCACCGACAGACCCAAGGACGAGAACGGCGAGACACTCGACGGCCCCTGCGAGGCCAAGGACTGCAAGGACCCCGTGGACGTGGACGACGACGGCCACGGCACCCACGTGGCCAGCACCATCGCCTCCCCGGTGAACGGCATCGGCATCGTCGGCGTGGCTCCCGGCGTACAGATCGTGAACCTCAGAGCCGGTCAGGACTCCGGGTTCTTCTTCCTCAAGCCCAGCCTCGACGCCCTCACCTACGCCGCCGACATCGGCGTGGACGTCGTGAACATGAGCTACTTCGTCGACCCCTGGCTGTTCAACTGCACGGCCAACAAGTCCGACACCGAGAAGCAGCAACTCGAACAGCGCGCCATCATCACCGGCATGCAGCGCGCCCTCGACTACGCCCGCCAGAAGGGCGTCACGCTCATCTCCGCCCTCGGCAACGGCTCCACCGACCTCGGCCACCCCAAGGCCGACAACCAGAGCCCGGGCTACCCCAAGGGGGACGAGAAGGAGCGCGTGGTCGACAACTCCTGCCTGAACGTGCCCGCCGAGTCCAACGGCGTCATCTCCGTCTCCGCGGTCGGCCCCTCCGGCCGCAAGGCCATGTACAGCGACTACGGCGAGGAGCAGACCGACCTGGCGGCGCCCGGCGGCGACGTGCTCGACGGGGGAGACGCCAAGGCCACCCGCTCGATCCTGGCCGCCGCGCCCGAGCACGTGCTGCGCGCCGCCGGCCGCATCGACGCCTCAGGCCGGCCCAAGGGCTCCGACGTCGTCAAGGACTGCGCCCGCGGCATCTGCTCCTACTACCAGTATCTCGAAGGCACCTCCATGGCCTCGCCGCACGCCGCCGGCGTCGCCGCGATCCTCGTCAGCCGCTTCGGCAAGCCCGCTCGGGGCGGCTTCGGCCTCGCCCCCGCCACCGTCGAGGAACTGCTCTACAAGACCGCGACGCAGAAGGCGTGCCCCTCACCCCGCCAGTACGTCTACAAGGCCTACGGCCAGAACGAGACGCACGCGTGCGAGGGCGGGCGATCCGACAACGGCTTCTACGGCCACGGCATCGTGGACGCCTGGAAGGCCGCTACCGTCGAACCATGACGTATCGCCTCGTCGCGGACGCCGCGATGGTGGTGCACTTCGCCTTTCTCCTCTACATGGCCGTGGGCGGGTTTCTCGCGTGGCGCTGGGGGCGTACGATCTGGGCACACCTCGCCGTCGCCGCCTGGGGCCTGTTATCGGTCCTGACCGGCGTCGAGTGCCCCCTCACCCTCGCCGAGGACTGGGCTCGCCGCAAAGCCGGCCATGAGGGGCTGCCCGCCAGCGGCTTCATCGACCACTACATCGAGGGCGTGATCTACCCGGAGGAGTACACGAACTTGGCGCGACTTGGAGTCGCCGTTCTCGTTCTGTTCTCTTACGCCGGGTACGTTCTGCGTCGTCAGTGACTGCCAAGTGGTCTGTACCAATTAAGGTAGGACTCGTGACTCGTCGCGCGAAAATCGTCTGCACCCTGGGCCCCGCCACTTCTTCCAAAGAACGCCTCCGAGAGTTGATCTCGGCGGGCATGGACGTGGCACGGTTCAACCTCAGCCATGGCAATCATGACATGCACAGAGAGGTCTACGACCGTATCAAGGAGGTGGCGGCCGAGCTCGGCCGCGGCGTAGGCATGCTCGCCGACCTGCAGGGCCCCAAGATCCGTGTCGGCACCTTCGAGGAGGGCCCCGTCAGGCTCGGCTTCGGAGACGTCTTCACCATCACCACGGAAGACGTGCCGGGCGACCGCGAGCAGGTCTCCACCACCTACAAGGGGCTGCCCAACGACGTCCGCCCCGGTGACACCATCCTGGTCGACGACGGCCGCCTCGTCCTGGAGGCCACCCGCGTCGAGGGTGACCGCATCGTCACCCGCGTCGTCATCGGCGGCATGATCTCCGACAACAAGGGCCTCAACCTGCCGGGCATCAACGTCAGCGCGCCCGCGCTGACCGACAAGGACGAGGCCGACCTGCGCTGGGCGCTGCGCACCGGCTTCGACATGATCGCCCTGTCCTTCGTCCGCCGCCCGTCCGACGCCGACGTGGTGCGCAACATCATGGAGCAGGAGGCCGTGCGCCTGCCGCTGATCGCCAAGATCGAGAAGCCGCAGGCCGTCGACCGCCTCCCCGAGATCGTCGACGCCTTCGACGGCATCATGGTCGCCCGCGGCGACCTCGGCGTCGAGCTGCCGCTGGAGCAGGTCCCGATCGTGCAGCGGCGCATCATCGAGCTGTGCCGCGAGAAGGCCCACCCGGTCATCGTGGCCACCCAGATGCTCGACTCCATGATGAGCTCCCCGCGCCCCACCCGCGCCGAGGCCTCCGACGTGGCCTACGCGGTCATGGACGGCGCCGACGCGGTCATGTTGTCCGGCGAGACCTCGGTCGGCACCTACCCGATCGAGTCCGTCTCCACGATGGACCGCATCGCCTCCGCCGCGGAGAAGTCCTCCCTGCACGCCACGCACACGCTGGAGCGCATGCCCGAGAGCACCGGCGGCGCCATCGCCCGCGCGGCGGCCGAGGTCGGGGCCATCGTCGGGGCCAAGGCGCTGATCGCGTTCACGATGTCGGGGGAGACGGCGCGGCGGCTGGCCCGCTACCGCTCGCCGATCCCGCTGCTGGCCTTCACCTCATCGCCGCACGTGCGGGGGCAACTGTCGCTGACGTGGGGGGTGGAGACGTTCCACGTGCCGTTCGTGCATCACACCGATGACATGGTGCGGCAGGTGGAGGCGTCGCTGCTGTCGCTGGGGCGGCTCGAGAAGGGCGACAAGGTGGTCATCGTGGCCGGCTCCCCTCCCGGCACCCCCGGCTCCACCAACGCCCTGCGCGTCCACACGATCGGCTCCGCGGTCTCGCACGTCCACTGATCAGTGGCCGCGCGGCCACTGATCAGTGCCCGCCCTGATCTGTTACGCGCTGCCGTGGCCGGCCACCCGCCGCAGCCCCTCGACGGCCCCCCAGGGAAACGGCCTCTGACCCCGTCAGTGGCGGGCCGCCGTTACGCGAGCCCGCGTTGCCCGGCTCCGTGGTCTTTGTGAGCCTGACCATACGGCCGTGGCGAGCGTTCACCCCGCTCCCCACGGCCATGGCCGCACCGTCTTGTCCGTCAGTCGTTGGCGTGCAAGGCGGCGTTGAGCTCGATCGTGCTGCCGCCCTTGCGGGGGACCGCCTCCACCGCGCCAGACTGGGAGTTGCGCCGCAGGAGGATGGCGTTCGAGCCGGACAACTCGGCCGCCTTGACCACCGTGCCGTCAGGGAGGGCGACCTTCGTGCCCGCCGTCACGTACAGGCCCGCCTCCACCACGCAGTCGTCGCCCAGCGAGATGCCCAGGCCCGAGTTGGCGCCCAGCAGGCAGCGCTCGCCGACCGAGATGACCTGCTTGCCACCGCCCGACAGCGTGCCCATGATCGAGGCGCCGCCGCCGACGTCGGAGCCGTCGCCGACCACCACGCCGGCCGAGATCCGGCCCTCCACCATCGAGGCGCCCAGGGTGCCCGAGTTGAAGTTCACGAAGCCCTCGTGCATGACCGTGGTGCCGGCGGCCAGGTGGGCGCCCAGACGCACCCGGTCGGCGTCGGCGATCCGCACGCCGGACGGCAGCACGTAGTCCACCATGCGCGGGAACTTGTCCACCCCGTACACCGTCACCGCCCCCCTGCTCCGCAGCCGCAGCCGCGTGCGCTCGAAGTCCGGCACCGGGCACGGGCCGAAGTTCGTCCACACCACGTTGGCGAGCAGGCCGAACATCCCGTCCAGGTTGACCCCGTGCGGCCTGACCAGGCGGGAGGAGAGCAGGTGCAGGCGCAGGTAGACGTCGTGCGCGTCCACCGGGGGCTCGGAGAGCTCGGTGATGCCGGTGCGTACCGCCACCACCTCCACACCCCGCGCCGCGTCGGGACCGGTCAGGCCGGCCAGCTCTCCCGCCTCCTCGGAGGAGAGCCGCTGAGTGCCCTTCGCGGGCGCGTCCCCCAGCTCGGGGGCGGGGAACCAGGTGTCAAGGACGGCGCCGTCGGCGGCGATGGTCGCGAGGCCGACGCCGAAGGCGCCGGTCGAGGTGGGATCGATAGCAGTCACGGGCCCAAAAATACCGTTACGCAGCTCAGCCGAGGGCGCCCAGGTCCGCGGAGAGCCAGCGTTCAGGGCGCATGACGAACGTGACGAGCACGTTCAGGTCGGATCCCTGCACATATCCGGAGACGGCGTCGGGCGGCAGGTAACGCGCCGAGATGCGCGTCAGGTCCTCCAGCGTCGTCGGCCCCGACCGCACGATCGGGCCCTCCACCGAGACGTAGCGATAGGTCGGGCTGACCCGCTGCACCAGCATCGAGAACCGGCCCGCCTTCGCGATCAGCCTGGCCTTGATCGAGTCGCCGTCGGTCAGGAAACGGATGTCGCCGCCGGGGCGGTAGTCGTACCAGACCGGCACGGTCAGCGGCGCCCGGCCCTCACCCGCCTCCACGGCCAGGCTCGCGATGTGCGCCTCCGCCAGGAACCCCTCCCGCACCGCCACATTCAACGGCATCCCACCCACCCCCCGTATTCATTGATCTATTCCCAGGGGGAGCGATCCCGAAAAGTCCCACACCTCCCGTTGTCATCCTGAGCATCACCCGCCCGGACGGTCTCGCCTTCACAGGAGTCGTCAGCCGGCGATCGGCCTGCGGGGCAGCAGGAAGGTGGCCGCGACGGTGAGGGCCAGCAGGGCGAGGCTGACCCAGATCGTGACGCCGAACGCGGTGCCGTACCCATGCGTGGCCTCGCCGGAACGGGCGCTCAGCAGCGGGAAGAAGATCGTGCCGACGACGGCGACCCCGGCCGAGGCGGCGACCTGGGCGACCGTGTTGAACAGGCCGGAGCCGGACCCCGCGTGCTCGGCGGGCACGTTCTCCAAGGTCAGCTGGGCGAGCGGGGCGACGGTCAGGCCCATGCCCGCGCCGCCGACGAGGACGCCGGGCAGGAAGGCGAGCCATCCGGTGCCCGGCGTGGCGGTGGCCGCGGTCAGGGCGAGCAGGGCAAATCCCGCGGCCAGGACGGCCAGCCCGATTTGCACCGTCGCCCGGCCCAGCCGGGGGAGCAGCACCGCCGCGCCGAGCCCGGCGGCGATGGTGGTGGCGATCGGCCAGGGCAGGATCGTGAACCCGGCCCGCAGCGGCGCCATCCCGAGGCCGGACTGCAGGAGCTGCATGAAGGTGAAGAAGAAGCCCATCACCGGCACGAAGAACAGGAACTGCACCAGCAGCCCGCCGCCGACCGAGCGCACCCGGAAGAGGGACACCTCCACCAGCGGGGAGCCGCCGCGGCCCGACAGCCGTCGCTGGTGGCGGTGGAATCCGGCCAGCACGGCCACGCCGGCCACCAGGCAGAGGTACGTCCACAACGGCCAGGGGCGCTGCTCGCTGCCCGCGATGAGGGGGTAGAGGATCAGCAGCAGGCCGGTCGCGCCGATGACCATGCCCGTCAGGTCCAGGCGGGGCCGGATGGCGCCGTGTCCCTGGGGCAGGACGCGGGCGGCCACGATCAGGGTCACGATGCCGACGGGTACGTTGAGCCAGAACACGCTGCGCCAGCCCAGGCCGTACCAGTCCGTCTCCAGCAGCGCCGCGCCGAGGATCGGTCCCACGGCCGCGGCCAGGCCGGACAACGAGGAGAAGGCCGCCATCGCGCCGCCGCGCTCGTGCGGGGCGTACATGAGCTGGATCTGCGAGAGCACCTGGGGGACCATCGCCGCGGCGAAGAAGCCCTGGACGACGCGCGCCGCCACCAGCAGGCCGGCCGTCGGGGCGGCGCCGCACAGGGCCGAGGCGGCGATGAACCCGGCGATGCCGATCAGGAAGACGCGGCGGTAGCCGTACAGGTCGCCGAGCCTGGCGCCGGTGGTGATGCCGAGGGCGAAGGCGAGGGTGTAACCGGCGAGCATCCACTGCAGGTGCGCGGGTGACGCGGCGAGCTCGATTCTGATGGAGGGCACGGTGACGTTCACGATGGTGACGTCGAGCAGGTCCATGAAGCTGGCCAGCAAGATCACAATCAGGGCGACCGTACGCGTGCGGCCGCCGGCGGTCGGGTTGGATGTCCGCATGGACCCTCCGGGATGCGTTATCTTAGTGGAGAAGCATCTTAATGACTGAATATCTTAGCGGCGAAGATAAACGGGAGTGAGCGTGGACGTCAAACCGCCCGGCGAGGAGGAAGGCACGCTCGCGGATCAGATCGTGCTCGCCATGACCGACCTGGTCGGCGCGATGGGACGGCTGAACGACCTGGTCGCGCAGCGGCTGGGGGTCGGGCCCACGGACCTGCTGTGCCTGCACACCCTCAACCGGGAGGGCCCCAGCACCGCCGGCGCCCTGAGCGCCCGCCTCGGCCGCACGACGGGCGCCATCACCCAAATGGTGGACCGCCTCCAGAAAGCCGGATACGTCCGGCGCCGCCCCCACCCGGAAGACCGCCGCAGCGTCGTGATCGAGGCCATCCCGGACGCCCTCGGCAAGGTCGCCGCCCTCTACACGGGCCTGGACGCGCGCAGCCGCCGACTGATGGCCGAGTTCACCGAGGACCAACTCGCGGCCGTCCACGCCTTCCTGGCCGCCAGCCACCACAACGCCGTCCAGGAATCCGACAACCTGACCGCCCAGCCCTGACCCCGCCCGACCCGCCTGCGCTGCCTGCCCCTGCGCTGCCTACCCTCTGCGCTGCCTGGCCAGCCTGGCCCGCCTGCCCGCCTGCCCGCCTGTGCCTGGCTCGCCTGGCCCGCGCCCGCCGCCTATGTCACCGTCCGGCAGCGTCAGGCGCCCGGAGCGCAGGGGAGGCGCCCGGCTACCTCCGCCGCCGTCCGTACGAAGGTCGCCAGTGCCCGTGACCGCGTCTGCTCGGCCCAGGCCAGCACCACCGTCGTAGGCGTCGCGTCGAGGACGGGCACGCAGGTCAGGTCGCGCCGCACCTGATCCCGCACCGACTCCGGGGCCACCACGATCAACCGCCCCAGGGCGACGAGCTGCATCAACGTAGCCGGATCATCGACCTCCGGATGCGTCCCTGGCCAGCGGGGCGTCGGGTCGGCGTCGAGGTCGGCCAGGCGTAGGCCGTCCCGGCCCGCCAGCGGATGCCCCCACGGCATGACGGCCACGCTGCCCTCCACCCGGAGCGGCTCGCTGTCGAACCCCGTCAGGTCCTCGTACGGACTGTGCAGGAACGCCACGTCGGCCGTGCCGTCGCGGACCAGCCGGGCCCGCTGCGCCACCCCGCACAGGGCCAGGTCCACGGCCACCGCGTCGGGACGGGCGCGGTAGGCGGCCAGGATGTCCGGCAGCAGCCCGCCGTCGCCGCCCGGCTTCAGCGCCACCACCAGCCGGGGCTCGGTCAGCCCAGCCCGCCGGGTGCGCGCCGTCGCGGCGGCCACCGCGTCGAGGACCTTGGCCGCCTCCCTGGCCAGCACCTCACCCGCCGGCGTCAGCGACACCCCATGACTGGACCGCTCGAACAACCGCACCCCCAGCCGCCGCTCCAGCTTCTGGATCGCCCTGGACAGCGGCGGCTGCGCCATGCCCAGCCGCGCGGCCGCCCGCCCGAAGTTCAGCTCCTCCGCGACCGCCGCGAAGTAGGTCAGCTCGCGCGTCTCCATACCCTCAGGGTATTGCCCCGCACCCACCTGGTGTTGGCTCTGCGACCACCCCGATGATGAGCTTCATGACATGACCGACAAGACCACCGCTCTGGTGACCGGAGCGAACAAGGGCATCGGATACGAGGTCGCCGCCGGCCTCGCCGCCCACGGCATGACCGTCCTGCTCGGCTCCCGCGACCGCACCCGAGGCGAGCAGGCGGCAGCCCGCCTCCGCGCGCGAGGAGCCGATGTACGCCCGATCGTCCTCGACGTCACCGACCCCGCCACCATCGAGGCCGCCGCCGCCTCCCTCACCCGCCTGGACGTGCTCGTCAACAACGCCGGCATCTCCGGCCCCGTGGACCGGCCGCCCAGCGCCACGGACGCGCGCACGATGCGGCAGGTCCTCGAGACGAACGTCATAGGCGTCCTCATGGTCACCAACGCCCTGCTCCCCCTCCTCAGGCGCTCCCCGGCACCCCGCATCGTGAACGTCTCCAGCGGCGTCGGCTCCCTGTCCCACCACACCGACCCCGCCCACTACATGTCCGCCCTCCCCGCCTCCGCCACCTACCCGCCCTCCAAGAGCGCCCTGAACTCCCTGACCGTCCAGTACGCCAAGGAACTGCGCAAGGACGGCATCCTCGTCAACGCCGCCGCCCCCGGCGCCTGCGCCACCGATTTCACCAAGGACCTCCCCTTCCCCATCACCCGCACGGCCGCCGACGGCGCGGCCGTCGTCATCCACCTGGCCACCCTCGCCCAGGACGGCCCGACGGGCGGCTTCTTCGACGACGCGGGAACGGTGCCCTGGTAGGTCAGCGGGTCAGTATTTGGGCCCGACGTAGCGGTCGAGCCGTTCCACGGCCTCCCGCCTGGCGACGGACACCTCGTTGCGGTTGTTGAAGCGCCAGGCGACGCCGAGCAGGTCGAGCGCCTCGCAGCAGAGGGCCAGGATGTCGCGGGACTCGTTCTTGAAGTGGTAGCGGGGGTATTCGTACCAGCGGACGCCGCTGGACAGGACGTGGCGGACGCGGTTCATGCCGCGACAGCCGTCGGAGTGGATCAGCCCCCGGACGAACATGCCCGGATGCGCCTCCATGATCTCCTGCTGCCAGTCGGCCAGCGTGATCTCGCGTTGATGCTTCTTTCCCGGGCCGTGCTGGGGGAACAGGCACACCCAGTGCTTGGAGTAACTCTTCACCTCCGTGCACCCGTTGCGCTGCCGGCGGCTGACGGATGAGGTGGGCATGGTCCGCGCCATCGTCCGCTCTGCCTCCTCGATCAGGCCGGGCCAGTCGTCGCCGCAGAAGAGGGAGAGCTGATAGACCTCCTTGCGGCAGCGCACGATGTGCCCGTCTCCGAGATAGAGCCCCAGGAGGTGGGCGTAGGCCACATCGTCGAGCTCGCGGCCATCGCACCGGGGACAGTTTCGGTGGCGTCGGCGATCCTCGTCCTCCCGCGCGCGACGAGCGCCGGTCCGCCACTTCTGGACCGCTCCAAGGCTAACGCCGCACAGCTCGGCCACTTGGCGATCGAACAGGCCCTGGGCCGAGAGGTGCAGGGCTCGATCCACGGTTTCGCGAGGGTGCATGAACCCAGAGTGGCGAATGTCACCGACAGTTTTCGGTGCGCTACGGTGCCGGAAGCGGGATTCGAACCCGCACGCCCTCTCGAGCAGACGCTTTTGAGGCGTCCATGTCTGCCATTCCATCATTCCGGCTGATATATCCGGACATGTCCGGATCGTTGCCACACCCTACCGCCGAAGTGATCGGTGGAAGGGCCGCCAGCGTGGATCTAATCTACCGGACGTCTGTACTCTTCTGCTCGTGAGTACGCAGCGGCGAGTAGTGATCGCGGAAGACGAGGCCCTGATCCGCCTCGACCTCAAGGAGATGCTCCAGGAGGACGGCTACGTCGTCGTGGGCGAAGCCGGAGACGGCGAGCAGGCGATCCAGCTGGCCGCCGATCTGAGGCCCGATCTGGTCATCCTGGATGTGAAGATGCCCGTGCTCGACGGCATTTCGGCGGCCGAGCGGATCGTGTCCGAGCGGATCGCCCCGTGCCTGATCCTGACCGCGTTCTCCCAGCGTGATCTGGTGGAGCGGGCGAGGGACGCGGGGGCGATGGCCTATCTGGTGAAGCCGTTCACGAAGGCGGATCTGGTGCCGGCGATCGAGATGGCGGTCAGCAGGCACGAGGAGATGGTGGCGCTGGCGGCCGAGGTGTCGAGCCTGTCGGAGCGGCTGGAGACCAGGAAGCTGGTGGAGCGGGCCAAGGGGCAGTTGATGACGCAGCACGGCTGGAGTGAGCCGCAGGCGTTCAGGTGGATTCAGAAGGCGTCGATGGATCGGCGGCTGAGCATGCGTGAGGTTGCTCAGATCGTTATAGACGACGCGGCGACGCGATCCTGAAAAAGCCCTTTATCAGGTGATTTGACCCGGTGGGTTGTGGTGTGGTCACGACTGCGCATCCAACCGGCTTCGGGTGCTTTCGCGGGGCGGCGTCCCGGCGCGTAACTGATGGGCGGACGGAAGGTCCGCTCATCCCGAACGGAGACGCTGTCGATGATCCGCATTCTTCGCGTGCCCCTCGCCGCCGCCGCGGCGTGCCTGGCGCTGGCCGCGTGCTCGTCCGGTGGCACGACCGCCGGGTCCGAAGCCACGGGGTCCGCTTCCGTGCTGCCCTCCTCGGCCCCGCCGGCGAAGGGGGACGGCACGTTGTCGATCGGTACGGTGCTGCCGCAGACGGGTTCGCTGGCGTACCTGGGGCCGCCGATGTTCGGGGGCGTCAATCTGGCGCTCAAGGAGATCAACGACGCCGGGGGCGTGCTCGGCAAGCCCGTTGCCAAGTTCGACACGGACTCGGGCGACACGACGACCAACATCGCCTCGCAGTCGGTGGACAAGCTGCTGGCGCAGAAGGCCGACGCCATCATCGGCGCCGCGTCGTCGTCGGTGTCGGAGTCGGTGATCGACAAGATCACGGGTGCGGGCGTGGTGCAGTTCTCGCCGGCCAACACCTCCGACAAGTTCACCACGATCAACGATCGGGGGCTCTACTTCCGTACAGCGCCGCCGGACAGGCTGCAGGGCCGGGTGCTGGGTGACCTGATCGTGGCCGATGGCAACGACACGGTCGGCATCCTGGCGATGCAGGACTCGTACGGGACCGGTCTGGCCGACCAGGTGGAGAAGACCGTCACCGACGGCGGCGCCCAGGTGGTGGAGCGGGTCGCCTATGACCCGAAGGCGGCGGAGTTCTCCGCGGACGTGTCCAAGGTCAAGGCGAAGAACCCGAAGGCGATCGTGCTGATCGGGTTCGAGGAGACCGCCAAGGTCGTGCAGGAGCTGGTCAAGCAGGGTCTGACCAGCGACAAGTACAAGTGGTACATGGTGGACGGCAACATGTCGAACACCAACTTCGCCGGGACGCCGAAGGGCACGATGGACGGCGTCAAGGGCACGCTGCCGGGGGCGGAGGCGCCGGAGGAGTTCCAGAAGCGGCTGGCGGCGGTGGATCCGGATCTGTCCGAGTTCACGTACGCGACGGAGTCGTACGACGCGGTGACGCTCGTCGCTCTGGCGGCAGAGGCGGCCAAGGACGACGCGGGCGCGGCGATCGCGGGCAAGCTGGTGGAGGTGAGCAAGGGCGGCACGAAGTGCGCCGGCTTCAAGGAGTGCGTGGACCTGCTGAAGGCCGGCACGGACATCGACTACGACGGTGTCAGCGGTCCGGTGGACTTCAACGACGTGGGTGACCCGTCGGTGGCGACGATCGGCGTCTACCAGTACGGCGCGGACAACAAGTTCAACGCCGCCAAGGCGCTCGAATATCGCAAGGGCAACATCGCCGGCTGATCTCACATTCTGGCCCTGATCCGGATATTTCGGGTCAGGGCTTTGACATGTCGTGCGCTGTCCGTAACTCTCATGAAACAAGTCATTACTATGGGTGTTTGGGACATTACGAATCAGTATAAAAGCCGCGTAAGAACTCCCCACCGCGTCTCAGGAGAGGCATGCTGAGCTCGGAAAACCCGGCGAAGGTGATCGTCGCTTCGTTGAGATAGGGGGAGTCTCTTTATGAACCGTATTGCTCCAGTGGGACGCGCGCTGGCCGTCGCCGCCGCGGCGAGCCTGGCCCTGACGGCGTGTGGCGGCGGCGGAGGTGGTGACACGGCCGCGCAGGACCCCAGCTCCGCCGCCTCGTCCCCGGCCTCCTCGGCGCCGGCGGCCAAGGGCGACGGCACGCTGACCCTGGGCACGGTGCTGCCGCAGACCGGTTCGCTGGCCTTCCTCGGCCCGCCCGAGTTCGCCGGCGTGGACCAGGCCGTCAAGGAGATCAACGAGGCCGGAGGCGTGCTCGGCAAGCCGATCACCAAGGTGCACACGGACTCCGGCGACACCACCACCAACATCGCCTCGCAGGCGGTGGACAAGCTGCTGACGCAGAACGCCGACGCCATCATCGGCGCCGCGTCCTCGTCGGTGTCGGAGTCGATCATCGACAAGATCACGGGCGCGGGCGTGGTGCAGTTCTCGCCGGCCAACACCTCCGACAAGTTCACCACGATCAACGACAACGGCCTGTACTTCCGTACCGCGCCGCCGGACAAGCTGCAGGGCCGTGTGCTCGGTGACCTGATCGTGGCCGACGGCAACGACACGGTCGGCATCCTGGCCATGCAGGACTCCTACGGCTCCGGCCTGGCCGACCAGATCACGACGACGGCCGAGGCGGCCGGCGCGAGCGTCGTGGAGCGGGTGGACTACGACCCGAAGGCGGCCGAGTTCTCCGCCGACGTGGCCAAGATCAAGGCCAAGAACCCGAAGGCGGTCGTGCTGATCGGCTTCGAGGAGGGCGCCAAGGTCATGGCCGAGCTGGTCAAGCAGGGCCTGACCGCGGACAAGGTGAAGTGGTACATGGTGGACGGCAACATGTCGAACACCAACTACCTGAAGATGCCCAAGGGCACGCTCAAGGGCGTCAAGGGCACGATCCCGGGCGCCGAGGCCCCGGACGAGTTCAGGAAGAAGCTCAAGGAGCTCAACCCCAAGCTCGACGACTTCACCTACGCCGCCGAGTCGTACGACGCCGCGAACCTGATCGCCCTGGCCGCCGAGGCCGCCAAGGACGACACCGGCAGGTCCATCGCCGCCAAGCTGCCCGAGGTGAGCAAGGGCGGCGAGAAGTGCAAGAGCTTCAAGGAGTGCGTGGACCTGCTCAAGGCCGGTAAGGACATCGACTACGACGGTGTCAGCGGCCCGGTCGAGTTCGACGACGCGGGCGACCCGGCCGTGGCGACGATCGGCGTCTACCAGTACGGCGACGACAACAAGTACCCCGGCAAGGCGCTGGAGTACCGGACCGGCAAGATCGACGGCTAACCCGCGGGAGGCAGCCCGCAGGCCCGCAGCGCGTACGTGATGAGGCGGTCCTGCAACGCCTTGGGCGGCGTCACGATCACCACGCGCTCCTGGCCCCCGTCGATGGCGGCCCGCACGGGGAACAGGAAGGCCTTCTTGGCCTCGGCGAACGCGTGCGGGTCGCAGCGGCCGGGAGTGAGCTCGACGGGCAGCTCCAGCCGCTGCGACCCGGGCCCGAGCACGGCCATGGGCCTGCTCTTCACGGTGACGATGTAGTGGGTGGTGCCGCCCATGTCGTTGATCGACACCGATCCTGGCCCGCGCCGGGTGACGACCAGGTCGCCCCGCATGACCCTGTCCGGCTTCGGGCCCGACTCCGTCCACTCGGGCCCGAACTCGATGTTCACCGCCTGCTTGATCAGGAACTCCGAGCACTCGTCGCGCAGCAGCCTGGTCAGCAGCGGGTCGGGGTGCGGCACGGCGAAGACGACCCTGCGCGGCGGCTCGGAGCCGGTGCTGAGGTGGGCCACGACGGTGGCGGGGCGGACCTCGGGCAGGCCCGCCGGGGAGCAGTTGGCGGCGCCGTACGTGATGGGCAGGTCCGTACGCCGCGTCTTCTTGATGACGGCGTCGGACCGTCGCGCCGGCAACGTTCTGAAGGACGGTGTGACGAGCTGGACGTCGGCGAAATGCACCGGTGTGTCGCTGGTATTTCGGACGGCCACTTCAAGCATGTGCACCGGCTCGTCGGAACGCCATTGCGCCAGAGAGACGGATACGCCCGCGGGCGGCTTGTCCGACGGCGGAGAAGGCGGCGGCGGGGAACCGCAACCGGCGAGGACGGTCAGCGCCAGAAGGAGCCCAAAACGCTTCACCCAACGCACATTAAGCGTGCTTCCGCAGGTCCCGTAAGTTGAGGAGTGATTACGACTCCGCATCCAAGTGCCGACAGTTCCCCAGGACACTGGTTGTAGTCCACAACTATTTTGTACGTTTCCGTCATTCGATCGGGAACGCTCGGCGGTGCTGACGGATCCCGGCCTGGAATGAAGGAGACACTTCATGATCCGCATTGCTCCCGTGGGACGGGCGCTGGCTGTCGTGGCTGCCACGAGCCTGGCCCTGACAGCCTGCGGCGGTGGTGGCGGTGACACCGCCACGCAGTCGTCCCAGAGTGCGGCGCCGGCCTCATCAGCGCCCGCGGCAAAGGGGGATGGCACGCTGACCCTCGGCACGCTGCTGCCCCAGACCGGTTCGCTGGCATTCCTCGGCCCGCCCGAGTTCGCGGGGGTCGACCTCGCGCTCAAGGAGATCAACGAGGCCGGCGGCGTGCTCGGCAAGCCCGTTGCCAAGTTCGACACGGACTCGGGCGACACGACGACCAACATCGCCTCGCAGTCGGTGGACAAGCTGCTGGCGCAGAAGGCCGACGCCATCATCGGTGCGGCGTCCTCGTCGGTGTCGGAGTCGGTGATCGACAAGATCACGGGTGCGGGTGTGGTGCACTTCTCGCCGGCCAACACCTCCGACAAGTTCACCACGATCGCCGACAAGGGCCTGTACTTCCGTACCGCGCCGCCGGACAAGCTGCAGGGCCGTGTGCTCGGTGACCTGATCGTGGCCGACGGCAACGACACGGTCGGCATCCTGGCCATGCAGGACTCCTACGGCACCGGCCTGGCCGACCAGGTCCAGAAGACCGTCACCGACGGTGGCGCCCAGGTGGTCGAGCGGGTCGACTACGACCCGAAGGCCGCCGACTTCTCCGCCGACGTGGCCAAGATCAAGGCGAAGGCCCCCAAGGGCATCGTGCTGATCGGCTTCGAGGAGACCGCCAAGGTCGTGCAGGAGCTGGTCAAGCAGGGTCTGCCGGCCAGTGAGCACAAGTGGTACATGGTGGACGGCAACACCTCCAACACGAACTACGTGAAGATGCCCAAGGGCACGCTCGACGGCGTCAAGGGCACCATCCCCGGCGCGGCCGCCCCGGAGGAGTTCCAGACGAAGCTCAAGGAGGTCAACCCGAAGCTTGAGGACTTCAGCTACGCCCCCGAGTCCTACGACGCCGCGAACCTGATCGCGCTGGCCGCCGAGGCCGCCAAGAGCGACGCGGGCGTGGACGTCGCGGCCAAGCTGGCGGAGGTCAGCAAGGGCGGCACGAAGTGCAAGAGCTTCAAGGAGTGCGTGGACCTGCTGAAGGCCGGCACGGACATCGACTACGACGGCGTCAGCGGTCCGGTCGAGTTCGACGAGGCCGGTGACCCGGCCGTCGCGACCATCGGCATCTACCAGTACGGCGACAACAACAAGTACGCCACCAAGGCGCTGGAGTACCGCACCGGCAACATCGCCGGCTAGTCAGCGCAGCGGACGAAGAGGGGCCCGGTCACCGCGACCGGGCCCCTTTCGTCACGCGCAGCCGGCCACGATCTGGTCGGCCGCCACCCGGTACTGCTTGAGCAGCGCCACCTGCCGATCGTGTGGCACGTCGTTCCTGGACAACCCCGCGGTCGTCGTCCTGACGGTCGCCACGGCCCCGCTCAGCGAGCCGGGCAGCCGGGGGCCGAACTCCAGCGTGATCCCGCGTACCTCGGCCAGCCGGCCGATCAGCGCGTCCTCGAAGTTCTGCCGCTCCTCCTGGCCTTTCGGGCCCAGCATGAGGCCGGCGTAGCCGATGGAGGAGACCACGCGGGCGCACGGGCTGTCGGTGGGGTCGCCGCCGGTGCTGTACTTCTCCGCCGAGGAGGGGGCGTCCTGGCAGCCGACGAGCAGGACGGGCAGGATGAGCGCGACTGTCGCCAAACGTTTCACATCGCTCATTAAAAGACGGGAAAGGGGCCCCGTGGGAGCCCCTTCCCCGTCTCAATCGTTTCGTTACGCCTTCGCGAGCGTCCCGAGGTAGAGCTCGATGACCTTGGGGTCGTTGGCGAGCTGCAGCCCGGTTCCGGTGTAGGCGTTGCGGCCCTGGTCGAGGACGTAGCCGCGGTGGCAGATCTGCAGGCAGCGCCGCGCGTTCTGCTCCACCATGATCACGGTCACGCCGGCCTTGTTGATCTGCTGGGCCTGGATGAACACCAGGTCCTGCAGCTTCGGCGACAGGCCTGCCGACGGCTCGTCGAGCAGCAGCACCGAGGGCTCGGTCATGAGCGCCCTGGCCATGGCCACCATCTGCCGCTCGCCGCCGGACAGGGAGCCGGCGCGCTGCTTGCGCCGCTCCTTGAGCGCGGGGAACAGCTCGGCCACGAACTCGAAGCGCTCCTTGAACTTGCCCGGCACCTGGAAGGCGCCCATCTCGAGGTTCTCCTCGATGGTGAGGCTGGGGAAGACGTTGTTGCTCTGCGGCACGTAGCCGACCCCGCGCGCCACCAGCGAGTGGGCCTTCATGTTCGTGATGTTCTCACCCTTGAGCAGGACCGTGCCGCTGCGGATGTTGACCAGCCCGAACATGGCCTTGAGCAGGGTCGACTTGCCGGCGCCGTTGGGGCCGATGATGCCGATCAGCTCGCCGTCCCCCACGTACAGGTCGGAGCCGTTGAGGATGTTGACGCCCGGCAGATAGCCCGCGATCAGCTCGTCGCAGCGCAGCACGGCGCCCTCGGCGCCTTCCACGTGAGCGCTGCGGTCGGTGATGGCCGCCTTGGACTGAGCCGGCTCCGGCTCTTCGGCGTTCACTTCTGCGTCTCCTCTTCGATCTCGGCCGACAGAGCCGCCTCGGCCTCGTTGAGCTGGGCCTCCAGCTCGGTCTCCGACAGTGGCGCGTCGTGGTGGGCGCCCAGGTAGGCGTCGATCACCCGTTCGTCGGACATGATCGTCGAGGGCGGTCCCTCGGCGATGACCAGGCCCTGAGCCATGACGATCACCCAGTCACTGATGTCGCGGACCATGTCCATGTCGTGCTCCACGAACAGCACCGTCATGCCCTGCTCGCGCAGGTCCTTGACGTGGCCGAGCAGCGACTGCGTCAGCGCCGGGTTCACCCCGGCCATGGGCTCGTCGAGCATGACCAGCTCGGGCTGGACCATGAGCGCGCGGGCCATCTCCAGCAGCTTGCGCTGGCCGCCGGACAGCGACCCGGCGAAGTCGTCGCGCTTGGTGTCGAGCTTGAAGCGGGCGAGCAGCTCCTCGGCCCGCTCGGTGATCTCGTCCTCCTGCGTACGCCAGAAGCGCGGCACCAGGGCGCGGAAGAAGTTCTCGCCCCTTTGCTGCTGGGCGCCCAGCCGCATGTTCTCCAGCACCGTCAGCCGCGACAGCGCCTTGGTGAGCTGGAACGTGCGCACCATGCCGGAACGTGCCACCCGGTGCGCGGGCACGCCGTTCATGGGCCGCTCGTTGAACGTCCACGACCCGGAGTCGGCCGTGTCGAACCCGGTGAGCTGGTTGAAGAACGTGGTCTTGCCGGCTCCGTTGGGGCCGATCAGCGCGGTGATGGAGCCACGCTGGATCTCGACGTGGTTCACCTCCACGGCGGTCAGGCCGCCGAAGCGGCGCACCACGTTGTCCACCACGAGGATCGGGTCGGGCTTGGGCACGCCGGGCTCGCGCGGCATGTCCTTGAACGCGGCCAGCGCCGTCGCCTTGGGGCCGGCGGTCATCGTGTCATCGCGCATCGATGGCGATCTCCCTCTTGTCCCCGAAGATGCCTTGTGGCCGGATGACCAGCAACAGGATGAAGCCTAGACCAACCAGGACATAGCGGATGGGGCCTACTTGGATGGTGGTCATGAACGGGATGTACCCGTTGGACACGAGTTCGGCCAGCAGGTTGCCCACGAAGACGAACAGCACCCAGAAGATCATCGCGCCGACGACCGGCCCGAAGACGCGGGCGGCGCCGCCGAGGATGACGATGGTGTAGGCGAAGAAGGTCATCTCGGTGCCGAACACGTCGGGCTGTACGGCGCCGTTGTAGAGGCCGTAGAAGAAGCCGCCGAAGCAGCCGATGATGCCGCCCAGGAGCAGCGACTGCATCTTGTAGGCGAAGACGTTCTTGCCCAGGGCCCGCACGGCGTCCTCGTCCTCGCGGATCGCCTTGAGCACGCGGCCCCACGGGCTCTTCATGAGCAGGTAGACCACCAGGCAGCTGAGCAGGACGACGATCCAGCCGACGGTGAGCAGCCACATCGTGCGTTCGTCGAAGCCGAACGGGCCGATGCCGTAATGGCCGGTCGGGTAGGGGTTCATCGCGTAGAAGTCGCCGTTGAAGCCGCGCTGGCCGTCGGAGCCGCCGAAGATGTCCTTGAAGTACACCGAGCGGAAGACGAGCCGGACGATCTCGGCCGCGGCGATGGTCACGATCGCCAGGTAGTCGGCACGCAGTTGCAGCGTCGGGATGCCCAGCAGGAGCGCGAGGACCACCGCGGCCGCCAGGCCCACCAGGATGCCGACCCAGAAGGGCATGTTCATGACGGTGACCGTGACGGCCAGGCCGTACCCGGCCACGGCCATGAACGCCGACTGGCCGAAGTTGAGCAGGCCGGTGTAGCCGAAGTGGATGTTGACGCCGATCGCGGCCAGGCCGTAGACGACGGTCTCCCAGCCGATGGCGGCGTGGACGGTGGTGGTGAGAATCGTGAGCCAGTCCATGTGTTACCCCCGTCACCCGATCCGCTCGCGGCGGCCCAGGATGCCCTGCGGCCGGAAGAGAAGCACGATGATCAGTACGGCCAGCGCACCGACGGACTTCAGCTCCGGTGGCACCCACAGGGTGGAAACCTGGATGAAGATGCCCACCACGAGCGAGCCGACCAGGGCGCCGAAGGCCGTGCCGAGCCCACCGAGCGTGACGCCCGCGAAGATGAGCAGCAGGATGTCCTGTCCCATGGTGAACTTCAGCGACTGCGAGACGCCGAGCATGATGCCGGCCAGCGCCGCGACGGCCGAGCCCGAGGCCCAGATGATGCGGATGATCCGGTCGACGTTGATGCCCGAGGAGGCGGCCAGCGCCGGGTTGTCGGAGACGGCGCGCGCGGCCTTGCCGGTCCGGGTCTTCATCAGGGCCAGGCCCACGACGATGAGGACCGCGAGCTCGATGCCGATCGCCCAGAGGTTCTTGGGCGCCGCGCTGATCGGGCCGATCGTGATGCCCGCCTGGGTGTTGTAGTCGGTGAAACTCTCGTTCTGCGCGCCGAAGAAGAACTGGATGAGGTTGCGCAGCAGGATCGCCACGCCGATCGAGATGATCATCATGGCGATGGTGCCGGTGCCGCGTTTGCGCAGCTGCCCCCAGAACAGGCGGTCCTGGCCGTAGCCCAGCGCTCCCGCGACCACGACGGCGAGCACCGCGGCGGGGATCAGCTGTATGCCGAAGCCGACGTTGAAGGCGTAGGCGATGACCGCGCCGAGCGTGATCAGCTCGCCGTGGGCGAAGTTCGTCAGGCCGGTGGTGCCGTAGATGAGCGACAGGCCCAGCGCGCCCAGGGCGATGATCAGGCCGAGGTTGACGCCCTCGAAGGTCAGCTGGGCGGCCTGTCCCCAGAACGTGCTTCCGGGGGCTTCCTCCTGAGCCTGGCCTGGGGCGCTCTTGGCCTGGAGCGCGAACAGGACCGCGGAGCAGTTGTCCTCGTAGACGGTCGGCGTGCGGACGTTGTTGCCCCCGCGCACCTCGGCGTTCTGCGGCAGGGTGCTGACATCCAGGGTGGCCTTGTACTTACCCTTTTTGTCGACCTGGACTTCCCACGTGCCTTGGGCGTTACTCGTGACCGTCTCGACGGGTTGTCCGCCCTCGTCGGTCACAGCGATTTTGGCGCCGTTCACTGGCTGGCCTTGGAATGTGAGTGTTCCCCTCAAACCCTGGCAGTCGGCCGGGTCCGCCTGGGCGGGACCGGCCAGCAGGAAGATGAGTCCACCCAGGAAGGCCGTGAACGCGATCACGGCTCTGCGCAATGGTGCTCCCTCAAGTAGGTCAAGGCGGGGTTGTGCCCCTCCATCTCGACACGCGCGCATCGCAGGCACAACTGGGATGCAATGGCGGGAGCTTATTCCGGAGACGCCCGTTTCAGTATCGTTCGTCACCAATTAGTGACATGTGTGTGTCACTGATGTGAGGAATCAACGAGCCTGGTCAGGGGCTAAATCGGGCTTGACGCCTGGCGCTTCGGGGGGCGGATCGATAACGATCGCCGGAGACCGTGAACGAGCCCGCGGGGACGGCCTTTGGGGCCATGTAAGGGCTTCCCCTGCCGCGGGCGGGACACCCCGCATGCGGAAGGGCCGAACACGTTTTCTACTGGGCCTCCCCGCGGGCTCTGGTGCACCCACCGTAGCGACCCGCGGGGGCCATGCGCAAAGGGTCAGGAAAAGTGGCAGACGGGTCAGCGGTCGCGCAACATGCAGGTGAGACGGGAGGTGCACACGCGCCGCCCCTGCTCATCGCTGATCTCGATCTCGTACGTCGCCAGCGAGCGTCCGCCGTGCACCCTGGTGGCGACGCCCGTGACGTAGCCGGAGGTCGCAGAACGGTGGTGGGTGGCGTTGATCTCGATCCCCATCGCGATCCTGTCGGGCCCCGCGTGGATGGCCGCCCCCACCGATCCCAGCGTCTCCGCCAGCACCGCCGACGCCCCGCCGTGCAGCAGCCCGTACGGCTGCCTGTTGCCCTCGACCGGCATCCGGCCCACGACCCGCTCGGGCCCGGTCTCGAGGAACTCGATGCCCATCCGGTCGGGGAGCGTGCCCCGGTGCAGGTCACCGAACATGTTCGCGTCCATGGGGGCGTCCGCGGGGTTGGTCTGCGTCAAGGGGACGCCTCCACTCTTCCGAGCTCGGGTTTTCTGTCGTAGACGCAGACTAGACGAGTAAGTCCGAAGTTCTTGGGCCATCGCCACCAATGGGGAAGGGCCTCGTTGA
>NZ_JBHSPA010000058.1:0-610 GCF_042656245.1 Nonomuraea insulae
TCGGTGAGCCCGGTCAGTTCCTCGGCGGGAAAACGCATCCGCAGCGCCCAGCGGCAGGCCAGCTCACGCGCGCGGCCGGGACGGCAGGCGAACGCCGCCGGCAGCAGCAGCACGGCCAGCACCAGCGTGACCGCGGCGAACAGCCGGTCCCGGGGCCCCGCTGGGATCGTGCGTGGTTCGTCCATGGCCACTACGATTGGCACCGAATGTACGCGCGCCGTCCGCCACATGTCACCGTTTGTCGACGGCGACCCTCGGGTGGTGCGGCTGTCAACGCGACCGTCGGCAGGGCTGTCGGCGCGACCGCCGGCACGACGTCGACCGCGGCTGCTGGCGCGACCGCCCGGCACGGCTGTCGGGGCGGCTGTCGGTGCGGCTGTCGGCGTGACCGCCAGGCACGACGTCGACGGCGGCTGCCGCTGGCACGACCGCCGGTCCGGCTGCCGGTGCGACCGCCCGGCACGGTTGTCGGGTGATCGTCGACGCGACCGCCCAGCGTGGCTGCCGGTGCGGCTGTCGGTGCGGCTGCCGGTGCGGCTGTGACACAACCATGACATGGCGTGGACGGGGCAGGGACACGGCCGGGTGAGACTGGATGGGGTTGACCGGT
>NZ_JBHSPA010000059.1:0-99550 GCF_042656245.1 Nonomuraea insulae
GCCGCCGCCGCTCGAAGGGTTCGTACGGTGTCGCGGCGGATTTCCGGCTGCGTCAGGACCGGCCTCAGCCAGCGGGCGGTGGCGGCGTCTCCGCGCAGGGTCAGCCGGCCGAACGCGAGCGGGAGCCGCCGGAGCATCCGGAGCCGCATCTGCTGCATGAACAGCCCGAACATCCGGGGTGAGAGTTTGCCGGCGAGGACGAGTGTCCTGCCTGTCAGCCCTGGCGGGAAGTTGTCGAACGCGTCGCATGAGGCGAGCACGACCCGCCCCACGCGTGCGTCGCCGTCGCTCATGAGCAGTTGGACGAGCGCGCCGCCGGTGTCATTGCCGACGAGGGTGACGTCATGGAGATCGAGGCGTTCGAGGAGCTCCGCGACGAGCCGCGCGATCCCGGCGAGCGACAGGTCGGCGTCGGCGTGCATGGCGTGGCGGTGGGCACCCAGCGGCAGCGTCGGCGCGACGCATCGGTGATCGGCCGACAGGTCGGCGATCACCTCGTCCCACAGGGAGGCGTCCATCATCAGCCCGTGCAACAGCACGAGCGTGGGCCCTTCACCCACGTCCTCGTAGGCGACCCTCCCGGCGGACAACTCGATCTCCTTCACCCTCGACCACCCTCGTACGCGGGGGCGGGGGCTGAGCGGTCCGTCGGCGAGCGATCGACCAGGTGCGGGAGGGACTGCTTGGCGTTGACGATCGCCGCCGCGACCAGCAGGGCGAAGGCGAGTACGGCCGCGACCGTACGCGCCGCGTGTGCGATCTGCCAGCGATCACGGATGTCGGCCCAGTTCGGGGGAGGCGCCGTGACGCTCCACCCGGCCTGATCGCCGTTGATGGGGAGGTTGACGATCAGCGTCGTGACGAAGACGGTCACCAGCAGGACGAGCGCCGCCGACGTCAGCCAGAAGGCACGGCCTCTGCCCTTGGCCGCGAGGGCGACCAGGATCGCGGTGGTGATCAGCGCCGGAATCAGGGTGACGGAGGCGAGGGTGTCCAGGCGGTCGAGTTCGATCTGCCGGACCTGGGTGTACACGGACCCGTCGTAGTCGCGCAGGGACAGCTCGAAGATGAGGACCCCGGTGACGAATCCGGCGAACAGCCCTGCGAAGGTCAGACTTAGAAAGCGTATGTATCCAGCGAGCGAATCGTTTCTCATGATCGGTTTCCTTTGCGAGCAGCAATGAGCTCGACTCAGCGTGTCGAGTGGATGAAGGAGTCGATGATGGCGGCGAGTTCCGGTCCCTTGTCTTCCTGGACGAAGTGGCCGGCGTTCTCGATGGTGGTGTGCGCTTGTCCCGCAGCCCCCGCGATGCGGTTGCGCAGGCTGTCCGGGCCGCCGCCGACTCCGTAGTCCCTGTCGCTGAACGCGACCAGGAACGGGGTGTGCAGGTTCTCCAGCACCTCCCACGCCTTGCGGTTCGCCGCCGACGCCTCGTCGACGGGGGTGATCGGGATGAGCAGCGGGAACTGGCGTGCCCCTTGCAGGTACGACTCGTCCGGGAACGGCGCGTTGTACGCGGCGCCCACGGCCGGGTCCAGCTCGTTCACGGTGCCCCTGTCGATGACCTTGGCGATGTCGAACGGGTTTGACCGCTGGCTGAGCTGAAGCCAGATGGCGAAGTTGGCGACGAGCTCCTCTTCTCCCGTGGGGAAAGAGGTGTTGGTCGCCAGCACGCGACGGAACCGGCCGGGGTTCTCGGCCACCATGCGAATGCCCAGCAGGCCGCCCCAGTCCTGGCCCACCAAGGTGATGTCGTGCAGGTCGAGGCGGTCGAGCACCGTCTCCGTCAGCCAGCCGACGTGGCTCTGATAGGTGTAGGAGAACCGGTCGCCAGGCTTGTCGGACTTGCCGAAGCCGATGAGGTCGGGGGCCACGCAGCGATGCCCGGCCGCGACCAGTGGCGGGATGATGTGCCGGTAGATGTAGCTCCACGTCGGTTCGCCGTGCAGCAGCAGAACCGTCTCCCCGGACGCCTTGGCCGGATCGCTCGGTCGTTCGTCCACATAGTGCACGCGCAGCCGGGTGCCGGCGCCGTCGTTCGCGTCGATCTCGACGTAGTGCGGCGCGAACGGGTAGTCGGACAGACTTTCGAAGCGGGCCTCGGGCGTACGCAACACCCGGATGCCCTGCTGCGGAGTGCGCTCTGCGTCAACCATGGTCTTCTCCTTGATCTCTGGACCGTGTCAGTTCTGGAAGGCGGCGGCGTGGTCGGCGACCCACTCGCTGAAGGTGCGCGCGGGGCGGCCAAGGATCTTCTCCACCTCGTCGGTCACGCCCTCGGCGGGCCCGGCACCTCGGGCGTACCTGGCCAGCAGGGCCTCGACGAATGGCTTCGGGAGGCCGCGCTGGATCATGCTCTGCTCGAATGCCTCCGGCGGAACTTCCTGATAGCGCAGCGGCCGGCCGATCACCTCGCCGATGGCCGCCACCAACTCTTCGTGGGACAGGGAGCGCGGGCCGGTGAGCCGCACCTTCTGGAAGGTCAACTCGGCGCCGAGCAGCGCGCGGGCAGCGACCTCCGCCAGGTCCCCTTCGTGGATCAGAGGCTCGGCGAACGCGGCGTACGGGCCGCGGACGACGTCGCCGGCACGGACCTGAGGGGCCCACGTGCGGAGGGTGTTGACGGCGAAGGAGGCGGGCCGCAGGCTCACCCAGTCCAGGCCGCTCGCGACGGCGGCATCCTCTGCCTCCTTGTTCCTATCCCCCTGGAAGCGGGACGGCTGGTCGGCCAGGTCGTCGTCGACGTTGACGGCAGAGAGCGCCACCACTCGTTGGACGCCGCGCTCCTTGGCGAGCGCCAGCAGGTCGGCGGCCGCTTCTCCCACGGCGCGCGGGTGAAGGAAGAGAGAGGAGACGCCCTCCAGGATCGCGCCCATGGTGTCCGGCCGCGACGGGTCGCCCACGACGACCTCGACGCCGGCGGGCAGACCGGCCGCTTGCGGGTCGCGGGTGACGGCACGCACCTTGATGCCTTCGCCGGCGAGCACGCCGGCCAGGGGGCGTCCGACGGTGCCGGTGGCACCGGTTACCAGGATCATGACAGGCCTTTCTTCGGTCAGACTTTCTACGATATTCATATTATATGAAACTGATACGTGGTGCGCGGCGAGGGTCGGCTCGTCGCGTTGTCAGACTGGTTGCGCCGCTGGGGTGTGCACCCGGTGGCGGTGGAGAGCACCGGCGATTACCGGAAGGCGACCTACTCCGGTTGGAGGCCGCAGGATTCGCCTGTGACCTGCTGGACGCGGACGTCCGTAAGCTCACCGCGGATGTGAGCCGACCCTGAGCTGATGACGCTCGCGTCCGCGATCGAGGGCGCCGACGCGGTGCTGTTCGCTCTGGGCTCGCGGAAGAAGACCGAACCGGTGTCTCCTCGACGGGCGCGGACCATCGCCGAGGCGATGCGGGCGACCGGCGTACGCCGTCTGGTCGTGGTCAGCGGCGTGGGGGTCACCACGATCCCTACCCCCGGCCGCCCGAATCCGCCCAGGCGCGAACCGGGCGCCGGCTTCGAGATGCGCTACCTGACCACCCCGTTCGCCAAGATCGTGATCGGCGCACAGATGGCGGATGCCGCGTTGATGGAGGACTTCCTGCGGGGTACCGACCTCGACCGGACGGTCATGCGCGTCCCGCTGGTCGTCGACAAGCAGTCGATCATCGATCTGCGGCCCGTCTACCACCGCCTGGAGGAACGCATCCGTGCGCACGTCATCTTGTGCTGACTCGCGCTGCTGCTCATCCGCATCATCGAAGCTCGCGGCCGAGGGCGGAATCACCTACCACGCACACGTGAATCGACCAAGGCAGCGTGGCGGCAGAGCAGTCGTCACGGCGCCGCTCGGAAATCGATCGTGTTCATCTGTTACGTCTACCCCTCGCGTTTCGTCATGGCAGTGACACCACCGAGATCCAGAATGGAAGAACCCACCATGACCACGTCCACAACGACCGCGCGGGAGAACCGCCAGTCGCGACTGCCCAACCCCGCCACGCTCATCCCCGAGCTGGGAGGGGTCGCCGGAGCCCTGTTCAAGGCCACCGGGAACGGCTCGATCCCGAAAACCACGATCAGCCTGGTCCAGCTGCGCGCGGGCCAGCTCGTCGGTAACACCTACCTGACCGTCCTGCACACCGGCGACCTCCGCAAGGCCGGGGAAGCGGAGGAGCGCATCACCGCCGTGGCGTCCTGGCAGGACGCGCCCTACTTCACCGACGCCGAGCGGGTCGCACTGGCGCTCGTGGAGGCCGTCCTCACCCCCAACCCGCACGGCGAGCGAGTCTCCGACGACCTGTACGCCCAGGCATCCGCCCACTACGACGACAAGGCGCTCGCCACGCTCACCATTTCGATCGGCCAGGTCTTCTTCTTCATCCCCCTCGCCCTCATAGGCAAGCCGCTCCCGGGCGTGTCGCCCGCCGAGCAGTGGAGGGAGTAACACCCAACATGCAGGGTGAGGACACGGCAATCGTGCCTCACCCTGAGTGCTTCCAGCTCAAAGCCAGTTCGCAACTCGGTCACATCACGCTGACAGGGTGGGGCAACACTACTGGGGTGACCTGACGGCCGAGCCCGGCGGCATCGACTACCTCGAAATCAAAGGCCATCGGGGCCCGCGCGCTGCTCACCGGCTACCGCTATTCCCCCGTACATCCCCATCCTGCACCGCTCGATGACTCCGCTACCGCTTACCGCTGGTTGCTCGATCAGGGGATCGACGCCAAGCACGTCGCTCGCGGTCGTCGGCGATTCGTCTGGAGGCGGGTTGTCCGTCTCGACGATGCTGCGCGCCCGCGAGCTGGGCCTTCCCACGGCGGCCGCGGTGATGCTGATGTCGCCGTGGGTGGACATGGCGCTCAGCAGCCAAACCTTCGAGACGAACCGCGAGACGGAAGCCTTCTTCTACAAGGAGGTCGTGGCAGGGCTGGCGGCCATGTTCTTGGGCGGTGCCGACCCGAAGGATCCGCTCGCCAGCCCGCTCTACGCCGACTTGACCGGCCTGCCACCGATGTGCATCCAGGTGGGTGGCGACGAAACGCTCGGCCTTGCCTAGGGGGAGGTTCCCGATTTCGGGAGCCTCCTCGCGCGACGGCCCGGCCACCTTCGCCGCGATGATGCTCAGCGACACAGCGAGGTTCGCCGTCATCGTGTCCCCCGCCCTGGTTACTCGCGTCATCGCCGGCCTGATCCCGGTGGCGGTTGAGGGCTGGACCGGACTCTGCCGGCGGCCGCGATGCGGCTGCCCCTCCGGTGTGGCATCCGCACCTGAAAGACACTCGCCCGATGGTGAACCTGGCGTCAGGTTTGCCCGGGGGCGAACCGCATCCGATTGCCGGGCGTTGAGACGCCTCGGAGCAGGACCGATGAGTTTTGGCAGAGCGCCGCCTCAGTACAGGTAGAGGGTCGGCAGACGACCGAGGTGGCTCCTCCGGGGTTGCGTTACGCGGCGTTCCTGTTGGCCGACGGGGTGAGTTTCGTGCACGTCGTGCTCGTGGAGGGGGATGACAATCCGTTGTCGCGGTTGGCCGCGTTCCAGGAGTTTCAGCGTGGTGCGGCCGACCGCATGGCCGGCCCGCCCGTGAGTGCCGGCGCGACGGTTGTCGGTTCCTACCGTTTCTTCACACCATGATCTAAATGCAGCAGAAGGAGAAGGCAATGGCTCTTCCGCAGGTCGTGTCCCGCGAGGAGTGGCTGGCAGCTCGGCTGAAGCTGCTGCCGCAGGAGAAGGAAGTCATGCGGGCGCAGGACGCGGTCACCGCACAGCGCCGCGAACTGCCGATGGTCAGGATCGACAAGGACTACACGTTCGAAAGCTCCGCCGGTAAGGCCGGCCTCGGCGACCTGTTCGAGGGCCGCCCCCAACTCATCGTCTATCACTTCATGTGGAACGAGGGCTGGGAAGAAGGCTGCCCGAGCTGCTCGTTCGCGGTCGACAACGTGGGGCGCCTGGAGCACCTGCACGGCAGCGACACCACGTTCGTGCTCGTCTCCCGCGCACCGCTGGCCAAGATCGAGAGGTGGAAGGAGCGGATGGGGTGGACGATCCCGTGGTACTCCTCGGCCGGTAGCGACTTCAACTACGACTTTCACGCCACCAACGACGAGTCCGTCGCGCCCGTCGAGTACAACTACAAGGACAAGGCGACCATGGAACGGGAGGGCCTGGAGTACGCCGTGAACGGCGACGCCCAGGCCATGAGCGTCTTCGTCCGCGACCAGGACACCGTCTTCCACACCTACTCGACCTACGGGCGCGGCGCCGAGGTGATGTTGAGCACCTACCACTATCTCGACCTGACCCCGCTCGGCCGCCAGCGCTACGTTAACGAGTTCCCCTATCACGATGCCTACGACGGCGCAGGGGGCCACTCCCACCACGCGCACCACTGAGCCGCATGGCAAGGGTGACGCCTCCGAACGGAGGCGTCACCTCTCCATCTCGAACACGAAGGTCATGGAATGCACGGGAGTCATGGAATGATCGAGTCCGTACCACTCAGGTGGATACTCATCCTTGTGCTCGCGGGCACCGGACTGTGGTTCTTGCTCCGCGGCGTGCGACCCGGCTCCGGTGGCGCGTCATTAGCCGTCACCGACAGGATCTCCCACCTGGCCCACGCTCTCATGGCTGCGGCGATGCTCGCCATGATCTGGCCGATGGGATGAGTGGAGGGGCGATGACGCGGACGGCACAACGACAGCCGGACATGGCCGACGATGCGCCCGACGAGGGGTTCGTCCGGCTGAGCGAGCCCTTCCGGCGGGAGTTGCTGGCGCACTGTTACCGGATGCTCGGCTCGATCCACGACGCAGAGGATGTGCCCTCCGGGCTGGGCGGCCCGAGCGACGACCCGGACGAGACGCTGCGCTCCCACCAGCCGGAGGTGCCATGGCTGCAACCCGCTCCCGACATGCTGTTCGGTGCGGGCGGCGCGGTCGGCGGGTACGCGGTTCAGCTCGCCAAGCGAGCCGGTGCCGGCGTGACCGCGACCGCCAGCGCGCGCATCCGCCCCTTCGACGCGGACCGGATCATCGACTACACCGCCACCCCCGTTCTGGAGGCGGTGGCCGGGCAGCGATTCGACGTGGTGCTGAACCTGGCACCCACCAGCCCGCAGGAGACCGCGCGACCCGGTCACCGACGGCGCAGCCTTTGTCAGCACCACCCCCGGACCCGACGACGCCGGACGCGGGGTGCGGACCGTGCGGGTGTTCGTGCGCAGCGACGCCACCCAGCTCACCGAGCTGATCGCCCGCGCCGACGCCGGTGAGTTGAAGATCGAGGTGGCCGAGCGGCGCCCCCTGACCGACCTGGCCACCGTCCACGACGAAGCCACCGCCGGACGGCTGGCCGGAAAGACCATCCTGATCCCCGTCTGAACGGCGACATTCCCCATAACTACCCATGGAGCAAGCATGATCTGGACAGCCGGCTTCCGCACCGCCGTGATCAGTCCCTACGAGCAGATCCAGCTCACCGAGCCGCGCGGCTTCGCCAACCAGACAGTACGTCAGGTGCTCCACATGGCCGGCGGCGGAGAACGCCTCCGCGTACGCCTGACGAACCTCTACGGCCGCACCCCCTTGACCATCGCCGCCGCGACGGCCGCCACCGAGCACGGGCAGGCCGTCCTCACCTTCAACGGCGCCGAGAAGCTCACCATCCCGCCGGGAGAAGAGGCAGCCGCTGACCCGATGGATCTCCCCGTCGCCGCCGGCGCCGACCTGTTCCTCAGCCTCTACCTCCCTGAGGAGACAGGCCTGGCCACCTATTCCCACAAGCCCATGGAGACCGCTCACATCGTCGGTGGGAACCACGTCACCTCTCCCGCACTCGTTGAGGCCGAGCAGGTAGAAGCCAGGTTCTACGTCTCGGGCGTCGACGTGCTCACCCCGGACGACACCACGATCGCCGTGGCGTTCGGCGACTCCTGGTTCGAAGGAGTCGGCTCCACCACCGGCGCGAACAACCGCTCCGTGGACGTCCTCAACCGGCGCCTCAGGCGGGGATGGGTCGTCAACCAGGGCATCGCCGGAAACCGCCTGCTGCGGGACGAGGTCGGCGAGCACGCGCTGGCGCGCTTCGACCGCGACGTCCTCTCGATTCCCGGCCTGACCCACGTCCTGGTGCACTTCGGCATCAACGACCTCGGCCTCCCCGGCATGTCCGGCGAGCCTCCCGCCACTTCCGACGCCCTCATCGAGGGCTTCAAGGCTCTGGCCCACCGCGCCCACAAGGCCGACCTGAAGATCCTCGCCGCCACCATCGGCCCCTTCGCGGGCGCCATCTACCCCGGGATCAGCACCCCCGAGGGCCTCGTCGCCCGACGCGAGGTGAACGACTGGATCCGTACCACCGACACTTTCGACGCCGTCTTCGATGTGGCCCAAGCTGTCGAGAACCCCGAAGCCCCCGACTACATCCACCCCGCCCTGGACAGCGGCGACGGCATGCACCTCAATGACAAGGGCGCCCAGGCCATGGCCAACGCCGTAGACCCGGAAACCCTCGCCCTCTAGCCCGTTCTCCGCATGATCGTTTCTTGGTTCGGCCAAAGATGGCGGGTTGGACCGTAGGACAGGGGATGAGTGGTCTTTCGGGTCAGCCTCGCCCTGAACGAGGTCGCGGACGCCGGCGTTGCGGTGATCTCTCCGGCTGCGACCTCGGGCGTCCTCATCACCGCGTATGACCAGGGCATGTGCGGCCGCCGACACCTTGCAGGGCAAACTGCTCGGCCATCTCGCTGTCGAGGACGGCTAGCCTACCGCGATGATCTTCACACTGGACGACAGCGCCGAGCGAGCGCTGTCCACCCAGGGCGTGAAGCTGCTCGACCGCCTGGTACACCAGCCCCGAACTTCGCGGCGCGCATCAGGACGGCCGATCCGAGCACGACGATATGAGTTACGCGGCGGAGTCGTACGACGCGGTGGTGCTTGGGGCGCTGGCGGACGTACCCGGTGACCAGCCGGACGTCTACCAGCTCGCCGGTCGGCAGGAGTGTCTGGGAGGCCGCGGCGGGATCGTTTTCACGCAGCCGGGCCATCTCTGGGTCAGGGCTGAACGGGCAGGCCGCATCCCTGCGGATCGGCAACGGAACGTTTTCGGGCATGACAAAGACACTTTCTGCGGGAAGTTCGAGGAATTACGCCTTTTCGAGCCGGCTGGTGAGCGGAAGCAGCACCAGCGGGATCACGACGGCCGCCGAGAGTGCGATCAGCAACGGCACGCGCTCGCCGGGCGTGAGATGGTGCAACAGCCGGATGTGGATCGCCAGGTGCGGCGCGGCGAACACCAGGTACACGGCAAGCGCCGTACGGGCCATGCTCCGCCGTACGATGAAAACGCTCACGCCCAGCACCACCGACGTGGCCAGGCTCATCGCGCCGTAGTCCATCATCAGATGCGCGTTGTACGGCATGCGCATTCCCACCCAGGGGATGTCGAAGAACGAGCGGGGCAGCAACAGCGCCCAGCCCCCCACGGCGAACTGCGCCACGGCGAGGAAGGCCAGGCCCGCGCGCAGCCAGGTGCGGGCGCTCATGCGGTGAGGAACTTCTCGAAGGTGATCCGTCCGTCGGCGTGCTCGGGGGTCAGATGTCCACCTTCGCGGAAGCCGCGGATGCCGGCCCCAGGCATTGGCACCGACACCACCGGCCGGCGGCTGGAGCGCGAGCGAGCATAGACGCGGGCCAGATCGGCGGCGGGGCGCACCTCGGGCCCGCCCAGGTCCGGCACCCGGCCGGCCGGCGGCGCGCCTGCCAGCGCGGCCAGGCGGGCGGCCACCTCGCTCGCGTCGATGGGCTGGAAGCTGACACCGCTGGGCATCACGATCGCCGGCAGCCACCGCTGGCTCGTGCACATCCAGACGATGAGCTCGTGGAACTGGGTCACGCGCTGGATCGTCCACGGCAGGCCGGAGCGTTCCACGAGCTGCTCACAGGCCAGCTTCGCCCGATAGTAGGGCATGTCCACCCGGCCGACGCCGACGATGGACACGTACACCAGATGCGGGCGCCCTGCTCGCACCGCCGCCTGGATGAGGTTGCGCGTGCCATCAATGTCCGCACGGTCGTTACCGGTCGCGCAGTGGACGATCACGCCGACGCCGTCGAGCGATTCCTCCAGGCCCTCACCGGTGAGCAGGTCACCACGGCATGTCTGCTCGTCCGACGGCGGCTTGCGGCTCAGCACGCGGACGGCATGACCGGCCGACAGAAGTTGTGGCACGAGCGCGCGGCCGAGCCGGCCGGTACCGCCCGTCACCAGGAACGGGTTCGTCACGGGTAGAAACCCCTCACGGAGAGCGCGATGCCGGAGCGTTCCGGCCTCGCGCGGCTGTCAGGTCACCGCCTCACGCCGGGTCCCGGCGTTCGCGGTCACCCATTTAGAACCGGATAGGCCTCCGGAATGTGACAACCGGAGTTTGTCGGGGTTGGCGATGATGCGAATCCCGCTGATCCGGCCGTCCGACGTCTCCGGCACCAGCACGCCGACCAACTCCTCACCGGCGCGGGCCAGCAGCCCCAGCGTGCCGTTCACCTCCGCGGCCGACAACCTCACCCCTTGGCCGGAGATGCTCAATGAGCCCACCAGGTAACGCGCCACCCGGGCGATACCGGAGATGGGCCGCCGGGCAGCGCCGACCCTGCCACCACCGTCCACCCACACGGTCACGTCCTCGGCCAGCACCCTCTCCAACCCAGGCAGGTCCCCCTGTTCCGCGGCTGCCAGGAAGCTTTCCACCAGGTCGAGGCGGTAGGCATGGTCCACCCGGCGATCGAAGCCGCCACGCGCCTCGGCCAGACGCCGGCGAGCTCGGGTGTACAGCTGCCGGGAGTTCGCCTCGGACGAGTCGATGACCTCGGCCACCTCTCGATGGCTGTAGTCGAAGGCCTCACGCAGGACGAACACCGCGCGCTCCACCGGGTTGAGCCTTTCCAGCAGCACCAGGAAGGCCAGCGAGACCAACTCCCGCTGCTCGGCGCTGTCCAGCGGGCCCAGAGCGCCGCCCTCGGTCAGCACCGGCTCCGGCAGCCAGAAACCGACATAGCTCTCCCGGCGCGCACGCGCGGACGTCAACCGGTTCACACACAGGTTGGTGGCGACCTTGGCCAGCCACGCCCACGGCGACTCGACAGTGCTCGCCTGATGCCAACGCAGGAAGGTGTCCTGGACGACGTCCTCGCCTTCCTCAGCCGAACCCAGCATCCGATAGGCCAATCCGAACAGCTTCGAGCGGTGCCGCTCGAACTCCTCAACCGCATCAACTGTCACGCCCACAGCCTCTCAGGCCACCTTGTGGGCCTGGTCGTATGGATGGCATGCGCGGCGTCGTTCACCCTTACGACAGCGCCCGACGCAACAGCTCCCCGGGTACAGCCGACGCGGGGCCGGACCGGCAGGTCGTTCCGGCCTCAGCGGCTCACGGCGGTCTCCTGTTCCATACGCGACAGCTTCTCGGGATTGCGTACGTGGTAGGCGCCGGTGACGTAGCCGTTCTCCACTCGCACCGCCAGCACGCCGTCGATCTCGCCGTTGACTCGGACGAGCAGCCCCGGGCCGCCATTGATCTGCACCAGCTCGACCGACCTTTTCCCGTCGCGCTTCCACCAGCCGACGGCCAGCAGGCGAGCGACGTTGTCGATCCCCACAATGGGCCGCAGCAGGGCATGCTTGACACCGCCGCCGTCGCTCAGGGCGACGACGTCCGGCGCGAGGATGTCGAGCAGGCTCTGCAGCTCGCCGGTTTCGACCGCTCGCTGGAAAGCCTGGAGGGCGGCTCGGTGCTCGGCCGGGGAGCCGGCGCCGCGTGGCCGGCGCGCGGCGACGTGTGCCCGTGCCCGGTGGGCGATCTGGCGGACCGCGGCTGGGCTCTTGTCGACGGCCTCGGCGATCTCGTCGTAATCCAGATCGAACACCTCGCGCAGCACGAACACCGCCCGCTCGGTCGGCTGAAGCGTCTCCAGTACCAGCAGCATCGCCATCGAGACGCTGTCGGCCAGCTCCACGTCCTCGGCCACGTCAGGCGAGGTCAGCAACGGCTCGGGCAGCCACGGCCCGACGTAGGACTCCTTGCGCCGGTCCAGCGTACGCAGCCGTTTCAGCGCCTGCCTGGTGGCGATCGTTATCAGGTACGCGCGCTGGTCCAGCACCGGGCCCAGGTCGACGCTCACCCACCGCAGCCAGGTCTCCTGCAGGACGTCCTCGGCGTCGGCGGCAGAACCGAGGATCTCGTAGGCGAGGGTGAACAGCAGGTTGCGGTGGGCGACGAACGCCTCGGTAGCCGAGTTCATGCGGTGGTCACGAGCGAGGGGCTCGGGTGTGCCCGTCGGTTGCTCGCTTCGTTCGCTCATCGCTGGTTCCCGCCTGTTCGTTCGCGACCGTGCAATATCCATACGATCCCGGTCTCCGCCGCTTTGTGACACCAACGGTCGGTGGTCTATGTCACATGGGCCTGGCTGTCACAAGGAGCGGGTCGCCGGGATCTCTTGCTCGTAACGACGCAACACCACGAATAAGGAAGTCCCAACCATGTCCACACCCACGACGACCGACCTCCGGTCGCGCATGCCCAACCCCCTCCCGTTCGTCCCCGAGATGGCGGTGGTCGCCGAAGGCCTGCACAAGGTCATGAAGAACGGCTCGATTCCGCAGGTCACCATCCACCTGCTGCAGCTGCGCGCCGGACAGATGCTCGGCAGCACGTACTTCACCATCAGGGAAACCGGCAACCTGCGCCAGGCGGGGGAACCGGAGGAGCGCATCACCGCCGTGGCGACCTGGCGGGACGCCACCTACTTCACCGACGCCGAACGGGTCGCGCTGGAGCTGGTGGAGGCGGTGCTGTCCCCGAACCCGTCCGGGGAGCGCGTCCCCGACGAGCTGTACGCCAAGGCGTCCGCACACTACGACGACAAGGCGCTCTGGACGCTCATCATGGCGATCGCCCACATCGGCTTCTTCACCCCCGCCGCTCTCATCGCCAAGCCGATCCCCGGCATGCCCCCCGGCCAGAACTACAGCGAGCAAGAAAGGCAGGAAGCATGAGCATCACCAAGTACGCGGTGGCAGGAGCGACCGGCCGGCTGGGCCGCCACGTCGTCGACGTCCTCACCGAACGGGGGCACCAGGTCGTGCCGATGTCCCGAGCCACCGGCGTGGACATCATCACCGGTGAGGGCCTGGCCGAGGCCCTGCTCGGAGTCAAGGCCATCATCGACGTCGCCTCGTGGCACGCCTCCGATCAGGAGGCGGCGACGGAGTTCTTCCGCACGTCGGCCCGCAATCTGCACGAGTACGGCCGCAAGGCCGGAATCGCCCAGATCACCGTGGCGTCCATCATCGGCGTCGACAAGGCCACCGCCGGGTTCCTCGCCGCCAAGAAGGTGCACGAGGAACTCCTCCTGTCCGGCCCGCTGCCCGTGCGCATCCTGCGGGCCGCGCAGTTCCACGAGTTCGTCGCTCAGCTCCTGGACTGGCAGCAGGACGACGTCGCCTACATCCCGGCCCTGCCCACCCAGCTCGTAGCCTGCCGCACCGTGGCCGAGACACTGGTCGACCTGGCCCTCGACCCCGGCGAGCCCGCCCCGGGAACGCCGATCCCCGAGATCGCCGGACCCCGAAAGGAGAGCTTGGCGGAGGTGGCCGCGCTCCTCGGCGCCCGCCGAGGCATCAAGGTCGTCGGCGTCGACGGCTCGGGCATGCCCGATGCCGAGATCGCCGCCGAGGGCGGGTTCCTGCCCGGCCCGCACGCCAAGCTCGCCGGCCCGACCTTCCAGGAGTGGCTCGACACCCAACCCTGAGCCGGCCACTGGTTTCGGAGCTCCACGACGCTGAGCTTCGAGAACAAGGGCTTCCTCCGAACCTTGCCCCTCGGGGACTCAGCAGTTCCCTCTGAGCCAGACGCACGGTCCGATCTCCTTGGGCGCCTGGATTCGTCACCGCATCCTCAGAAAGGGACTCACCCATGCCCGTCACCACGATCGACACAACGACCGCACTCGTCCTCATCGACCTGCAGAACCTCGTCGTCGCCCTCCCCACCACCCCCTACACCGGCCCCGAGGTGGTGGCCCGTGCGGTCGACCTGGCTGACGCCTTTCACCACCACGGTGCCCCGGTTGTCCTGGTCCGGCTCACGGGCGGCGCGGACGGACCAGATGCTGCTCCAGGACGCACCGAGATTCCACGCCCGCCCGGCCCTCTGCCCGCGGGCTGGGACGTCATCGTCGATGACCTGACCGGCCACCCCGGCGACATCACCGTGACCAAGCGCACCTGGAGCGCCTTTCACGGCACCGACCTTGACCTGCAGTTGCGCCGCCGCGGTGTCACACAGCTTGTGCTGGCCGGGATCGCCACCAGCATCGGCGTGGAGTCCACCGCCCGCGCCGCCTACGAACACGGCTACAACGTCACGCTGGTGGCCGACGCCATCGCCGATCGGGATGCGGAGGCGCATCGCCACAGCATGGAACGGATCTTCCCACTCCTCGGCGAGAGCGCTACCACCGCCGAGATCATCGACCTGCTGGCCAAGACCCGCGCCTGACGGTCTCACACGATCACGAGATGAATGGACAGACGATGACGCAAACGCCGGAATTGCCGCTGCACATGCGGCGCAATGGGTTCGACCCGGTCGAGGAGCTGGCCCGGGTACGCGACGGAGAGGGTGTGGTCCGGGTCGAGACGCCGTTCGGCTCGTCCGCCTACCTGGTCTGCCGCCATGAGGACGTTCGCCAGGTGCTGTCGGATCCGGCCCGGTTCAGCAGCGCCTTGACGCCGTTCCCGGGATCTGGGCAGATGAGCGCCGACGAGTCGGCCAGGATGCAGGCCGGGCAGCTGATCGGGTTCGATCCGCCCGAGCACACGCGGTTGCGCCGGATGCTCACCCCGGAGTTCACCATGCGCCGGATGCGCAGGCTGGAGCCGCGGATCACCGAGATCGTCCAGGCGGCCCTGGACGATCTGGAGCGGGCCGGTAAGCCGGCTGATCTGGTGGAGCACTTCGCGCTGCCGGTGCCCTCGCTGGTGATCTGCGAGTTGCTGGGTGTGCCGCAGGCCGACCGCGCGGAGTTCCACGAGCGCGCCGTGCGCCTGCTGGACACCTCCTTGCCGATGGATCAGCGCGTCGCGGCGCAGCGGGAGGACCGCGCCTACATGGCCGGCCTGGTGGCCCGCGCGCAGGCGGATCCGGGCGAGGACATGCTGGGCATGCTGGTACGCGAGCACGGCGACGATCTCAGTAGCGACGAGCTGGTCGGCATCGCCGGGCTGCTGCTGCTGGCCGGGCACGAGACGACCTCGAACATGCTCGGCCTGGGCACCCTGGCCCTGCTGCGGCACCCGGAGCAGCTCGCGCGGATCCGCGAGGATCCGGCCCAGGTCGAGCCCGCCGTGGAGGAGTTGCTGCGCTGGCTGTCCATCGTGCAGTTGCTGCCGCCGCGCACGACCACGACGGAGGTGGAGATCGCCGGGCATGCCATCCCCGCGGGCTCGCTCGTGATGTGCTCGCTTCCCGCCGCCAACCGCGACCCCGCCTTCATCGACGATCCCGGCACCCTCGACATCACCCGGGGAGCCGCCGGTCACGCCGCCTTCGGCCACGGGGTGCACCACTGCCTCGGGGCGCCGCTGGCCCGGATGGAGATGCGCATCGCCTTCCCCGCCCTGCTCCGGCGCTTCCCCGGTCTCGCCCTGGCCGACCCGGACGAACAGGCCGACTTCCGGGCCTTCAGCATCGTGTACGGCGTGCACACGCTACGGGTGACCTGGTGAGCGGACAGCCACCGAGAGCCGACACCTCACCCACCCGGCATCTACGTCCGACCCAGCACCGATGCCGTCGCAACTGCGGTTGCCGACCTGGCCCAACCCGGCGCCAACGCCGTTGACATAGGCCAGCTCAATCGCGTGGACCGGGTGGTTTGTCTTAAATGGATCGCGGACGAATCGCCCGCTCTGTCACCGTGGCAGGATCTGCGCAGGACCGCATGCCAGCACGTGGCGAGGAGATGGCGACCACCACCGCCAGCGAGGTGAGAAGGGCACTGCAGGATCTCCTGAAGCGCTGGTCGGACCAGGCCGCGCTGAGCTTCCTCGCATGACGCGCAGGAGGTGGTGGGGCGCGGGCGTCCCACTCCGCGGGCTCCAGGTGGGTCAGGTAGCCGATGAGCAGGATAACGTCGAGGGCGTCCACGTCGGGGCGCATGACGCCCTCGGCACCTTCTTGATATGGACAAGCGACTCGACCTGAGTGCCGCGGCCGGATAAGTCCCCGATCCGGGCCAAAACTCCTAGGGTCCTGTGTCATGACCCTTGTTCAACATCACCTGGAAAATGTTCGAGGCGCCGCCCAGGGGGGCGACTGCGATGCCGCGCGCGAATACGGCAGACTCCTGAGTCTTCTCCCGGGCGAGATGGAGGAGCCCGATGATGAGTGGCCGTGCGTGCGGTGGCTTCGTGTCGCGCTGGAAGCGCGTCCTGAGGATCATGAGGCTGCTGTCTTGCTGGCCGCCCGCCTTTCTCATGACGCCGATGCCCTCGTCCACGCCTTTGGGCTCGACGACGAGGATGAGGATTTCGACGAGGAGGGCGAGGCGGACGACGAGGAAAGCGACCGGGCCAGGAGGGACTGCGAGCGGATGCGAAAGGAGGCGCGGCGGCTCTACGAGCAAGTGCTACGAGCAGATCCCGCGCATCCAGCCGCTAGCAGCGGGTTGGCCGCTTTCGAGGGCACGCCCTTTTCGGTGTCGCCCTACAGCCACTACCTGGTCAAGGGGGAGTATTGGAGCGGCACGGTCGGATGCCGTGAAACACTCGTCGTCAGTGACGCCGAAGAACTGCGGTGGGCGTGCGATGACTGGTTTGCCGATGTCGCTGGTCTCGGCGCCTACCATCTTTCGGTGTACGCCTCGGGTGAGCGGCTGAGCCATGCGAGCCTGGAGCCACTGGTCCCGACTGCCGATGGGTTTCTGGACTGGTCGATGATCACCATCCCGCCACTTCCCGCGGAACCCCTGCCTCACGGCCATCCTGCGCTGCTGGAAAACGGCCACATCTCGCACTACGGCTGGTACTCCCTCGACCTCGGATGACGTCAGGGCTGATCGTAGACGTACGTCCGCGTCCCGATGGGCAGCCCGCTCGTTCCGCAAGGGCATGATCGGTGCGGCCATGCCGTACATCCCGCCGATCGTCTACCCTGGCGTGGTCGCCGCGGTTGCCACCATGGCCCTGGCCGCCACCGCGATCCCGGCTGACCCAGGCGCCAGGCGCCCGCGCGTGAGGGTCCGGCTTCGGCCGGGGGCGCAGGACAACGGCCACCTTTCACTTGCAGACC
The DNA here is from genome assembly GCF_042656245.1 of Nonomuraea insulae. Taxonomy (NCBI): domain Bacteria; kingdom Bacillati; phylum Actinomycetota; class Actinomycetes; order Streptosporangiales; family Streptosporangiaceae; genus Nonomuraea; species Nonomuraea insulae. The sequence goes on from NZ_JBHSPA010000059.1 coordinate 17,351, forward strand.
AACGATCCAGCCCAAGCACCGCACCGGACTGCTCGGCCTGATCTGAGCCTGGGTCTCGAGGTGCGTCAGCGCTGGTCGCGCCAGGCCTCCGCCAGGATGCGGGTGACGGCGGTGCTCAGCACTCGTACGCCGCGGGTTGAGCCGGGCTCGATCCCGACCAGGTCGCGAACCCGTCGGAGCCGGTAGTCGAGAGTGCGGGGATGCACGCGCAGTGCCGTCGCGGTGCGCATCCGGTTCATGTCGTTGCGGTAGTAGGAGTCGAGCGTGGCCACCAGGTCGGGACCACTCGCCAACCGCCAGGTCAGCTCGCGCAGCCACTGGTCGACCTGCGGCATCTGGGCCGCCCCCAACTCCACGAACACGTCGGCCACGCCGTACACCTGGTGGGGGACCCTCTCCACGGGCGCCGCCTGGCAGACCCTGCGGGCCAGCGAGATCGGGTCCGCCAGTGCATACGCCCGGCCCGGGGCCGCCCCGACCGAACACGGTCCGGACAGCTCGGCGAAGTCGCGGATCAGGGACAGCGCCTGGGACCGCGCCGCCGCCTGCCCGTCGATCGGATCGGCGCCGTCGCACGGCACCAGCGCCACGAACTCATCCGACTTGTGCCAGGTCAGCGGCATGTGGTGGCAGTTCAGCAGTGTCCTGACGACCTCGTCGCGCCGCTGGTTGTCAGGCCAGCCGTCGGAGATCCGAGCGATCGTCACCAAGTAGTGGTCTGACACCGGCAGATCGAGTTCGCGGGCCAGCTGTGCCGCCGCAGGCTCGTCGGAGAGGAGCATCCCCGCGAGCATCTGGATCCTGGCCACGACAGGCAGGAAGCGCTCCTGGCCTTTGAGGTATCCGTGCGTGTAGGCGTTCTGCGCGGTAAGGCCATGGTGGGCGACCCATCCGAGCATGCACATCACCCCGCCAAGGTCGTTGGGGCCGGCTGCCTCGTGGATCTCGCGCAGCGTGAGATTGGCGTGCAGGAGCAGGACCTGCCGCTGGGATGCCAGCGAGACGCCCACCTCGCCCCGCGACATCCCGACCGAGGACATGTACGCCCGGTCCTGCTCGGTGAACGGCTGCTCCTCCGCGGCCAAGTCGATGGTGCGGCGCCGGAGCATCACCGCGAAGTCCAGCATCGCGGCGGACCCTCGGGTCTCCGCGGCCAGGCTGCGGTAGTCCGCGAGTTCGTGGGTGTACATCTCGACCGCCCGCCGAGCATTGGCATCCAGGCGGCTGCGTAAAGTCCGGAACAGGTTGCCCATTTCTGCTCTCCTTCACAGCCGGCCATCAGATTGACCGTAATGATCAATGGGTTTACTTGACTGGCATTGATTGCGCAAGATGACAAAGCTCGGAGTGAAGTGATAATTTAAATTTCCTGTTTGACGCGTTAACTCCGCCCGCAGCGGCCCAGGTCGTCGGCGTGGTCCGATGGCATGCCCCTGGGCGGTCGCGGGTCCACGATCACCGCCGCGGGGACGGCTCGTCCTCGCCCGGCAATGCCGCGTCAGACCTCGGCAGCGTGGCCTTCGGCCCGAGACTCTGTGGAGCGCCCAGACGGTGGGTGCGCCCTTGTCACTTGTGACAAGACGCACGGCGGCGGCCCGGCCAGGATCATCACAGCTCACGATGACAAGGTGTAATCCTGCTGAGACCCTGTCCCCATGAGGCGACCACCCATCGCGGCGGCCTTCATCGCACCGCCCGCAACGGCATTGTCCACAGCCAGAACTGATGTCTCTTCCGTCCACTTGACGCTTTAAGGTCGGACCATCGCTCCTTGGAGATGAGTGTGATCACCGTGGCGCTTTCGCTGCAGAAACTGCCGACGAGATACGCCGATGACACGCTCGGCCGGCAAACAATTACGGTGAGAACTTGTTAGGCCACGGCGAAGATTCGCCGCATTCAGCGCCCGGCCGGCCGGGCGGGCACCCGGTCACCGTGGACCTGCGGTCGTCATCGCCTCGCGCCGTCTGGTGGCTGCCGGTGGAGGAGTCCGTGCCGGGCGCGCCGCGGGTCGTGCTCGCCGATCGCGCGGCGCGCGGCGAGTTCGCCGCCCTGCAGGCCGTGCTGCACCAACTCGGTGTGCCGACCGTACGGCTCGACGCCGCGCACGCGGCGGCGCCTCCGGCGTGCCAGGACCCGCCCGCGTATCCGGATGACGGGCTCCCGGGCCGCCCGGACTCGCTTGACCTCACGATTTCCCTCGACGGCGGGCTCGTCACCATGGACGGCCGCTGCCTGCGGCCGAGCGTCGTGTGGGCCCGCGGGCCGATGCCCCGGGCGATCCCGGGAACGCCCGGCCCCGCCGGTTCGCTGATCCGCGCCGACTCCTGGTCCGCCCTGGTCGACCAGCTCGCCGCGATCGCCCCCGCCAGCCTCCCGGGCCGTCGCCTCGGCCGCCTGGCGCAGCTGGCCGGCGCGGCCGCGGCCGGTGTGCGCACGCCGCGCACGATCGTCACGACCGACCCCGGGGCCGCCGCCGCCGAACTGCCGAGGGGCAGGCTCGTGGTGAAGGTGCTGGACGAGCACTTCGTCGAGACCGCGCCGGGACGTATGGTGGGCCTGCTTCCGGAGATCGCTGACCGCGAGACTCTCGTGTGCCGCCCGTCCCCGGGCTTCCCGATGATCGTGCAGGAGTACGTCGAGCACGACCTCGAACTGCGCGTCTACTACCTGGCCGGCGACGTCCATGCCTTCGCCGTGACCAAGCCGTCGCCGGACGCGCCCTGGCGGGACCCGGCCGGCGTGTCGGTCCGCGCGACGCCGGCTCCGCCGCGGGCCGTCGAGGTGGTGCGGCGGCTCGCGCGGGATTGGGGGCTGGTCTTCGGCGCCTTCGATCTGCTGCTCGCCGCCGGAGAAGTCGTCTTCCTGGAGGTCAACGCGGACGGCGACTGGCGCTGGTTCGAGGCCAAGGCCGGCACCCGCGCGGTCACGAACGCGGCCGCGTTGATGGTCAGGACGCTGCACCTGAACGTGCTGCGGGCGACCTCGCCGCCGCCGATCAGCGGCGTACTCGATTTCCTCCTGCTCGGCACCGAAGCGTTGTGACGTCGAGGGAGGCGCATGAGCACCGCCGCATCGTCTCGCCTGTACTGCTCGATACTCGGCCCCCTCCAGGTCCGGGTGGACGAGCGCGACGCCGTCATCGGCGCTCCCAAACAACGGCTTCTTCTCGCGCTGTTGCTGTGCCGGGTGAACGCGGTCGTGCCGGCGGCCGACTTGATCGACGCGTTATGGGGGGAGATACCGCCCCGTACGGCCCGGAAGAATCTGCAGGTCTATGTCTCCGCATTACGTAAGATCGCGGGCGACCGGATCGATTTCCACGGCTGGGGATACCGGTTCCGCGCCGGCCCCGACGAGCTCGACCTGCTGCGTTTCAAGGAGCTGGCCAGGACCGGGCGCAGCGCGATCCACGGCGGGAATCTCGCGGCGGCCGCCGAACTGCTCGGTGACGCGGTCGGCATGTGGCGGGACCAACCGCTGACCGAGTTCGCGCACGTGCCGCAGGTGGTCCGGGAGATGGCCCGGTTCACCGACCTGTTCCTGTCGATCTACGAGGACTGGGCCGAGCTGGAGATCGAACTCGGCCACCACGTCGAGGCCCTGAGCAGCCTGGACGTCTTACCCGCGCGATTCCCCACCCGGGAGCGGATCGCCGCGGCGCGGATGACAGCGCTGGCCCGGTGCGGGCGCGCGTCCGAGGCGCTGTCGCACTTCGAGGAGCTGCGCCGGCACCTGGCGACAGAGATGGGCATCGATCCCAGCCCGGTGCTCAAGAGCCTCTACCAGGACATCCTCACCGGCGTGGTGGCCCGTTCCGCGCCGCCGGCCGCCGGGGTCGGGGCCGGGGTCGGGGGCGGGGGCGGGGGCGGGCCTGGGACCGTGCGGATCCCCGCCCTGGCCAATCAGCTACCGCGCGACATCGGCGACTTCGTCGGCCGGAAGGCGGAGATCCACCGCATCATGGACGAACCGGCCGCGGTCATCCTGATCACCGGCGAGCCGGGCATCGGCAAGACCGCCCTGGCCGTCCACGTCGCGCACACCCTGACCCCCGCCTACCCCGACGGCGCCCTGGTGGTCCCGCTCTGGCGCAGGGGCGGCGGATCGCACGCCATCCGCGACCTCCAGCACGAGATCCTGGAGGCCGTGGGGGTGAGCACCGCCGGGGTGCACGACGAGGACGTGCTGGCGTCGGTATGGCGGTCCTGGCTGGCCAAGCGCCGCGTCCTGCTCATCCTCGACGACGCCCCCGACGAGTCGAGTGTGCGCATGCTGCTTCCCGGCTCTGGGGACAGCCGGGTGCTGGCCACCAGCAGGAGCAGGCTGAGCGGGCTGGAGTCGGTGGCGCGGATCGGGCTGGGCGAGCTGTCGGCCGCTGAGGGCGTCGAGTTCCTGGTCAAGCAGATCGGCCGCGAACGGGTTCTCGCCGACCGGCCCGCGCTCACCGCGCTGTTCGACAGGTACGGGCGCTCCCCGCTGATGTTGCGCCTGCTCGGCGGCCGGTTCGCGCGGCTGCCGCACGTGCCGCTGGGTTTGCTGATCGAGCGGCTGACACGGGCCGAGAGCGTGCTGGACGAGTTCGCCGCCGGCGACGTGTCGCTGCGGGAGCGGTTCGAGGAGTTCTACAACCGGACGTCATGGCCGCACCGGCAGGCGTTCGTCGCGCTGGGCGCGCTGGACGGGCCGCCGTTCAGTCATGAGGAGCTGGTGGCGGCGCTGGACGGGCCGGAGGCGCCCGCTGAGCGCGTCATCGAGTCGCTGCTGGAGGCGAACGTGCTGTCGATGCCCGATCGCGAGATCGACGTGGCGGCAGAGGTCACCGCGCACTCGCTGATGTACACGATGTCACCACTCGCCCACCTGTTCGCGACCGAACTTCGCCGCGCCCTCGACGTCTGATCCTCTCCGGCACGACCCCCGCGGCACGCGTGCCGAATTCGTCGTTCTCTTTTCGCGGATATCTAAAACACCGTCATACGCCCACATTCGTGGGGTTGTACCGCCCGCATATTCCGAGGTGATACTCGACATGAAAACTCGACCCCAATTAACGGGAGAGGTGGCGGGTATGGCCGTGTCGGGCGACGTGGTGACGGCCGAGGCGCTGACCAAACGATATCGACGCAGCGAGACACCAGCCGTGGACGATGTGTCGTTCGAGATCGCGCGGGGCGAGACGATCGGGCTGCTGGGCCCGAACGGGGCCGGGAAGACGACCCTGATCAAGATGATCTGCGGGGTGACCGCCCCCTCCTCCGGCCGGGTCCAGGTGTTCGACGCCGACCCCGTACGCCAGCCGGTGGCCGCCAAGAGCGGCATCGGGGCGATGCACCAGATCGCCCCGTTCGACGAGATGCTGCCGGCGCTGGACAACCTGCGGATCTCGGCGAGGTTCCGCGGCGTGCGGTGGCGGGACGTGCGGCCGTGGGCGCTGGAACTGGCCGAGTTCCTCGGCGTGGCCAAGGCGCTGCCGCAGCTGTGCTTCCAGCTGTCCGGCGGGCAGCGGCAGCGGCTGCAACTGATCCGCGCCCTGATCACGCTGCCCAAGCTGCTGATCCTGGACGAGCCGTCGGCTGGCCTGGACGTGGCCGGACGGCACCAGATCGAACGATTCGTGACCTGGCTGCGCGAGGAGCACGGGGTGACCGTGCTATGGAGCAGCCACCACATCGACGAGCTGGAACGCAACAGCCAGCGGGTGATGGTGATCAACCGCGGCCGGGTGCTGCGCTTCGCCAAGCCGCGCGAACTGGTGGAGGAGTTCGGTTCTGTGCACCTGCGGGTGACCGTGGACGACGCCGGGGCGGGCGGGGCCGTGGCGGCCTGGGCGGAGAACGCCGGGCTGACCGCCACAGCCGAGGAAACCGAGGTACGTATCGAGGGCGCCCGCGCCAGGGAGATGCTGCCCGAGCTGACCCGGCACTGCCAGGACCACGACATCGTGATCAGCGGTGTGTCGACCGCCCTGGACTCTCTGGAGACGGTTTTCCTCCGGATGACCGAGAACGAGGGCTGACATGGCCACCAAGCTGACCTTCGAGACCGCTCCGCCCACCGTGGCCCCGCGGGCCGCCGACCTGTTCGCGGTGATCTACCGGGAGTACGCGCTGCTGGCCCGCAACCGGATCAACCTCATCCTCAGCCTGGCTCCGATGCTGGTGTACCTACTGCTGGTGAACACCTCGCTGAGCAACCTGGTCGGGAGCATCTCCTACCGGGGCGCCGATCTGCGGTTCGCGGTCTTCCTCTTGCCGATGGTGCTGGCGATGTCGATCGTCAGCGCGTCCGGCACCTCCGGGGTCGCGTTGTTCCAGGAGGAGCTGAGCGGGGTGGCGACCCAGCTTTGGTCGTACCCGATGCGCCGTTCCCGGTTCCTGCTCGGCAAGCTGCTGGCCGGGGTGTCGCTGGTGCTGGGCCAGAGCCTGCTGGCGCTGGGCGTCGCGGCGCTGATCTTCGACCTGCCGTTCGGGCTGGAGGGCTGGGCCGGGCTGCTGGTGGCGCTGACGCTGGCCGCGATCGCATTCAACGGGCTGTACCTGGCCGCGGCTATCACGATCACCGACTTCCAGACCTTCATGGTGCTGTCGAACGTGTCGATCCTGGTGCTGGTGTTCAGCGCGCCGTCGATGTACACGGTCGACCAGATGCCGACGGTGCTGCAGTGGATCTCGGCGATCAACCCGCTGACCTACGCGATCAACGGGATGCGGGACGCGGCGCTGTTCGGGTTCGCCGACGCGTGGGTGAATCTGCTGGTGCTGGCACTGATCGCGATGGTCACGTACGGGGTGGCCGGGCGAGCGCTGCTGAACCGGGCGCGGAACCTCTGACCGGGCGGGGACATGCTTACCGAGAGATTTCCTGACGGGCCCAAGATACGGCTCCCCGGCACGGACCGGGCCCGTGATCCGGCGGCCACGCTGGCGATGGCCGGGCGGGCGGCGCGCAAGGTCGGGGTCACCCGGGTCGCCGACATCACCCGGCTCGACACCGTGGGGATCCCGACGTTCCAGGCGATCCGCCCGGCGTCCCGCACGCTCGCCGTGTCCCAGGGCAAGGGCGTCACCCCCGAACTGGCCAAGCTGTCGGCGGTCATGGAGTCCATCGAGCTGTGGCACGTCGAACAGGCCCTGCCGGCGGCCGTGACCGCGCCCCCGCGCGAGGTCGCCGGCCGGCTGGGTTACGACGTCCACGCCCTCGTCCCGGCCGCACCGAGCCTGCTGCACGACGGGCTGCCGCTGGACTGGCTGACGGGCATGTCGCTGGAGGACGGCTCGCCCACGCTCGTGCCCCGGGACACCGTGGCTCTGACGCTGGAACGCGGGACCGGCTGGAACCCGCCGCTGTTCTTCGCCTCCAGCAACGGCCTGGCCGGCGGGAACACGCGGGTGGAGGCCACCCTGCACGCCCTGTACGAGGTGATCGAGCGGGATGCGGTGACGGCCGCGGTGACCGGTGGCCGTCCGTCCGGCGGGGTCCGCGTCGATCCCGGCACGTCAGGTTCGCCGATCGTGGACGAGCTGTGCGCGACGATGGCGCGGGCCCGAGTCCGGCTGGAGGTCAGGCATCTGCCGTCGCCGACCGGGCTCCCGTGCTTCCTGGCGCGGATCACCTGCGATGACTATCCGCCGTCCTTCTTCGGGTTCGGCTGCCACCTGAGCTCGGAGATCGCGCTCACCCGGGCGATCACCGAGTCGGCGCAGGCCAGGCTGGCGTACGTGTCCGGGGCGCGGGACGACCTGCGGGCCGACTTCAACGACGGCGTCCCCCGCCAGGGGCGCCCCGAGCCGCCGCGGGAAGCGGCCGGGCCTGTTCCCGTCCTGCGGGCGCACGACACCCTGGCCGAGGACCTGGAGGACGCGGTCAAGCGGGCTGCGGTCGCGTTCGGCCACCCGCCCCTCGTCGTCGATCTGACCCGCGAGGAGGTCGGCGTACCCGTCGTCAAGGTGGTGGCGCCAGGCGCCCGTGTCTGCCCGGAGGTGATGTGATGAGTCCGGCAGGCGGGCGCACGACCGTGGTCTACGCCGGTCCGACGATCTCTCCCGATGAGATCCGCGAGGTGATCCCCGGGGCGCGGGTCCGGCCGCCCGTGGCCCGCAACGACCTGTTCACCGAGGACTGGGCGCCCGGGGACACCGCGGTCATCATCGACGGCTACTACCGCGAACGCCTGTCGGTGGGCCACAAGGAGATCCTCTGGTTGCTCGCCGAGGGCGTGCGCGTCATCGGCGCGGCGAGCTTGGGCGCGCTACGGGCGGCCGAGCTGGGCCCGTACGGCATGCGCGGCGTGGGCACGATCTTCCACATGTACGTCACCGGCGAGATCGACGGCGACGACGAGGTGGCGGTCCTGCACGGCCCGGCCGAGGTGGGCTACCCGGCCGGCACGGTGGCGATGGTCAACCTGCGTCACGGCTGCCGCGAGGGGGCCAGGACCGGCCTGGTCCCGGAGGCCGTCGGCGCGCGGATCCTGTCGGCGGCCAAGGCCAGGCCGTTCACCCATCGGACCTGGCACGAGCTGGAGGAGGACGTGCCCGAGGAGGGCGTACGGGACGGCCTGCGCACCCTCCGGCAAATGATCGCCGCCGGCGAGTGGGACCTCAAACGCCTGGACGCCCTGTCGGCCCTGCGAGACGCCCGCGACCCGGGCGCCGGATCCCCCGCCGCCCGCCCCGATGACGCGGCGCTGACGGGGATCACCCGGAACCAGGCGCTGGGGTGGGGGTCGAGGCGGGAGTACGCGCCCGGACGCTGGATGTCCGATCTGGATGTGCTGACCGCGGCGCGGCTGTTCGATGATGGCTACCCTCGCCTGCACGAACAGGCGCTGACGGCCCTGCTGGCCGACTTCGCCGCGGCTCGCGGCATGAACCTGGAGGAGTACGTCCGCACCACGCTCGGCGTCGCCGGGGAGTTGCCAAGCCCTCTCGCGGCGTGGCTCACCGAGGCGGAACACGCCACCCTGCCCACGGGCGATCAGCTCCGGCTGGTCATGGTGCGGGTCTGGCCGATCTGGAAGTCGGCCGACTGGCGGCCGGCCGTCATGGCGCGGATCCGCGGCACGGAACAGTGGGAGCAGTGGGCCGACCTGGTCGCGCGCGCCGACGAGGTCGCGGAGCAGAGCAGGGGGCGGCTGGTCGTGCCACCGCCGGAGTTCTGCGGGCGGCTGTTCCTGCGCCACTGGCCCGGTACGCCGCCGGAGCTCGCGATGGCGTGCCGCGGGTTCCTCGGCGTCGAGGACCTGGGGCATGCGGCCGCCCGGTTCTTCGCCCTGGACGTGCACCGCCGGCGCACCCCGGACGGGCCACGGTGACGACCGTGCCGGCGCGGCTGTTCAACCCGGCCGCGCCGGAGCACGCCGCGGACCCGTACCCGATGCTGCGCCTGATGCGAGAACAGGCGCCGGTGTACCGGCACGTCGCCCCGGCGACCGGCCGGGTGTTCTGGTATCTGACCAGGTACGCCGACGTGCGCCGCGCGCTGGCCGAGCCGAACCTGGGCCGGCAGCTCGACCGGCTGCCACGCGAGCTGGCCGCACGGCACCGCGCCTGGGAACACGATCCGCTGCCGATGGTCCGCAGGAACGTGTTCAACCTGGACCCGCCCGACCACACCCGGCTGCGCCGGTTGCTGACCCCGGGGTTCGGTGTACGAGCGGTGGCGGCCCTCGAACAGCGAATCCGACACGCCGCCGACGAACTGGTCGATCGCATGGGCGGCCCCGGGGAAATGGATCTGATCCAGTCGCCGGCGCAACCGCTACCCATTTTGATCATGGCCGAGCTGCTCGGAATCCCGCCAGGGGATCTGCCCCAGCTCCGCCGCTGGAGCGACGGCATCCTGCGCAGCCGGGACATGTCGCTCGCGCGACGCCGCGGAATGGAGCTCATGGCGTATCTGCAGCGCAAGCTCGCCGAGCGCCGCGCCGCCCCTGGTGACGACCTGATGTCGCAGCTCATCGAGGCCGAGCGGGACGGTGGGATCGGGCGTGCCGAGTTGATCTCCAGCGTGTTCCAGCTGCTGCTGGCCGGCGACGAGACGACGGTCAACCTGATCGGCAATGGGATGCTCGAACTGCTGCGTCACCCCGGCGAGGCGGCGCGGCTGCGGGCCCGGCCGGAGTTGATCGACTCGGCGGTCGAGGAGATGCTGCGGTTCAACGGGCCGGTGGGGCACTCCCGGCCGCTGTACGCGCTGGCAGACGTGGAGATCGCCGGCACGACGATTCCGTGTGGCGACACCGTGATGCCGATGCTGCTGGCGGCGAACCGTGATCCGGCGGCGTTCCCGCGGCCGGATGAGTTCGACATCGCCCGCGCGCCGAACCGGCACCTGGGCTTCGGCCACGGCATCCACTTCTGCCTCGGCGCGGCGCTGGCCCGCGTGCAGGTGCGGGCCGCGGTCGGCGCGCTGGTCCGCCGCTTCCCCGGCATGACCCTGGCGGCCGCCCCATCCGACCTGGACTGGACACCGGATCTGTTCGTCCGCGGCGTACGCCGGCTGCCCGTGCGGCAAGGCCGGTGATTCCTCCTCGCCTCGTCCCGGAATCCGGCGGCGAACCGGCAGCGCGGGGCTGAGGGCTGGTCGTGTGTGGTGGCGGGTGGTGCCAGCGTGCGTCGGCCCTGGGGGCGGCACGCCCATATTCATGCGGTTTTCACGAGGCCCACATTTGTGGGGTTGCCCGCCCAATATATCGCAAGCTCATACTCAATAGTGAAACTCGTTCGCCCCGAAAAGAAAGGTGGAAGGGATGACCTTCGACGCGAGGGAAGCGCTGCGTACGGCCGGAATTCTGAACGGCTCAGAGTCGCCGGAAGTGGCGCAGGCGCTCGGCATCCTGTCCCGCGAGGAAGTGGACATGCTGGTGTCGCTCAAGGGCAAGATCTCCGCCGCGTTGCCGGAGGTGCTGGCGCACTCTCTCGGCAACTGGACCACGCCCGAGGCGACGCAGCAGAACTTCGACCCGGCGATGCTGTGCGCATGCGCCATCTGGTCCGGGGCGGGACAGAACGCCTCTTAACCGATAGGCGCGGCGCCCACATTCGTGCGGTTTCCACACGGCCCACATTCGTGGGGTTGCCCGCCCTGGATATCGCAGGGTCATAATCGAGCCGAAACTCGTTCGCCCCGAAAAGAAAGGTGGAAGGGATGACCTTCGACGCGAGGGAAGCGCTGCGCACGGCCGGAATTCTGACCGGCTCGGAATCGCCGGCGGTGACGCAGGCATTCGGTGTCCTGACCCACGAGGAAGTGGACATGCTGGTGTCCCTGAAGGGCCGGATTCCCGCCGCGCTGCCGGAGGTGCTGGCGCACTCTCTCGGCGGCTGGACCGCGCCTGAGGCGACGCAGCAGAACTTCGAGCCAGGCATGCTGTGCGCGTGCGGCATCTGGTCCGGGGCGGGACAGAACGCCTCTTAGCCGGCCTCCCGCCGTAGGAGCGGCCGCGGCCGCTCACCCAGAAGAGCTCGCAGGTGCGGCCGAAGGGCCCGATCCGCGGCGTGCGGCGGGCGGGCGCCGAGATCGCACCTGCGAGCCGACGCAAGAGAAAGGGAGTGGACATGCCCGGGAAGCTGACCGGAAACCGCGCGTTGTTCGAGGTGCCGGATGGGCTGACCTATTTCGTGCGCGACGGAGAACACCTGGTGGTCAACCCGCACGTCGGTGGCCGATGCGTGCTTGATCCGCGGGAATTCGGCGTGCTGCGGGCGCTGGCCCAGCCCGCCGCGAACGGGACTCCCGCGCCACTTGAGCCGACTCTGGAAACCGAGCGGACCCTCGCCAAACTCATTCTGAGCTGGGTCGTCTACTACAACGGGAACCACCCGAACATCAGGCTCAGCGAGCCGGCACTGCGGACGGTGTACTACGCCATCACCGACGGCTGCAACCTGCGCTGTCCTTATTGCTACGCCTCCTCGGAGAAGTGCCTGCCGGGCGAGCTCGACACCGCGGAATCCCTGGACCTGGTCTCGCGGGTCGCCGATCTCGGCACCGGGACCCTCGTGTTCACCGGCGGCGAGCCGATGCTGCGCAAGGACCTGTTTCAGATCGCGGCGCACGCGAACGGCAGCGGCCTGAAATCCAACATCATCACCAACGCGACGATGATCAGGACGCCGGCGCAGGCGGAGCGGATCGCCGAGCTGTTCAGCCAGGTCACGGTCAGCATGGACGGCGGCACCGCCGAGACGCACGACCGCACCCGCGGCGCAGGGGCCTTCGACAAGACGCACCGGGCGCTGCGACTGCTCAACGACGCCGGCGTGACGCCGAACATCAATCACATCGTCACCTCGGAGAACGTGGATCACCTGGAGGATTTCGCGACTTTCCTGGACGGGCTGCGGGTGGATGCCATCCGGTTGATGTACCACAACAACCTGGGCCGCGGCGTGACCGACGAGTACGACTTCGGGTGGGCCGACCATCTGCGGATCCAGCAGCTCGTGTGGACCGTGCCGGTCGCCGGGAAACTGCGCCCGCTCGGACCGAAGCCGATATCGCCGTGCTCGATCAAGGGCAACTGCGGAATGGGCGGCAGCGAGATCTACATCAATTCCCTCGGCGACGTGTATCCGTGCAAGCTGGTCACCGGCCGCGAGCATTTCGCGGGGAACGTCAGACGGCAGTCGCTGGACGAGATATTCGCCACGCCGGTGCTGCGCGGAATGCGGACGAGCACCGTCTTCGGCGGCGAGTACCACGACGACTGCGAACGCTGCTACATCAAGGCCACCTGCGGCGGCGGCTGCCGAGCCGCGCACATGGCCGAATCCGGGGACGTACGCAAGAACAGCCGTCACCTGTGCCGCATCCTGCGGCACGGCGTCGTCACCCAGATGTGGCAGGAGGCCGGCGTCAACCCGCTGGACATCGCCGCGCACGACACCGAGATGACCACGCCGCGCCTGGTCGCCACCGACGAGGTGCACGCGGTGTACGACGACTGGAAGAACTTCGTCCCCATCTCGCCTCCCAAGCCCGGGGGCAAGCCGACGGCCAGGACCAGGCCGCCCGGCGTCGCGGCCAGGGGCGTACGGGTCGGCGAACTGCTCCCGATAACCCCCGTCAAATAACCCGGGTGTAGAGCCGGAATCACAGGAGGTGGCGTGTGTCGCTCCGAATCAGTGACGCGGTGGTATGGCAGGAGACGGGCGAGGGCATCTCGCTGTACCACACCGAGACCGGGGATTTCCGTACCCTGAATGAAACAGGTTCCAAGATATGGCTGCTCGTCGCCAACAGCGGCGAGGCCCAGCCGGTCGCCTCGGCCCTGTCCCGCGAATTCGCCGGCACCAACGCGACCCTGATCAAGCGGATCGTGGTGGACGTCCACGAATTCATCGGCACGATGGTGGAACAGGGCCTGTTTGAGGAGAGCCTGACGTGACGACCGCGATCGTCCTCGGCGGGGGGTTCGCCGGCGTGCTGGCCGCCGCGGTGCTGGCCCGGCACGCGGACGACGTGCTGGTAATCGAGGGCGATCGCTACCCGTCAGGGCCGCACCCCAGGCGGGGGCTGCCGCAGGCGTACCACAGCCACGTGCTGGTCACCGGCGGGGCGCGGGCGCTGGAGGACCTGCTGCCCGGCACCCTGGAGGCACTGTACGCCCGGGGCGCGCACCGCCGCGGGCTGACCGGCGAGGCGCTGATCCTCAGCGCGGAGGGCTGGTTCGGACGGTACGACACCGGCGCGTATCTGGTGTCGTGCACCCGCGGGCTGCTGGACCAGGTGGTACGCCACCGGGCCCTGGCCGGTGGCAGGGTCACCGTGTGGCAGGACGCCCGGGCGCTGGGCCTCTTCGGCGACGCCGACCGGGTCGCCGGCGTGACGATCAGCCGCGGGGGCGGCCCGCCGGAGACCGTCGAGGCCGATCTCGTCGTGGACGCGACCGGCCGCCGGTCGAACGCCCCGAGATGGCTGACCGGGCTCGGCGTGCCGGAGATCGCGGAGGAGGTGATCTCCTCGGGGCTGGCGTACGCGACCCGGCTCTACCGGGCCCCCGCCGGTCTCGCCGCCGGCATTCCGGCGATCATGATTCATCCCGGGGCGGCGGACCGGCAGCCGGGCCAGGGGGCCACGCTGTTCCCGATCGAGGATGACCGCTGGGTCGTCACCCTGACCGGCACCCGAGGCGGCGAGCCGCCGGCGAGGGAGCCGGGTTTCGCCGCGTTCGCCCGCGGGCTGCGCAGCCCGATGGTGGCCGAGCTGATGGCCGCGGCCACGCCGCTCGGCGGCATCCGGCCGTACCGGGACACCTCCAACAGGCGGCGCTTCTTCGAGCGGACGCCCCTGCCCGAGGGCTTGCTCGTGATCGGCGACGCGGTCGTCGCGGTGAACCCGGTGTACTCGCACGGCATGGCGATCGCCGCCCTCAGCGCGCTCCGCCTGGACCGCGAGCTGACGCGGCATGGCGGCGTGAAACCCTCCCGCACCCCCGAACTCCAGTCCGCCGTGGCCGAAGTGGCGGACCCGTCGTGGCGGATGGCGGTCGGTCAGGACAGCCGGTACGCCCTGCCGGATGACGCCCCGCCGACGGAGGCGGCCGCGGTCCAGCGCCGGGCGCAGTCCCTGCTGAGCCGGGCCACGCTGACCAGCCCCGAGCTCGCGACCCGGCTCTTCCACGCCCAGACCTTGATCGCCCCCGCCGCCGAGCAGGAGAGGACGCCATGACCCGTCGAGCCGTCCCGCTGATCCCGCGCGCCCTGTTGTTCGGCAACCCGGCGTACCTGGCCCCCGGGCTGTCCCCGGACGGGACCAGGCTGCGATTCCTCGCCCCGGACGAGGGCGTGCTGAACGTCTGGGCAGGCCCGGCGGACGCGCCGGACGAGGCCAAGCCGGTGACCTGTGATCGCGGGCGGGGCATCCGGTCCTCCGGGTTCTGCCACGACGACCGTACGCTGTACTACCTGCAGGACCGTGACGGCGACGAGAGCTGGCGGCTCTATCTGGTCGATCTTGAGACGGGGGCCGAGCGCTGCGTCACACCGTTCGAGGGCGTGCAGACACGGGTGCTGGCGCACAACCGCTGGCAGCCCGGCACGATGCTGATCGGCCTGAACAAGGACCGGCCCGAACTGCACGACGTGTACCGCCTCAACCTGGCCACCGGCGACCTCATCAAGATCGCCACCAACCCCGGCTACCTGAGCTGGGAGATCGACACCGACCTGCGGGTCCGCGGCGGAACCGCGATGAACCAGGACGGGACCCTCACCATCCACCTGACCCGGTCCGGCGCGGACGAGCCCGCGCCGTGGCTGGAGGTGCCGCGCGAGGACGTCATGGGCACTCGCGTCGCGGGCTACTCCCGCGACGGCCGGACGATCTACCTGCTGTCGTCGATCGGGGCGAACGCCACCCGCCTGTACGCCGTGGACGCGGGCACCGACAGGCGTGTCCTCCTCGCCGAGGACCCCGTCTACGACGTGAAATCCCTGGAGGTGGACCCGATCCACCGGCTCCCGCAGGCAGTGCTGTTCGGCCGGGACCGCGACGAGCGGATGTTCCTCGACGACGCGTACGCGCGGGCCGTCGCCCGGCTCGGCGAGCTGCTCGCGGAGATCGGCGTGCACGGGGAGCTCGACATCGACCGCTCCGAGCGCGGCGACCGGCGGTGGGTCGTGGCGGTGGTGGCGTGCGACGGGCCGGTCCGCTACTACGTCTACGACCGGCACGACGATCGCCTGCGGTTCCTTTTCTCCCACCAGCCGGACCTGGACCGCTACCGGCTCGCCGAAATGGAGCCGTTCGTGTTCGGCGCCCGCGACGGCGTCGAGGTGCACGGATATGTGACCTGGCCGCCCGGCGTCGAACGCCGCGACATGCCGGCCGTGGTGAACGTGCACGGCGGGCCGTGGTGGCGTAATTCCTGGTGTTTCGACGAGGAGGCGCAGTTACTGGCCAACCGTGGATATGCCTGTATTCAGGTTAATTTCCGCGGATCTGTGGGCTACGGCAAGGAATTTCACAACCTGGGCGCCAAGCAGTGGGGCGCGGGGATGCACACGGACCTGCTGGACGCGGTCGCGTTCCTGGCCGCCCGCGGCGCGGTGGACCCGGCCCGCGTGGCCATCATGGGCTGCTCGTACGGCGGTTACGCCGCCCTGGCCGGCGCGGCCTTCACCCCCGGCGCGTTCGCCTGCGCCATCGACCTGTGCGGGCCGTCGAACCTGCTGACGCTGCTGGAGGGCGGGGCGTCGTACCGGCGGACGGTGGACTCCTTCATGCACGCCCACGTGGGCGATCCGGAGACCGAGGGCGACCTGCTGTGGGAGCGCTCGCCGCTGTCCCGGGCCGGCGACATCGCCATCCCGCTGCTGATCGTGCAGGGGGCCAACGACGTGCGGGTGCCCCGTCAGGAAGCCGAGCAGATTGTCGCGGCGCTGCGGGCAGGAGGGGTGCCACACGAGTACCTGCTGTTCGAGAACGAGGGGCACGGCCTGCTCAGGCCGGAGAACCGGGAGGCGTACTACGCCGCCGTCGAGCGTTTCCTCGCCGAGCATCTGGCTTAGGACGAAGCCGCCGCAGGCGGCCAGATGCCCACGTGCAGGAGCTCGTGGGCGTAGCAGTACGCCACCAGCTGGCTGCGATTACAGCACGCGAAGCGGTCCAGCAGTTTGCCTATCCTCTCGGCCACGGTGTATCTGCTCAGGCGCATTTCACGCGCGATTCTCGTCGTCGTGTACCCGGTGGCGAGCATGACGATCAGTTGCCTGTCGCGATCATTAATCAGGTCATCGGAAACGAGAGTCATAAGAAGTCCCCGGACGGATCGTATTGACCGCGGGCGCCCCAGACGAAAGCGCCTCCATCCCGAACGCTAAGAGAACCCGCTTAAATATCGGTATGGCGTGACCATGTGCCCGGTTATACGCCACCGTCAGCGCGGTCCTGTCTCCGCAAGGCGCCGGACGCCGGGAAGGCCGGCTCAGGGCCAGTATGGCGATGACATGGCGGCACCATACCGGCGCAAAACCCACCAGATCTAGCCTGATGGTCAGTGATCCGATGGCCCCGTCGGGCGACGTGATCGGGAGGTAACCGATGAACAGCGACGAGGTGCTGACGCGGTCGGAGCCGTTCGACGCGTTGTCCACGCTGCGCGCCGCCGGCCACCCCATCGACCTGCTGAGCGAGCGGCAGCGGCAGGTGTTCGCCGAGCTCGGCCGGCCGGAGGTGGAACTGCTCAATTCGATCAAGATCCGGCTGGACGCGGCGGCCGGCGAAGTCGAGGGACAGGAACTCAAACTCGTATGAGTGCCAGGGGCGCACGCCCGGCCCGTCGGCGCGTGGTCGTCGTGTTCATCGACCTGGTCGGCTCGACCGAGCTCGCCGAGCGGCTCGACCCCGAGCTGCTGCGCAACGTCCTGGACCGCTACTACCGGGCCTGCACCGCGGGCATCGCCGAGCACGGCGGTGTGGTGGAGAAGTACATCGGCGATGCGATCATGGCCGCGTTCGGCATCCCGATCAGCAGCGAGGACGACGCGCTGCGTGCGGTGCGGGCAGCGCACGCCGCCTTCGGCCGGGTACGCCGGCTCAGCGACGAACTCGCCCCCACCCACGGCATCCGGCTGGACGTGCACTGCGGCATCGCGGCCGGGGAGGCGATGGTGATCGACATGCCGGGCACGGACCTGCGGGTCATTGGCGACACCGTCAACACGGCCGCCCGGCTGCAGTCGGCGGCCGGCACCGGCGACATCCTCATCGGGGACGAGGTGGCCCGGATGGTCCGCGCGCACGCGCGGTTGGAGCCCATGCCGCCGCTGCGGCTGAAGGGCAAACGCGATCCGGTGCGGGCCTGGCGCCTGCTGTCCCCCGGCTCCCAGGACGTGGCACGCGATGATGACCAGGCGCCGCTGATCGGCCGGGACGATGAGGCGCGGCAACTCCACCAGGCGTACCAGCGGGCGGCCCGGGACCACCGATGCTGCGTGGTCACGCTGCTCGGGCTCCCCGGCATCGGCAAATCCCGGCTGGTGCGCGACTTCACCGGCGGGCTGCCGGCGGAGACGTCCGTGCTCGCCGGGCGGTGTCCGTCGTACGGCGCGGGCATCACCTACCGCCCCATCGCCGAGATGCTCGAATCCCTCAACGGCGACTGGCCCCGCGTCGCGCCCGCGCTGGAACCGGCGAGCGTACGGGCGCTGCGCGGCCTCGCCGCAGCCGACGCCGGAGCCGATGCGGCCGGTGTGGAGGAGATCGCGCGGGCGGTACGGGGATTGTTCGAGGCGCTGGCGCGACCCCGGCCACTGGTGGTGATCTGGGAGGATCTGCACTGGGCGGAGCCCACCCTGCTCGAATTGATCGAGGGTTTGGCGGCATGGCTGCTGGACGTGCCGGTGCTGCTGGTCTGCGTGGCACGGCCCGAACTGCTTGATCTGCGGCCCACCTGGGGAGGCGGCATGGCCTGCGCGTACGCGCTGGAACTGGGCCCGCTCGACCCGGCTCAGATGCGTAGCCTGGTCGCCTGTCTCGCGCAGTCGGCCGCAGCGGGGGGATCACAGGACCGGGCGGGCGGTGCGGAGGTGATCGCGCATGGGGTCGAGCCACTGCTTGAGCAGGTGGCGGAGGGGGCCGACGGCAATCCGCTGTTCGCCGAGCTGATGCTGGAAACGCTGGTCGAGGAGGGGGCGGACGCGCCGCTGCCGCCCACCGTCCAGGCGCTGATCGCGGCCCGGCTGGACCGGCTCGGGGACGGGGAGCGCGATGTGCTCGAACGGGCCGCGACCATCGGGCAGGTGTTCACCCAGGACCGGCTCAAGATCCTGCTTCCGGATGACTCGCCCGATCCGAACGGTACGCCGGACCCCGGCGATCTGGGCGCTCCCGACCTGGATGAGCTGCTGTGGAGGTTGCTGCGGCAGCGCGTGATTCGCCGCGCGGAGCTGCCCGGCTCGTACCATTTCACCCAGACATTGACCCGGGATACCGTGTACGCGATGACCCGCAAGGAGCTCAGGGCCGCCTGGCACCTGACCCTCGCCGACCGGCTCTCCCAACGGGCTCGCCACCCACTGGCCGCTTCGCCGGATCCGTCGCCGGCCGCGTCCTTCGAAGAGCCGTCGCAGGGGGATCTCGCCCATCATCTGGAGACGGCGTGCCTGCTCAAACGCGAGGTTCAGCCGGACGACCCACTGCTGCCGACGCTCACGGTGCGAGCCGCCCGCGCCCTCATCGGCGAGGGTACCCAGGCCCTGCACCGTAAGGACCTGCCCGCCGCCCTCGCTCTGCTGGAGCGGGGGCGCGAGCTGCTGCCGCCGGGCGATCCCGGGCATCGGCGGCTCGCGGTGCGGATCTGCGACGCGGGACTGGCGCGCGGCGACCGCGAACGGGCGTTCGCGGCCGTGGAGGCCGCCGAGTGGATGCTGCCCGGCGATCGGCGTACCAGCCTGACCTGCGCGATCCAGCGAGAGACGCTGAGCGTGCGGTTCGGAATCGCCCCGCCGGCGCTGGACCCGCTGCGGGAACTGCTGGCCGCCGATCCGGCCGACGACCTGAGCTGGTGCCGTTTCCACGAATTGGAAGCGCTGACCCGCCTGGGTGAGGGCCGCTTCGGCGGTGCGGAGGCGGCGCTGCGCGCGGGCCTGGACCGGGCCCGCTCCCTGGGCGACCGCTACGAGGAGAATCGGCTGCTCAGCGGGGTGTGCGAGTTGGCCCAGTGGTCGTCCACGCCGATCGCGGAGGGCCTGGCGCTGTGCGCCGAGCTGTCGGCCAGATTCGCCGACGACCGCGCCCTGCTCGTGCCGGTGCTGATCACCCAGGCCCGCTTGCTGGCCCTGGCGGGGGAGATGTCCGATGCCCGCACGGTCCTCGCCACCGCGGCCCGGCACGCCGCCGACCTCCACCTCGACCTCGCGGCCACCGCGGTCACCCAGGTGAGCGGCCTGGTGGAATCGCTCGACGGCCGCCCCCCTGCGGCGGTGGCGCTGTTCCGGCAGGCCGCCGGAGCGCTCCGCGCGGCCGGGCAGCCGGGTCCCGCGGCAACCCTGGACATCTACACGGCGCGGGAGCTGATGCGGCAGGGAAAGCACGGGGACGCCGCGCGGGCGCTGGATCGCGTGGACGCCGCCGGCGTCCGGCTGCAGGCGCGCGGCGAGCTGATCCTGCTGGCCCTGCGCGCTCGCCTCGCGTCGCTCGAAGGCGACCACGGCCGCGCGGTCACGCTGGCGGCGGAGGCCGGGGAACGGCTGGACCACACCGACGACCCGTGCCTGCGCGGCGACGTGCTGGCCGAACTCGCCGACGCCTACCTTACGGCGAACCACCCCGCCCAGGCGGCCGACGCCGCCGACCGAGCCCGGCGGTACTACGCGGCCAAAGGCGCCGCCTGGCCCCGCGGAGGCGTAAGCCCCGCCCTGCGGCTCGCCGACCGTAAGGAGACGGACCGGTGACCACGCGAGTGACCGGATCGCCAGGGACGACACCGCCGCCGTGGCGCAGGGAGCGGCCCGCGTCCTTCCCCGGCATGCCCGCCTGGAGCCTGGCCACCTCCCGCCTGGGCCTGGAGGAGTTCCAGGTGAGCCGCCAGGGGGAGATCGACCGGGAGTGGGCGTGGGGTGGGGCGGACGGGTCGGGGGTACGGGTCTGTGTGGTCGACACCGGCGTCGACGGCGAGCATCCCCTGGTCGACGGCTTGGCCCGATCCCTGGTGGTCGTCCAGGGCGACGCCCCCACGGACGAGGTGAACGCCGGCGCGGCGAAGACCGGCGGCACCGCGCACGCCGACACGGGCATCGTGGCCGCCGACGCACTCTCGAGTGGCGACCGGGACCGCGGAGCGGCGGTCATCGACTGCGAGCCGATCGACCCGGCCGGCCACGGCACGGCCTGCGCGGGCATCATCCGCTCGATCGCCCCCGCCGTCGAGCTCACCTCGGTCCGGGTGCTGACCGACGGCCGGTCCGGCAGCGGGGCGGCCCTGCTCACGGGCCTGCGCTGGGCCGTCGACGAGGGCTTCGACGTGATCAACCTGAGCCTGTCCACCACCCGCCGGGAGTTCCAGGTGCCGTTGCAGGAACTCGCCGACCGCGCCTACTTCCGGCGCAGCCTGCTGGTGGCCGCGGCGCACAACATGCCGCTGCTCAGCTACCCGTGGACGTTCTCCTCGGTCATCTCGGTGGCCAGCCACGACGAACCAGATCCGATGACGTACTACTACAACCCCACGCCGCCGGCCGAGTTCCACGCCCGCGGCGTGCGGGTCCCGGTCGCCTGGCCGGGTGGCAGGAGGATCCGCAGCACGGGGAACAGCTTCGCCGCGCCGCACATCACCGGCATCTGCGCCCTCATCATGAGCAAACACCCGTGGATGACACCTTTCCAGCTCAAGTCGGTGCTCTATTTGGCCGCGAACAATGTCACCGAATCCCATGGAGGCCTCAATGGCCGTACGTGACCCGCTGCCCCCCGGCGACGTCGAGATCACCGAGCGCCGGCTGCTCATGTCCGTCGTCGAGGTGGCCCGGCACGTCTTCGACGCCGCCGCCGCGTCGATCTTCCTGATGGACGGCGACACCGGCGAACTCGTCTTCACGGCCGTGTCGGGCAAGGGCGAGGGACATCTGTTGGGGGCGCGTTTCCCGCGGGGGACGGGGATCGCGGGCTGGGTGGCGGCGAGCGGCCAGCCGATGATCGCGGACGACGTGGAGGAGGTCTCTCAGTTCGCCCGGAACGCGGCCGAGTCCACCGGCTTCGTCCCCTGCAGCATCATGGCGGCGCCGCTGATCCGGTACGAGGAGTGCATCGGCGTGCTGGAGGTGCTGGACCGTTCGGACGCCCTGCGCGGCGAACTCGCCGACGTGGACCTGCTGGCCCTGCTCGCCACGCAGGCCGCCTGCGGTCTGGAACTGCTGCTCCGATTACGCCACACGCACGCCGCCGCGGCGGCGTCCGGCGCCGACGACCTCCACACGCTGCTGGAGCGCATCGCCGTCCGCGTATTGTCGGGGAACGGCTCGGCCAACCCCGTCGCCCTCAAGCTGCTCGTCGCAGCCGACGAACTCCTCGCCTGATCCACGCTCCGCGCCCAGTCGTGCTGCGGCATGATCGCGCCTGCCACCATCATGCTGGTCGTCTTCGCCACCTTGAGAGCTGACTTCCGTCATGCGGGGCCTGTGACACAGCGCACTGACCTTCGCCGAGCGGAGGGCTCATGCTGGCGCCATGACCATTCGTCGATTCAGCACGTTCGCTTCGCGGCTGGGAGCCGCGACTCTGGCCGCCGCGCTGCTCGCGGCCGGCCCCGTGGCCGCCGCTGAGGACGGCGGCCTCGACCGGCAGCGGCTGCGCCAGACGCTGGACGCCATGCACGAGGCCGGCATGTACGGCACCTATGCGAACGTCGTGGACGGCCGGCGGAGCTGGAAGGGTGCCGCGGGCGTCGCCGACGTGAAGACCCGTCGCCCGATGCGTCCCGAGATGGTGCACCGGGCCGGGAGCATCACCAAGTCGTTCGTCGCCGTGGCCGTGTTACAGCAGGTCGGCAAGGGCACGATCGAGCTCGACGCCCCCATCGGCCGCTACCTGCCGGATCTGATCCCTGGTGAGCGCGGGCAGCAGATCACCGTACGCATGTTGCTCAACCACACCAGCCAGATCGCCAACCACACCGAGGTGATCTTCCCGACGATCGAGAGCCTGGACGCCAACCGCTTCCGCGCCTTCCCGCCGGAGGAGCTGGCGCGGGCGGGGCTCGGCGCCCCGGCGACCGGGCAGCCGGGGGTGACACCCGGGGCCTACTCGAACACGAACTACGTCATCGCCGGCCTGCTGCTGGAGAAGGTGACGGGCACGAGCGCCGAGCGGTACATCACCGACCACGTCTTCAGGAAGGCCGGGCTGCGGCACACGTCGTTCCCGCGCACGCCGTACCTGCCTGGGCCGAGCTCCAAGGCGTACGAGGCGTTGTTCGGCTACTTCGATCCGCCCAGGGACTACAGCGTCTACAACATGTCCTGGGCCTGGACGTCAGGTGCGGTCGCCTCGACGATGGAGGACCTCAACCGCTTCTTCCGGCTCCTGCTGCGCGGCGAACTGCTCGACGCGACTCTGCTCGCCGAGATGCAGAAGACCGTGCCCATCCGGGCCTTCTCGGGCGCCGTGATCGACTACGGCCTCGGTATCTACCCCCTCGACCTGCCGTGCGGCAGGTTCTGGGGGCATGACGGGAGCATCCCCGGCATGCAGACCTTCGCGTTCTCCGACGCCGACGGCGGCCGCCAGTTCGCCTTCGGCACCAACCTGAGGAACTACCAGCAGCTCGACGAGAACGGTAGTCCTGTCACGCACGCCATCGACTTCGCCATCGGCAACCACCTGCTGGAGGCGGCGTGCGGGCCCGACGCGGAGGTGGCGACCAGGCTGGCACGGCCGCTCCCGGCGATCGGCGTGGACGGGGGCACGGCCACACCGTGACCGGCGGCGCGGCGCGCCGAGCGCGACAACATCCTCGCCCGCGTACGGCAGGCGAACCAGGGCGGCGACCCGTGGACCAGCGCCGCCCTGGCGCTGAGCCCGCGACCACCTCAGGCAAGCGGGATTGCCGGAGACCACCCTCGGCCTGCACGGCAACCTGGTGAGCTGCTACCGGCGGCTCGGCCGCCACGACCAAGCCTTGGCAAGCCTGGAGGAGGGCCTTGCCCTCGTCAGGGCGCGGGACCTGCCCACGCACGAGGCGCGCTACCTGGCCATGCGCGGCCAGATCTACTTCGACCTCCAGCGCTTCGAGGAATCGGTCGCCGCGCTGCAGGAGAGCCTGGCCCGCTGGGCCGCGCCACCCGCCACCTCGGCGACGTTGAGGTCAGCATGGAGCACACGCGCCAGTCCCTGCTGCTCATGCGCGAACTCGACCTCATCACCCAGGCGGACCCGACCAGCCCTGGCCTCCCTGCACGTCGAACAGTCGATCCCGGACGTCCTCGTGACCTGAGGCCGTCCGGTCGGTTCAGAGTCGAGATCGAGGAGGGCGTCGCGAGATGCGAAAGCGCCTCCGCTTCGCGGCAGTGTGCCGGCTGCCGGCGCGGGGTTGTCCACGGGCCGGACGGGCGCGGATAGTGGCTACGTGGGTGACGGGGTGTTCGTGTCGTACGCGCGCGTCGACGGCGCTGACGTCGCCCGGCGGCTCGTGCGCGACCTCGGCGCCGCCGGCGTCGAGGCGTGGCTCGATAGGCGCGAGTTGTACGGGGGAGTGGCCTGGCGGCGGCAGATCGTCGACGCGATCGGCGACGCGGCGTATCTGGTTCTCGTCTTGACGCAGGCGGCCCTGGAGTCGGATGTCGTGGCCTGGGAGTGGCAGGTGGCCCGCCGGCTTGGGGTGTGTGTCCTGCCGGTCCGCGCCGATCCGGGCCTCGACGTCGCCTTGGCGCCGCGCTGGATGGGAGACCTGCACTGGTACAGCCTCGATGAGGAGTGGGAGACGTTCGTCGCGGCTCTGCGGAGGCCGTGCGAGGCCGGCCGGGTTCCGTTCATGGCCGCCGACCTGCCCTCCGGGTATGTGCCTCGGCGGCGGGAACTCGCGGCCGCGAAGCCGCTGCTTGTCGGGGAGCACGGCGCACCGACCGCCGGGGCCATGGCGCTGCACGGGCCGGGCGGTTATGGCAAGACCACGCTGGCCCTGGGTCTGTGCCACGACGACGACGTCGGCGCGGTGTTCCACGATGGCGTGTTGTGGGTGTCCCTCGGCCGGCAGCCTGACCTGCTCACCGAGCTGGACCGGGTGCACCGCGCGCTCACCGGTGCGCCGACCGGCGCCGTCGACGTGGCCGGCGCCGCCGAGGTGGTGCGGTCACGCCTGCGTGATCGCCGGTGCCTGCTCGTGGTCGACGACGTGTGGGAGCCCGCGCATGTGAAGCCGTTCCTGCACCGCGACTCGCGCAGCGTCCGCGTCGTGACGACACGGCAGTTCGCCGTGGTCGAGGCCGTGGTCGAGGCCGTGTCCGACGTCGGCCGGCTCCGGATCGACACGATGACCGGGCCGGAGGCCGTTGACCTGGTGACCCACGACCTCGCCGCGGATCCGCGTGACCTCGAACCGTATCGCCGGCTGGTGGACAGGCTCGGCGCATGGCCGCTGCTGGTGAATCTTGCCCGCAGCGCGCTACGCACCCGGGTCGCGCGCGGCGCCTCCGCCGAGGCGGCGCTGAGCGCCGTTGCCGAGGCACTGGACCGCCGGCACCTCACCGCTTTCGATGCCACCGACCCGGACGAGCGTAACCAGGCCGCCGCGGTCTCGGTCGCGGTGAGCCTGGAACTGGTGGCCGGCGACGACGTCGCCGCCTGGGCCGAACTCGCGGTATTTCCGGAGGACACCCGGATCCCGCTCGGCACACTGGCCCGGCTGTGGGGATCGGATCGGTTCGAGGCGGAGGAGCGCGCCCTGCGGCTGGCCGACGCGTCCCTCCTGCAGCTCGACCTCGGCCAGGCCGCCATCGAGGTGCACGACGTTCTGCTCGCCGTCGCCCAGCAGCGCGTTGGTGACCTCGGCCCGTTGCATCGGCGGCTCCTCGATGCGTGGGGCGATCCGCACGACCTGCCTGCCGACGACGGGTATGCGTGGCGGTGGGTCGTACACCATCTCGTCGGTGCGGGCCGGACGGACACGATGCGTGAGCTGCTGCTCGACCCGCGGTGGCTGGAACGCCGGCTCGCGGCTGTCACTGTCGAGGCGCTGCTCGGCGACTTCACCCATGTCCCCGACGAGGAGCCCCATCGGACCATCAGGGAAACCCTGCGGACGTCGGAGCGCACCCTGGCCACCGACGCCCGTCAGCTGCCGGGGCAGCTACGCGGGCGACTGCTGTCGGCCCGTGTCCCGGGGCTGGCCTCGGTGCTCGATCGCGCCGGACGGCTGCCCGGGCCCCGGCTTGTCCCCGTGCGTGCGAGCCTGCGCGTCCCGGCGAACGTCCCGCACGACGACGTGGCAATGCACGACAGCCCGGTGGTCGGGCTCGCAATCGCGGACGGCGGCCGCATCGCCGTGTCGGCGTCCGCCGGCGGTGTGCTGAAGGTCTGGGACGTGGCGACCGGCGCCCTGCTGCGGACCATCGACGCCGACCGGGTCGAGGCCGACCCGCCTCCGCCCCCATGGGAGACCCGGCGGCCGACCTGGGGTGGCCGGCGTGGCCCGCTCCTCGCCGGCTTCCCGGGCGTCCGGCACGCTGCGACGTTCGCCGGCGGACGGCTCACCGTCTGGGACCTCGACGGCGGCACCCGCCTGCGCGAGCTCACCGACGTAGGCTCGCCCCACGAGTACGGCGACGGCGCCGTTCCCGCGGGCGGCCTCGTCGTGACGCCGGACGGGCGTTACGTCGTGCTGGCGCGCGACTCGGTCGTCGCGTGGGACCAGGAGACCGGCGAGGTGCGGACGGTCGCCGCGAACCGCGCCACGACCCTCGCCCTCTCCGGTGACCGGCGCGTGGTGACCGGCTCCTCGCACCTCAACGCCGCCTACGGGCCGGAGGCTGTACCGGCGAACGCGCTGCTGGTGTTCGACCTCGACACCGGGCTCACGATCCGGAGCCTGGCCGGCCACCCGTGCGGCGTCAACGCGATCGCCGTCTCGGCGGACGGGCGGCTCGTGGCGTCCGCGCCGAACCCGGGCCTGTACCTGTACCAGGACCCCTGTCCCCGGCTGTGGAACGTCGATACCGGCGAGCACCTTCGGGTCTTCGACGGCCACCTGCACACGGTCACCGCGGTCGCGATCAGTTCGGACGGCCGTCACGTGGTGACCGGAGGTGGCAACTGCTTCCAACGCTACGGTTCCGAGTTCACCGTTCGGCTGTGGGATGCCGAGACCGGCGAACTGCGCGCGGCGGTCAACGCTCACACCGGGCCTGTCGCGGCGCTGCTGGCGACCCCCGACAACCGCTGGGCGGTGTCGGCCGGCGGGCTGTGCGTGCAGGCGCTGGCAGGTGCGGAGCAGGGCACCTCCTACGGCACCCACGACGGGTCGATCCGGTTGCATGACCTCGCGACGGCGACGCTCGCGGCGACGTTCCAAGCCGACGACGCCGTCACCGTCATGGTGCTGGCCGGCCCGCACACGGTGGTGGCCGGTGGGCTGGATGGCGCCGTTCACCTCCTACGGATCGACGGCGCCGTCGATTTGTAGAGCCGTACCCGTCGGACAGGATCTGTGCCGCTTGGGACACCACAATTCCCGGATCACAGCAGGTGCACGGGCACCGCACACGGCACGCCGCCCCTGAGAGGACGGCGTGCCGGCCCGAGACCGGGTCAGCTGGTCAGGGAGCGCAACTCCGCTGCCACTTGCCCGGCCGCGCGCACCGGAACAGGGACGGGTTGGTCGTCGACGGTGGGCGCCACTCCCGCGACGCCTGCTCGTAGGCGTAGGCGAAGGAGAGAAGCTTGGCCTCGGTGTAGGCGCTGCCGAGGAAGCTCATGCCGAACGGCCGCCCGTTGGCCGGGTCGTAGCCGATCGGCACGGCCACGGACGGGTACTGTGCCCGCGCGCCGATCCCGGCCGACCCGCTGCCGGTGAACAGGATCGCGGACAGGTTCTCGGCAGCGAGCACGGAGTCGATGCGCTCCCGGGCGCCGGCCACGCCGTTGTCACGGTCGGCCTCGTAGGCCGCCTTGGTGGCGGGGTCGTCGATGTCGATCTGGTTCGAGGCGTCCAGCTGAGTCTGGCCGAACTTGATCGTGCCCTCGGCGGCATGGGCGAGGTTGAACTTCACCACGTCGTCCAGCGTCTTCATGGGGGCGTTGCGCGGCAGGCGGGCGAGGTAGGCGTTCAGGTCGCGCTTGAACTCGTAGTTCAGGATGCCGGGCGGGAGCCCGCCGGTGTTGACCGTGACGGTGACGACGGTGGCGCCCTGGGCGCGGAGTACGTCGAGGGCCTTGTTGAAGGCGACCGCCTGGTTCCCGGTCGGCGTGCCGGCGACGCCGATGCGCACGCCCTTGAGCGCGTCCGCCTTCAGTGCCGCCGTGTAGTCGGTGCCGACGACGTCCTTGCTGGTCTGCGTCGCGGGGTCCTCGGGGTCGATGCCGGTGAGCGTGCTCAGCAGCGCCGCGGCGTCGTACACCGAGCGGGTCATCGGCCCCGCGGTGTCCTGTGTCGCCGCGATCGGCACGATTCCGGTCCTGCTGACCAGGCCGACGGTCGGCTTCACGCCGACGAGGGAGTTGGCCACGGCAGGGCTGAGGATCGAGCCGGAGGTCTCGGTGCCGATGGTCACCGCCGCGAGCGAGGTGGCAGCTGCCGCGCCCGATCCCGAGCTGGACCCGCTCGGCGTCTGGCTCACGTCGTACGGGTTCAGCACCTGCCCGCCGAGGCCGCTGTACCCGGACGGCATGCCCGAAGTGGTGAAGTTCGCGAACTCGGTCAGGTTGGTCTTGCCCAGGATGACCGCGCCGGCCGCGCGCAGCCGCTTGACGAGGAAGGCGTCGTCCGAGGGGAAGGAGTCGGCCAGCGCGAGCGCGCCCGCGGTGGTCGGCAGCCGCCTGACGTCGATGTTGTCCTTCACCAGCACGGGGATGCCGTGCAGCGGGCCGCGTACCTTGCCCTTCTTGCGGTCCCTGTCGGCCTGCCTGGCCTCCTCCAGCGCGCTGTCGTTGAGCACCCTGACGGCGTTCAGGCCGGGGCCGTCGGTGTTGAGCCGGCGGATGCGCTCGATGTAGTCGCCGGTGAGCTCCTCGGATGTGATCTTCCTCGTGCTCATGGCCTGCTGGAGCTGCGCGACGGTGGCGGTTTCGAGGTCCACTTGGTACCCGGCCGGGGCGGCCGGCGCCACCGCGCCCAGGGCCGCGACAGTGGCGAACGACGCGATGTACACCTTGGAACGGGAGGTCAGACTGCGTAGTGCGGATAAGGCACCAGAACGGTTCATGGGGCGCGTGTCCTTCCCAGGGTGTTCCCCCTCGGCCGCATCGGCGCGAGAGAAACGCTGATCACGCACGGAGGGTGCAATATTCAGGTTATGCCGATATTCCGGATGGGTTACTATCGCTTTCCGATCCTGTTCGCCCATACCGCTTCTTAACGGCTTCACTAGCTGTGAGCTGGGGTTTTTGTCGCTCGGTCAGCTAGCCCGGCGGCACTCATCGATGAGGCCTGCGACGGCGCTCACCGCCCTGACGTGCACGCGCCGCGCCGTACGTGAGTACGAGGCGCCGCAGCAGAGGGCCCGACACCGTCCACTGATGATCGAGTCGTCCAGCCGGCCGCCCCGGCTGGACGATCTGCTCACACCGTCGCGGAGCGGCCCGGTGCGAACTGCCGAATACTGGCCTCGGTGACACCCTCCACGAGGAGGTCGCCCAAGGCCTCGCCGACCGCCGGTGCGTACTTGAATCCTCCGCCGGAGAACCCGTCGGCGACCGCGACGTGCGCGGTGTCCGGGAGCAGCTCGACGACGGGTCGGCCATCTCCTGTGTAGGACTCCACGTGCACCGAAGTCTGTACAGGACGCGGGTTGAGCCGGGGGAGCCAGCGCGCGACGACGTCGGGTGCGCCTCGTGCCGCCGCGTCCCCTGCGCGCGAGCGACGACGCGACACTGTTCATGCGGCACGTCCAGGGACGCGGCGGACTTGCCGGATACCTCCTCGTGGGCGCCGGAACGTACGGACCGCATCATTGCACCCGGGCAGTGCCCTGCCCGGGCAGCACCAGCACCGTACGTCCTGATCGGTGATCAGGTCGTCGGCGCCGCCACGTCGAAGGCCAGCCCGGCGGAGCGCTCGCCGCGTCCCGTGCCTCGCCGTATCGAGAGCCACACCACCACCCGCCCGGTACGGGTCCGCGTGCGGTTGTAGGAGACCGTCAGCCGCGTCCCGGCCCTGGTGACCTCCTCCTCGTTCACGAAGTACGCCTGCCCGGCGTCGAAGCCCTCGCGCAGCAGCGCCGTACGGGGCGGCACCGGGGAGAAGTCGACCTCGCTCGGCAGGGACGCCCGCTGCAGCTGCACGCTGCGGTTGTCGCCGGGCACGTGGACGGGGACGAACGGGATCCAGTTCTCCGGCACCGAGGTCATCACTTGATAGGTGAGCGGCGCGTGCGGCGGGCCCGGCGTCGCGGGCGGGTGCGGGCGGCGCCGTTGCGCGAGCGTCTCGGCGGCGGCCTGGTGACCGTCGCGGCCCTCGCCGGTGGCCAGGCGCACGGTCTTCTCGATGCCCCACACCAGGTTGGCGTTCTCGTCGCGGACGAACACGACCTCCTCCACCGGCGGGCCGTCGGCGACCTTGGGTGTGCCGGGCGGCAGCAGCAGCCCGGGGGAAGCGGCGTCGAGCGTGAACATCGACCAGCGCTGCCACTGCCGGCCAGGACCGGCGCCGGCCGGGGTGATCCAGCGCCGCTGGCCGAACACGTCCGTCACCGCCAGCCCGTCAACGGTGGCCAGGGTCCCGGCGGGCAGGTCGCAGGGCAGCAGGTACCAGTCGTTGCTGTAGACCAGGGCGAACTCCAGGAAGATCAGCCGGGCCAGGTCGGCGCTGTCGGGGGTGACGGCGGCGAAGTTGGTACGCCCGTCCTCGATCGCCCACCAGCGCGGCAGCGGCATCCCGGAGAAGCGCACCTGCGCGGGGAACACGGTACGGTTCAGCGGTTCCGGCACCGTGCCCGCCCCGCCGAGCGAGGCGCCCGGGTCGGGCGAGAACGCGTGCCAGTCCAGCTCGCCACCCGGATACTCGGGCGCGGTCAGCACCCGCTCACCGCCATCAGATGTGGCCGCCGACACCGAGAACGTGTGCTCAAGCCGCCGCGGGTCCCAGCTCGAGGTGTCTGCGGGGGGCTGCTCGATGAGGTCGTCGAACCAGCCGGTCAGCCGCGGGCCCAGCGCGTCCAGGTCGTCGCGGCGGGGGCGCGGCGCGTCGATGCCGTCCGAGGCGCGCCCGCCCGCCTTGAGGTGCTGGTACAGCAGGTATCCGTCCATGCGCCGCCCGGCCACCGCCAGCGTGGCCGCCCACACCTCGGGGTGCGCCACCCGGGAGATGTCGGCGGGGCCGGGCGGGTCGATGGGGTAACGCTCGACGTACTCGTCGGTGAAGCCGCCCAGCCGGGAGGAGCGCGCCAGCAGCTTCAGCCACCGCCGCCCGAGCGCCAGCCGCAGGTCGAACGCGATCGGCTCGGCCGCGAACGCGAACGGCAGCGGCCGGCGCTCCGCGACCGACTCCAGCGGGCGGTCGGCGGGCAGGTTCACGGGCGTCCCGCCGGGGCCGGGGCGGAAGCGTACGGGCGGCGCCGCGGTCACGGAGTACATCGCGGTCACCGGCGAGCCGCCGTCGGTGGCCCGGAACTCGCCGAGCTGCCACTGGCGGGCCAGCAACCACAGCGGGTCGCGTACCTCGGCGCGCAGCGCCCGGCCGAAGTCGGCGGTGCGGGGCCGCCCCTCCAGTCGGTTCCACACGCCGACGGCGGGGTTCTCGCGGCGGGTCAGCGCGCCTGCCAGGTCCTCGATGCGGGTCTCAGTCATGGTCTGCCTTCCAGCGGGCGTTGGCGACCGCGAGGTCGGTGCTGATCGTGATGGGCTGCCGGGTCGCCGACATCACCGTGGCGGGCAGGAGCTGCGCGTACGCCCGGTCGTCCAGGTGCGCGGGCTCCACCAGCCGCGTCCGGGCCAGCTCGAACGTCTCGATCACCGCCGCCACCAGGTCCTCCAGCTTCCACACCCCGGTCTTGGCGGGCGGCACGACCAGCAACATCGCCTGCGGCGGCTCGGAGTCCGGGCTGTCGGAGTGCACGGCGATGCCCGTGGCCTCGCGTTCGGCCGGGATGACCTCGGTCCACTCGTCCAGCAGCAGCCCGCACAGCTCGTCGTCGAAGTCCTCGTCGTCGTCGGCGTAGTGGGCGGTGAGCAGCAGCTTGTCCTCGCCGATCGCGGCCCCGGAGGCGAACTCCATGCCCAGCCAGTGGTCGTGCTGGCGGAACGGGAGCTGGACGGGCCGCAGCTCGGGGCCGTCGTGGTCGCGCAGCGCCTCGCCGAGCAGCACCACCCGCTCCCACAGCCGGGGCATCTCGCGTACCCTGGCCACGCCGTGCAGCCAGTCGTCCACGGGGAAGTCCCGCGTCCCCGTCAGGTGCTCCACCAGGTCGTCGCTGTCGCGCAGCGCATGGCGCAGGTCGTCGGCCAGCGCTTCCGGCAGGGTGTACTCGGGCACGGCCAGCGCGTCGGCGCCGAGCATCGCGCGCAGCGCGTCCAGCCCGGCCCGCAACCGCTCGGGGCCCGGCACCGCCTGGTCGTAGGCGGCCAGCGCCGTGTCGCCCCCGGCCAGCCGGTCGGTCACCTCGTCCTGCAGTTCGAGCGTGCGTTCCAGCAACTCCCGGCCGAAGGCCACGACCCGGTCGCCGAACGGCGTCAGGTCCAGCCCGACAGGGTCCACGTCGTCGAGCGGGAGCCGGTCGCCGACCTCGTCGAGCAGGCCGCTGAGCGTGCGCTCGTCGGTCTCGGCCTGCTCCCGCAAGCCGTCGAGGCGTTTGGCGAACTTCTTGCGGTCGTCCTTCAGCTTCCCGCGAAGGTCCCCTGGCCGGTCGGGCAACTCACTCGCCGGGGTCGGCGAGATCAGCTTCGCGGCCCGGCGCAGCAGCTCCAGGCGCTCCACGTTCGAGGCCGGCTTGGGTAGGTGATCGTAGGCGTCCAGGATCGTGTCGGCCTCGGCCAGCGCCGCGGTCATGCGGCCGGCGACCGCCGCCACCGCGGCCAGCACGTCGGCGTAGACGCCGCGCCGCCAGGCGAACAGCTCGCCCCAGCCGCTGCGTACCATGCCGAACCTGGCCGCCCGCGACACCAGCCCCGCGTAGTCGGCGAGCAGGTCGTCGATGTGCCGCAGCACGTCGGCGCGGTGCGGCGCGGCGGGCGGCGCCGGGTAGAGCGAGGTCAGGTCCTTGAGGTTGTCCGCGGCGTCGTTGCCCAGGTCGGCCAGCGACCTGCGGACCGCGGCCGGGCGTTCGCGCGGCAACGACACCGCCGCGTCGGCGGCCCTGTCGGCCGGGGCGCCGCTCGAGGCCGGTACGAGGTCGCCCGGCACCAGCGGACGGCCCGTGGTCAGCAGCGTGCGCAACGCGGTGACCAGCGGCGACAGCTCGAAGAAGGTGACCTTGCCGGGCACCTGGCGGGTGTATTCGATGTTCAGCTCGGTGTCGGGGCGGATGTGCTCGTGGTCGAGCACGAACCCGACGATGCGGTCGTCCAGGTCCGCCAGGGCAGCGTCGCCCGCGGTACGCACCGTCCACAGCAGCTCGATCGGCTCGAGGCCGAGGTCGTCCTGCGAGACCGTGTGGTCGTGCGCGTGGCCGTCGGCCGGGTCGGTCCAGGTCACCTTCGCCACCACCGCGTCCGGGTCCGGCAGCTGGTCGGACAGCCAGTCGTTGACGGCGGGCTCGGCCTGCGCCCGCGGCGGGTTCTGGCCCGGGTCCAGCCCGCCCCGCAGCTGCAGGGCGAAGCGGTGCGTGAGCGTCGTGCCGCTGCGCGGCGTGGCGATGACGGCGGGGTCGGGCGGCAGGCCGTCCTTGGCGTAGGCGTCGAGATTGGCCGAGGCGCGCTGCGCGTTGCCCGACAGCGCCTGGTGGGTCGACTCGGCCACGGCCAGGTCGGCGACCGCGTCGTTGACGTCGATCAGCCGCTCCACCTCCTCGTTGATGGCCCGCGCCTGGTCCGGGTCGGCGTCGGGCAGCTGCGGCAGCCCGAACTTGTACGCCCGCGGCGCGTTCCCCCGGGTGACGTGCCGGACCAGCGCCAGCCCGTCGATCACGTTGCGGGCCTCGATCTGCTGGATGGCGTCCGGCTCTGTGGCGGTCTGCGCGATCTTCCCAGCCCGCAGCGGGAACGCCAGCCGCAGCGCGGCGATGAAGCGGTCCACCTCGGCTTGGTCGTGCCGGTCGTGCAGGCCGCGCTCGAACCGGTAGCCGAGCAGCGCGCCGAGCGACTGGCCCTGGCGCAGGCCGTCCAGGACGGTCAGCGCGGTCCTGACCCGGTCCGCGCTGAGGTTCACCGCGAACGTGCGCGGCGAGTCGGGCATGCGGTTGGCGGCGTACCCTGCCCGCAGCACCGCCGCCGTGCGCGCCTGGCCGGGCGACGGCGCGTGCACGAAGCCCTCGTTCGCCGGATCGTGCAGCAGCGGCGCGCTCCCGGCGAAGATCTGGGCGAGCCGGCCGGTGAGCGGCACCGGGGTGAGCCGGGCGTTGCCGGGGCACACGTTCTCCAGCCAGCCGTACGCGCCCAGGTGCAGGCCGCGGCTGGGCGGCGCGGCGCCGGACGGCCCATAGCGCAGCTCGTTCAGCCGTTCGGTGGCCAGGCCCAGCCGCCAGGCGTCCAGCCGGTACGTCGCCAGGTCCAGATGCTCGGCCAGCACCCGTTCCAGCCGGGCGGTCGGCAGGTTGGCGAGCACGCCGAGCGCCTTGACCTGCTCGCCCAGCGCGGCGGTGCCGGGCCTGCCCTGCAGCAGCGCCCCCGGGATGTGGTCCACCACGAGCTGGCTCTGGCTGCCCGTCACGGCCGGGTCGGGCGCGTACAGGCGGCGGAAGCGGCTCTCGCTCGGGATCAGCTGCCCGGCGGCGGGGATCCGCACGTGCACGAACGGCGGGTCGGCCAGGTCGTCTGGCCCGGCCCCTGCCAGGGCCCGCGCGGTGTCGGCCCAGCCGAGCAGCACGGCGTGCCGCAGCAGCAGGTACAGCAGCGTCGCCGGGCGCACGTCGTCGGAGAAGCCCAGCTCCAGCCGTACGGCGTGCAGGTCCTTGCCCGCCAGGTCGGCCAGCCGGCGCACGTAGTTGCGCCCGTCAGGGGTGTAGGCGCGGATGAGGTCGGTCTCCGACGGCGGGCGGTCGTCCACCAGCGGGGCCAGCAGCGGTTGTTGCGCGTCGGCGAACAGCCGGCGCAGCACCTCCGGGTTCCCGCCGGGCCCGCCGACGTCCACGCCGAACCTGGCCAGCAGCGACCGCACCGGGGCGGGCTGCCCGAGCAGGTCCAGCGCGGGCAGGACGGAGCCACCGAGGCCGCCCAGGTTCTCCCGGTTGAAGGCGTCCTCGACGCCGCGGGCGTAACGCTGGTGGTACTCGGCCGAGGTCGGGTGGAGGGCCAGGACGTCCAGCAGCGCCTGGTGGGGGTCGGCGTTGCGGTCGCCGAGCCTGGTCACCTTGGCGGTGGCGGCCAGCCAGTCCTCGTGGGCGGCCGACAGGACCTTGTGCAGCGCCTTCCTGTGAGTGGCGGTCGCGGGCCAGGCCAGCCGGGAGAACGCCGTCGTCGGCAGGATCCCGTACGGCTGCCGCCCGATCCGTACGGCGGAGATGGGGCCGCGGCCGGAGACGTACCGGAGGAAGAAGTCCCTGGTGGCCTCCACGGCGGCGGTGCCGAGGACGGGGCGCAGGGCGGTCTGCAGGAAGTAGCCCCAGGTGGCGGGCCACAGGGCGGTGTTGGCGGCGCGGGCGTCGCGCTGGTCGGCGCCGTCGGCGTTCGGCATGCCGGTCAGGGCGGCGGGGTCGAGGCCGAGCAGCTCGGCGAACT
The DNA here is from genome assembly GCF_042656245.1 of Nonomuraea insulae. Lineage (NCBI taxonomy): Bacteria > Bacillati > Actinomycetota > Actinomycetes > Streptosporangiales > Streptosporangiaceae > Nonomuraea > Nonomuraea insulae. The sequence continues at coordinate 52,814 of NZ_JBHSPA010000059.1, forward strand.
GCTGCCCGTCGGTCCGCGTGGACCAGTCGGTCCCGGTGGCGGGGGAGCGGAGGGAGGCGGCGGCCTCGTCCTCGGGGCTCTGCCCCGCCGGGGCCTCGCCGGTGTTGTTGGTGGGCGTGCCCTGCGGGAGCAGCGCGTACCCGTCGGGGCCGCGTAACTGCTGTTTGATCAGGTTCTCCAGGGCGAGCCGCGACTGCGCCGGGCTCGCCTGCTCGCGCAGGCCGAGGACGAGGAGCCGGTCGAACCCGTTCCGCGTGCGGTCGTCCAGGGGGATGCGCAGGCCCATACCGTTCTGTACGGCGCGGTCGAAGTCGGTGAGCCAGCGCAGCTCGTCGGGCACGTGCAGCGCCCCGGTACGCTCGTCGATCGTGATCTGGTCGGGCGCCCCTGGCCGCGGGCCCACCGGCAGCGAGGTTGGCACCGGCGCGCCCGTCGCCGACAGAACCTGCTCGCCGCCCGCGTACCCGAGCACCATGAACCGGTCGGGCAGCAGCCGCGCCGTGGCCGCCTGCGTCCAGGAGCCCCGCGCCACCTTCGCCGGCGGCCGCAGCACCACAAACGCCACGACCACGTCGTTGCCCTTGACGACCGGCGCGGCGGCGAGGCCCACCGGGCGGCGGGCGCGGATCGCGGCGGCCCTGTCGGTGTTCACGGCGTTGTTGAGCGCCTTGTCCGCCTGCCGCAACTTGACCCGGTCGCCGTGCGCCCGCCAGACGGCCGTCCAGTACGTCACGGCGGGCTGCCGGTCGTTGGCCGCCGGCGCGTGGTCGCTCACGATCACCAGCACGGTCGTGCCGGTCGCCACCCCCGACGGCTCGTCGGCCGGGTTCTCCGGGACCCGGGAGGCCAGCAGCCAGCCCGCCCGCGTGGGCGGGATCCGGGTCGCCAGCTCCTGCCAGGCCGCGTCGAGCGCGCCGGCCCGGCCGCCGGCGGCCCACCGGGCGATCCAGTACGCGTCCAGCGCCCCCACCTCGGCCTCCGTGGGGTCGGACTCGAACTTCTCGATCTGCCAGTCGTCGGGGAAGACCCGCACCAGCAGCTCGGCGGGGGTGAAGCGGATCTCCACGCGGACCGGCCCGAGCAGGACCGGGAAGTCGTCACTGAGCTGAAGCGTCATCGCGGCAACATCTCCTGTGCGTGCACGGCCACCAGGACGGGCACCTGGCAGAGGATGTAGGCCAGGTCGGCGGAGCCCAGCCCGGAGAACCAGCGCGGCACGCTCTCGTCCTCGGCGCGCTGGTCCCGCTTCTCCGGCTCGTCGCCCGAGCCGTCGAAGCCGGCCAGTTCGACCGTGGTCGCCGGGTCGAGCGTGAGGAAGCCGCGCCCCTGCGGGTCCACGGCGTCCCAGGTCAGGTCGTTCCACACCTCGACCGGTACGGGCGCCCCTTCGTCGAGGCCGAACCTGGGGTCACCGGGGCGCTCCTTGAGCACGAAGAACCAGCCGGCGTCATCGGGACCTCCCGCCGCCTCTTCTGCCGTCAGATCGAAACCCAGCAGGTAGATGTCGGGCTCGACCTTCGCCTCGTACGTGGGCAGCCGTACCAGCGCCGGGCTCAGGCCGCCCGGCGGATCGACAGGGCGCCGCTGCTGCGTGCGGTCCGGCAGCCCGTCGCCGCCCGGCGGCCACTCGGCCTTCTGCGCGTAGACGGCCGCGTTGGGGTACTTGCGCAGCAGGTCGCCGCGGATCACCAGCACCAGGTCGTCCCGGCCGCGGGCGTTAGTGCCCAGCTCGTTCACGGTCGGCCACTCGTGCAGCGGCGGGATGTCGTAGCCGCGCTCGCGCCGCTGCGCGGGCGTCTCGTTCGGGAGGGGCAGCGCCACGCGCGGGTCCCAGAACTGCCGGAACGGCGTGCCGCGCTGGTCGGTCGGGTACTCGCGCCACAGCAGCTCGCGCGCCATCTCGTGGTTCAGCCCCGCCATGTACGCCTCGATGAACTCCGCGTTGGTCTCCAGCAGGGTGATCGAGTTGGGCGGCAGCAGGCCCAGGTTCGGTACGAACGCGTCGGTGCCCAGCTCCAGCAGGGGGCGGAACGCGGGCAGGTCGAAGATCGGGTACGCCATCGCCTCGATGAAGGCCGACGCGAACGGCCGCAGCCGCTCCGGCAGCGCCACGGAGTCGAGCAGCGTCCTGGGCACCGTCTCGTCGGCGCGCAGGCCGTCGAGCACGTCGGTGGTGGCGGCGTCCACGCCCAGCTGGGGGCGTGCCGGCTCGGTACGGCCGACGGCCGCCGCCTCATCGATCCCTTGGTGCAGCTCGCGCAGGGCGTCCTTGAACCGGACCGCCTCTGGGCCGTCGGCGGTGCCGGGGGTGGGGGCGATGGGGTCGCCGATCTCGCGGATCACGAAGTCCGGGCTCTTCGGCAGCCGGTCCACCGGGTCACCCGCGGCGCCGGGGTGCAGCTCGGCGTCCAGGGCGTCGGCGGTGACCAGCGCGGCGGGCGCGCGCTTGGCGGGCGCGGCGGTGACGCGGCCGATGTCGGCGTCCATCCTGGGGATCAGCGCGTCCGGGGGGCGTTCTGGGGTGAACGGCAGCGTGCGCATGAGCCGTGAACCTGGCCTGGTGATGCGGCGCATCGCCGGGGAGAGCGGCGCCGCCGCCACCTGGCTCGTCGCCACCCTGAACCTCACCGCCACCTTCTCCACCGGCCCGGCCGGCTCGAGCAGCGCGCTCAGGGGTGAGGCGGTGGTCGTGACCCGGGGATGGGCTGGGGCGGTGAGCCGTAACGACCGGCCCGAGCCCGCCGTCTCCAGCATGGCCGAGGGTGCCGGGTCCAGGTGGCGGACCTGCAGCACATGGCCGACCTCGCGGGCCAGCTGCGCCGCGCGGATGCGGCCGTTGGCCGCCAGCACGTCGCCGACCTGCTCCCAGGCCGCCGCCATCAGCTCCTCGTCGTGGGCGCGCACCACCTCGCCGCCCAGGTTCGCCGCGACCCGGAACCTCGGGTCCAGGTTGAGCCGGTGCACCCAGTTGCGGATGTCCGCCGCCGGCAGCGGCGAGCCGTCCTGGCGGGTGAGCAGCCGCGAGGTCAGCGCGTGCCACCGCCCGTACAGCGGCGGCGCGATCACCGGATCCGCCGCTCCCGGCGCTGCGAGACCCTGTACGGCGGCGTTGGCGTCGGCCGGGGTGTGCCGCTGGTAGTCGTCGGCGAGGTTGACGACCGCGGCCAGCGCCTGCTCGAACGGATGCGGGTACGGCGTGCCCGTCGGTGGCGCGCCGTGGAAGTTGTCCCAGTTCTCGGCCAGGTCGATCGGGACGTCGGGGACGCGCAGCGCGCCGCCGAGCGGCAGCACCCCGGCCAGCTGTGGCGGCGTGGTGACGCCTGGCACCTCCAGGCCGCGCCGCCCCACGCGGGGATCGGCGGGCCGGGCGCGCAGCAGGCGCACGAGGAACTCGAAGTCGCCCGCGTCTCCGGTCGAGAACGACCACCGGTGGTAGTAGGGAAGCTGCCCGGGAACGGGCCGGTTCGCGTACGGCGGGCCCCACGCGGAGTACAACGCGCCGGGGGCGAGGTTCGGGTCCAGCCCGAGCCCCGCCAGCCGCCCGCTCTCGAACGCCGGCACCAGGAACGCCTCGTACGCGGTGTCCGGCCGCAACCTGCGCGGGCAGATCAGCCGCGAGCAGGCGGAATCGGGGTTCGTGCGCAGTACCTCGCCCAGCGCGCCCAGCACCGCGGCCGTGCCGTCGGCGGCGACCGGCCCAGCCAGGGGGCCGTTGACGTGCACGTGCGCCCACGCGCCGAGCTGGGCGGGCGGCGGCAGCGTGCCCGCCGGGTCGTGCACGGCGATGGACGGCAGCGGCCCCCGCCCGCCGGCCTCGGCGAACTCCGCCCCCGCGGCGTTCTCACCCGTGCCCCTGGCCAGGACGACGAGGGCCAGCCACGGCGCCAGGCGCGCGGGCGCGGGAGAGGCGGGGCTGTAGCGCCAGACGAAGTCCTCCTCCGAGAACTCGATGTGCGCCAGGAAGTTGGGCTCGAAGTTGACGACGCCGGGCCGCGGCTCCACCCGGGAGATCGCGCGGGCGTCCACCCCGATCACGTCACCCGGGCCGTAGAGCTGCACATCCCGCTTGACCTCCAGCGTCCGGGCGCCGTCGTCCGCGGCGGCCAGCAGCCGCACCGGTACGCTCGCCCGCTCCGCCCCGCCGGGGTCGGCGGCGATCAGCGTCGCGATCCCGGTACGCAGCCACGGCAGGAACGAGTACGCGTTCACGACCCGCCCTCCACGGCGAACACCTCGGCGGTGGGGGTCAGCTCGGCCACGCCCGGGTCGGCGGCGGCCAGCCCGGAGCGTACCGTGCCGCCGGCCACGAGCACCCGCCCATCGGGCAGCGCGGTGGCGGCGAACGACCAGCGCCCGGTCACCAGGCCGCCCACCGAGGTCCAGCGGTCACCGGTGACGTCGTACACCAGGGCGCTGCGATAGCCCGACTCGTCCCGGCCGGCCGCCGCGCCGCCTGTCACCAGCACCTGGTCCTCGCCGAGCAGGATCGCCCGGTGGAAGGCTCGGCCTGACGGCATCGGCCGGACGGCCGACCAGGTTCCCGCCGCCAGGTCGTACACTTCGGCGGTGCGCTGCGAGAACGGGTCGTACGGTGCGGTGCCCGGCGAGCCGGGCGCGGTGCCGCCGGTGACCAGGACGGCATTCTCCGACAGGCGGGTGGCCTGATGGTGACGGCGGCCCCGCTGCAGGCTGCCGGTGGGCGTCCACTTGTCGTCGTGCGGGTCGTACAGCTCGCAGAACGCCAGCGCCGGGTCGTCGGCGGCGCCCACAGGCGCCGAACCGCCCACCACCAGCACCGCCCGCTCCGACAGGACGACGGCGGTGTGGTCGGTCCTGGCGTCGGTCATGGCGCGGGCGGGCTTCCACTTGCCGGTCGTGGCGTTGTACAACTCGGCCGAGCGCAGCGCCGACGTGCTCGCGCCAGAACGGGCGCCGGTCCCGCCCGCCACCAGCACGAACCCGCCCGGCAGGAGGACCGCGCTGTGGCCCCAGCGGGCCGCGGCCATCGGCTCGGCGTCCGTCCAGGTGCTGGTGCCCGGGTTGTACAGCTCGGCCGAGGCCACGCCCTGGCCGCCCGCGTCCAGGCCGCCGGTGGCCAGGACGTTTCCGTCGGGCAGCAGCGTCATCGTGTGCAGGCGTCTCTCCGTGACCAGGTGGCCGGCCTGCTGCCACAGGCCGTTGCCGGGCAGGCGTACCGCGCTGCCGTCGATGGCCGTCGAGGTGGCGTCCGCGCCGCCGGCCACCAGCACCGTGCCGTCGTCGTCGAGGACCACGGGGCCGTCGTGCATGCCGTACCAGGTGGCGGTGGCGGCGGCGGGCAGTGCGCCCGTGCCCGTCCACGACCCGGCGGGCGCTGCGGTGGAAATGGTCATCGGATCTCCTTGAAGGTCATGGGATCAGCACCTCGCCGGTCGCCGCCGGGTCGGACGCGTCCGCGCCGCTCGCCGCGGCGCCCGCACCCGTGATGCCACCGGCCGTCAGGACGCGGTTGTCGGCGAGCTGGACGATGCCGGAGTCGGCGCGGCCGAGGTTCAGGGCGCCGACGGCCGTCCACGTGCCGGACTTGAGGATGTAGGCGAGCGCGGAACGGTGGCCGGCCGTGTGCTCGGGGCCGCCGGTGCCGCCGATCACCAGGACGGCGCCCGCGGTGAACAGGGCACGGTGCCGGGTGCGCCCACCGTCCGGCATGGGGGCCGCCCGCGTCCACTTGCGGGTCTTCGGGTCATACAGTTCGGCGCCGTCGAGGCTGTGCGGGTCCAGGGTGCCGTCGGGCGCGACCACGGCCTCGCCGCCGGTGACCAGCACGCGGCCGTCGGGCAGCAGGGTCGCCTGGTGGCCCGCCCGGGGGATCGCCAGGCTGCCGGTCGGGATCCAGAGGCCGGTGTTCGGATCGTAGAACTCGCAGTACGCGAGCGCGTCGGCCCGGGTCCCGCCGGTGAGGAGGGAGCCACCGGTGACCAGCACCTTGCCGTCCTGGAGCGGTACGGTCTGGTGACCGGTTCTGGCGTCGGTCATGGGTTCGGCGGCGGTCCAGGTGCGGGTGGCAGGGTCGAAGATCTCGGCCGAAGTGAGTGAGCCGGGCTCCTGCTCGCCCCGGGCGCCGGTGCCGCCCGCGATCAGGACGCGGCCCTTGGGCAGGAGGGTGGCCGTGTGGCCGTGGCGCGGGGTGATCATGGGGGCGGGTGCGGGCGTCCACGTCCCCGCCGCGGGGTCGAAGACCTCGGCCGAGCCGAGCGCCCGGCCGCCCGCGTCCAGGCCGCCGGCGACCAGCACCCGGCCGTCCACCAGGCGGGTTGTGGTGTGCCCGCGCCGCGCGGCCGTCATCGCGGGGCCCGGCGACCAGACATCGCCTGTCGGGTCGAACAGCGCGGTGGCCGCCACCGCCGTCCCCGACGGGCTCTCGCCGCCGGCGAGCAGCACTTTGCCGTTCGCCAGTCGTACCAGCTCGGCCCCCGAGACCGGTACGGGCAGCACGCCCGCGGCCGACCAGGTGCCGGGGACGGCGGGGGAGGCCGCCGCCTCGGTCGCCGGGATGACGTGCAGGCGGCCGTCCAGGGTGGGGTCGGCGGTGACGTACTCGGCGAGGGCGTCCTCGGCGGTGGTCCGGCTGCGGAACGTGGCCGCGGCCGGCCGGTCGCCCAGGGTCAGCGTGCCGGGCGGGAACGCCTGACGGTTGCTGCGCGTGTAGGCGACCACGAACCGCTGCGCGGCCACCCGTACGGTGTCGTCGGCGGTGAACGGCTGCCGCAGCGTCTCCTCGCGCCGGGACAGCGGGGCCCGGCTGGTGCTGCTGCCCCGGAGCAACTCGCCGAAGACGGCACTGTCCACGTCATGGAACCGCTTGACCGGCACGGCCGCCCTCCTGACCTGCGCGAGGGCGGGAGCGGGAGCGGGGGTGCCATCAACGATGTGGAGTTCGTAGCGGGCCGCGCGGCGGACCACGCGCGGTGCGGCCAGGGCGCCCTTCTCCGCGGTCAGCTCCAGCCCGGCGTCCTGCGTCTCGTACGAGGGGCGCGAGAGCCGCTGGTCGTCCGGCATGTCCTGGAACTGGGCCATGGCGAACTTGTCGCCGGTGACCGACACGGCCTCCAGCCCGGTGTCCTGGACCGGCGAGACGGTGAAGCGGCGGCCGTCGGCGGCCCGCTGCGCCCCGACCCGGTCGACACGCACTCCAAGGGGCAGCGCCCGCTGCCGTACGAACAGGGTCCCGAGCGGATGCAGCACCAGATCGTCGGTGTCGGGCAGGGGGCGCAGGCTGACCATGGAGCGGTTGCCGCCCGAAGGCAGCCGGGTCTCCCACCCCTCCGGCTTGGCGATCTCGGCGGCCAGCAGCGGCAGCACCTGCACCGGCGGCAGCACGGTGGCCACCGCGTCGCCCCAGATGATGTCGAAGTCCGCGGAGATCGAGAAGAACAGGAACCCGATCGAGCCCCTCCCGTGCGCCCGCCACGGTGCCGGCCCCTCCAGCCGGAAGTCCAGGTGGATGGTGAACGCCCCCACGCCGAACGCTTTGAGCGTGACGTCCCCGTTGATGCGCACGGAGAACGCGAACGGCGAGAACCGGAAGAGCGCGTCGAAGGCGAGGTTCCCCTCGATGCCGAAGTCGTCGAACCCGAGCCGCAGCTCGATACCCGCCCCGAACTGCACGGTGTTGCTGGTGATCGCGAAGTACCCGGTGGCCCGGATGAGGGCGTTGGAGCGGTTGAGCAGGTTCACGGCCATCCGGGCGGGCACGTCGAACGGCAGCGGTGGCGGCCGGTAGTCGGGGTGGAAGCCGCCCACACTGATCACCAGGTCCGGGTTGTCGCCCCAGGCCACCAGCAGGCCCATGCCGCCCTCGAGCGTCATGGACAACACCCGCGAGAGGAACAGCTGGGCCACGAACCACAACCGCGACTTGTCCAGCTCCAGCGCCCCCAGGAACTGCACCTGGAGCAGCAGCAGCGCGTCGTCGGCCGACGGCAGCGCGGCGCGCAGCACGCCGAGGATCGCGATGTCGCCGGGGATCTCGATGATCAGACCGAGGGAGATGCTGATCAGCGTGGGCGTGCCCCAGCCGATCTTGGCCATCGGCCCGATGAGGAAGGTGCCCTCCCTGGGCGGGAAGAAGCGGCTCAGGTCGGAGAGGATCCGGGGCGCGTTGGCGATCACGTCGCGGGGGAAGGCCACCGACTCGATCGCGCCGGTGCGTACGCCCTCCACGAGCGCCTGCAGGTTCATGCCCCGGTTCAGCCCCATCAGGCCGCCGACGCCGAGCAGTGTGAAGCCGTACCCGAGCTGGATGCCGCTGCCGAACTCGGCGGTCAGCACCAGCAGCAGTGAGAAGCCGCGCGAGCCGTCGGGCTGCCGGGTGCTGATCAGGCCGATGGCCTTGAGCTGCACGAAGTTGGCGAACTCCAGCTCCAGCACGCCGGTGTACTCGCCGCGTTCGGGGTCGAAGCCGAGGAACCCGCCGCCCGCGAACGCCCCGGCGTCCAGCGCCAGCCCCACGGCGGTCGGCGGCGCGATGCGGAGCGAGACGTCGAACGGCCCCGCGTTGCCGGGCCTGAACGCCACGGGCAGTTCCACGCCGAACCGGTCCACCACGAACGTGAAGGGCCCGAGCGATCCGGAGAACGACGCTGCCGCGCGGGCCACGAGCGCCGGCGCGCCGGTGTCCAGGACCAGCGCGAACAGGGCCCGGTTCACGTGGATGAAGCCCAGGTCGAGGTTGAGGTCGGTGCTGACCTCGAGCCCCGCGCGGGTGGCCAGGCGCAGGCCGGTACGGCTGGACCAGGACAGCTCGGCGGGGATCTCCACCCGCGACTCGCCGCTGCCGAGCACCGTGGCCAGGAACCCGTCGGCGCCTTCGGTGTTGATGACGAGCGCCAGCCCGGTCACCCCGACCGTGACGGACACCTCAGGCCGGCCCTCGCGCAGGTCCACGGACGCGGAGACCGTCATGCCCGACAGCTCCAGGCGGGTCTGCCCCTCTTCACCGAAGAGTCGTACGGGCGACGGCGGCGCGAAGACCAGCGACACGCCGAACCCGGCGCTGGGCAGCGGCTGCCCGGGGGCGCCCGGGTAGCGTACGCCCAGCTCGCCGGGCCTGGCGAACACCCCGAGCTGGTTGGCCAAATCCGTCTTGGCCCGTACGCGCAACGACCAGTCGCCGCCGAGCGGCACGTTGGCGTCGAGGCCGGAGGGCAACACCGGCAGCACGATCATGCCGGGCAGCCTGCCGTCCTCGGCGGGCAGGCCGGTGACCCGTACGCCGACCGGCCGCGTGGTCCCGTCGGGCAGCGGCACCTGGGCGGCCGTCACCGTCATCCCGAGGTTGGCGATGTCGCGCGGGGTGGCGCCGTCGTGCAGCGGCGCGACCTGCTCGTCGGTCAGGATGTCGAGCGAGGCGGGCAGGCCCATGCCGCCCGCCAGCTCGGTGACCAGCTCGACGATCTTGCGGAAATCGAGGTCGGGGGTGCCCCAGCCGTAGATCCTGGCCGGGATGAGCGACGGGTCCGACAGGATCGCCGGGATCTGGTCCCAGTCGAAGCGCACGCGTACGAAGTCCGGCCGCGTGGCGGTGGCCGGATGCGCCTCCAGCGCGACGACGCCCAGCGCCTCGAACGCGGCGAACCAGTCGCGGGCCTCGGACATCAGTTCGCGGCCGAGCAGATACTCGAACAGGCGCCGCCCCAGCTCGGGCAGGAAAGCGGCCGGGTCGATGCCCGCGGGCGCATCGGTCAGGGCGTTGATCGCGCGGTAGACGTCGCCCGCCTTGCCGATGACGGCCACGATCTCCTCTGTGGTGGCGCCGTCGGTCAGCCGTTCGAGGGCGGCGACGGCCTGCGCGACCGTGTCGGCGACCGCGAGGTAGGAGGCCGGCAGGCCGTCGGCCTCCCACCCCAGTTGCAGCAGCAGGACGCGGAAGGCGTCCTCGTCGGAGAACGCCTCCTCGAGGGGCCGTACGGTGCCGACGAGGCGGGCGGCCAGGCGGCCGAGCGTGCCCTGGTCGCCGCTCATGACTGCGGCCTGAGGTAGCGGGCCCGGTATTCGGCGTCGACCTGGGTGTGGAGGGTGGGGTCGGCGGTGTCCACCATGGCGTAGCGGCAGACGATGCACAGGTCGTTGAAGTTCACCGGTTTTTCGTTCACGTCCTCTTGGGCGTTCTGGACCATGAGGCAGACGCCCGTGGGGCGGTAGATGCCGCAGTTGTGCCGGCCCCCGTTCTCGAACAGGCCGATGTTCCAGGAGGAGAACGTGGGCAGCGTCGGCGCGACGCCGCCGGGGAAGTTGCTCGCGGCGGTGGGCACCGGCAGGTTCGTCTTGTTGTCGCAGGCCCGGCCCTTGGCGTCGCCCGGCAGGGCGTTCAGCGGGTTGTTGGTGTCCGTCAGGCGCTTGAGCACGGTCTTCTTGTCGGCCAGGAACAACTCGGCACCGTCCTTGTCGAGTACAGGGGCGAACAGGATGCTGCCGGAGGGGAAGTCGCCCGCCTTGAAGGAGGTCTGGCCGGGCTGTGGCGAGATCACCACGTGGTCGGCGTCGGGGAGCGAGTCGATCGTGCAGAGGGAGGAGGGGGCGCCTGCGGTGCCGAGCGGGCGGCGGCGCAGGCGTACGGCGTCGCCCTTGCGGAAGCCGATCTTCTGGGCGTCGGCGAGCGCGACCGTGTACGGGCCGCTATCGGGGCCGGTGGTGCCCAGTGTCGCGCCCGCCTTGGCGATCCGCTGCCACCCGGCCCACTTGATCTTGGTGACGTCGATGACGCCGCCGGGCGCCACCACGTCGCGGGGCGCGATGTTGGGCCGGGCGGCGGCGTCGGACAGTTCGACCTTCGTCGGCGGCGCGACGAGACCCCCGTACTCGTCGCCCAGGCCGAAGGAGTGGCCCAGCTCGTGGGCGGTGTTGAGCCACAGAGAGTAGAACACGTCCGTGGGGATGGCGTCGGGCACCAGGTCGAACCCGTCGTTCTGGGGGTTGGCCGCGAGCTGGTGGAACGGGCGCTCAGCCATGGTCACCCCGATGGTGCGGCCGAACTCCGTCTTCGACAGGCGGCGGGAGTTGTTGACCCCGCCGTCGCGCGAGGACCGGCACACGATCACCACGAGATCCCTGTCCTTGCCCGTTGTCCAGAGCGTGCCGAGCGCCCGGTTCTTCTTGTCGACGAGCCCATCGAGGAAGCCGTTGAGGTCCTCGTCCGCCAGCCGGTACGGGTTCACGACGGGCGTGTGCTCGTCCTCCGTGACGTCCAGGGACGGACGGGTGCCGAAGGCCATGTGGAACGCGGTGTCGCGCTCGTTGAGCAGCACCCGGTCCCGCAGCTCGAACCAGGCGGGGAACGCCGGCGCCGCCAGCGCGGCGGTCACGGCCGTCCCGTAGATGCTCCGCCAGGTCGCCACCCTGGCGCCCAGGTTGTTGCCCTCGACGTCATGCGGGTTCGGCAGGCCGACGGCGCTGATCAGGTCGGGCAGGTCCCAGCTCGCCGCCGCCGGATCGAAGATGGTCGGCAGAGACACGGGCTCGCCTCTGGTGACGCCGTTCACAGTGATCGTGCGGTCGAGCTCGGTGGGCACGGTGATGCCGGCGTCGGGCGAGGCCAGCCAGCCGCGCCAGTAGTTGACCTTGCCCGGCATCAGGCCGAACGGTGAGCTCCTGCCGCGCACCTCCAGCCGTTTGACGATCATGGCGATGCGCTGCTCGTACGTCGTCTTGTCGTCCTTGGTGAAGCCGTCGGGCAGGAACAGGATGTTGAAGACGAAGTTGCTGCTCTTGATGCCGGGGCCCGCCACGAGGTCCACCACGCGTTGCGTCTTCCAGGGCACGGCGCACTCGGCCCGCGCCGTGGCCGTGGTGGTGCCGAGCTGAACGGTGACGTCGTTGCCGCCGGTGCTGGCGGAGGCGGTCAGCACGCCGGTCTGCGGGTCGGCCTTCACCGGGCCCGTGGCGGACGACCAGGTCAGGACGGGGGCGTTGGCGCCGGTGCGGTGGACGTAGGTGAAGTCGGTGTCGCCGTTCGGCGTGGTGAGCGGCGACCAGTTCGTGATGTCGCCGATCGTGTCGTCGTCGAACTGGGCCAGCACCGAGAACCGTACGTCCTTGGCCCCGTTGCGCACGGTCAGCCGTTTCGGGGTGAGCCACATCCGTTTGATCGCGTTGTGGACGTGGATCCGGATCCGGGTCTCGGCGCTCGCGCCGTCCGCGGTCGCCGTCGCCCTGATGACGAACGAGTGCCCGGCCAGGTTGTTCTGGAAGGCCACGGCGACCGAGCCCCTGCCCGGGTCCATGGGGGCGCCGTTGGCCTGGCCCAGGCCCCTGAGCGGCTCCTCGGCGAACTCGAACGTCACGTTGTTCACGGTGAACGCCGGGACCTCCGTGATCGTGCCGTTCGCGTCCTGGACGTTGGCCACGAGCAGGCGGAACAGCTGCGGCGACGTGAACTCCGGCAGGAGGTGGATATCGGCGGCCCTGGTCTTGATCCAGCGGAGCCCGACGAGCGTCACGGCCGCCTCCCGTTGTGCGTGTTACCCACGGTGCCGCCTCTCGCGGTCGGGGCGGAAAATGCCTGATGGTTACTAAGGCGTTCCATCCCGTGCCATCAAGTTCCGTGGGTGCCGGGCCGTCAGGGGACGCAGCCGAGCGTCGTGTGGTGGACGCTGGCGACGCGCAGCCCGGCGAAGCTGGGCCGAGCGCACCCACAACCTCACCCGCTTATCTGCGCCTGGCCGATCTACGCAACTTCCATCCCCGCGATGCGTCTGGCTGCAATTCCCTGGCGAAGGCCGTGCGTGCAGCTGTGGGCCAGGGATCGGCGCCTTTTGCGGCGGCCTCGAATGCTCAACCATCGAACGGCCACTGGGCCGCCGGGCGCCAGCAGGTCCTGCTCGTCAGGCGGGCTGAGAATGTGCCGCGAAGCCGTCGAGCAGCAGGTCGGCGACCTGGGGTCCAATGGTGGCGGGGTCGGTGCGCAGGGTGCGGGCGAATCTGGTGACGACGTGCAGAGTGCCGGTGATGGCTTGCGGGAGCAGCTCGGGTGGCAGGTCGTTGCGGAGCAGCCCTTCCTGCTGGCCGCGTTTGACCAGGGCGAAGACGGCTTGGTGCATGCGTCGGGAGGCCGGGGGCGGCGAGGGGCGGTGGGAGTCGGTGGGCAGGGGCTGCCACTCGGCGCTGACCGCCAGCACCGGGTAGCGCTGGATGATCGCGGCCATTTCGATGATGAGCGCGCGCAGGGCGGCGCGCGGGTCAAGATCGCTGCTCAGAGCGTTGGTGATGGCCTGCTGGGCCTCGGTGGCGGCGCTCTCGAAGATGGCCAGGCGCAAGGCCTGACGGTTGCGGAAGCGGCGGTAGACGGTCATGCGCACCAGTCCGGCCTCGTCGGCGATGCGTTGCATGGTGGCGTTCGGGTCCTCGGCCAGCACCCGGGCGGCGGTGGACAGAATCAGGGCATCGTTGACTCGGGCGTCGCTGCGCGATCTCCGACGGCGAGTCGAAGGCGCAGGCGGGGTCGGGGGCCGAGACGCGGAGCTCACCCATTAAATGTTACACATCTGCCTCAGGTAGTGGCCTAGCTTCTGCGGCATGTCCACTCGATCGACAACGCAACACGAGCGTATCGACCCGTACCTGCTCAAGCTGGGCCTGGTTCTGGTGCTCGGCATCGTCATGAGCATGCTCGACACGACCATCGTCAACGTGGCGCTGGACACACTCGGCCAAGATCTGGACGCCGGCCTGGCCACGACCCAGTGGGTGGTGACCGGCTACATGCTGGCCCTGGCCGTGGTGATTCCGGCCACCGGATGGTTGACGGATCGGTACGGCGCCAAACGGCTGTTCGTGCTGGGTGTGGGTCTGTTCACGGCCGGATCGGGCCTGTGCGCCGCGGCCTGGGACGTGGACAGCTTGATCACCTTCCGCGTGGTGCAGGGCATGGCGGGAGCGTTGCTGATGCCGGTCGCGCAGACCATCCTGGCCAGGGCTGCCGGGCCCGAGCGGATGGGAAGGGTGATGACCCTGGTCGGTGTGCCCGCACTGTTGGCACCGATCCTCGGGCCGGTGGCCGGCGGGCTCATCGTGGACCACCTGACTTGGCGCTGGATGTTCCTCATCAACGTGCCGGTGGGCGTGGCGTCGGTACTGATCAGCCTCCGCCGGCTGCCTGCGGACCCGCGCCCGGGCCAGAGCGGGCAGCGGTTCGACTTCGGTGGGCTGGCGTTGCTGGGGCCGGGCCTGGCGTTGCTGGTGTACGGGCTGTCCGGGGCGGGCCGCGCCGGCACCTTCGACGATGCCGGGGTGTGGGGTCCAATGGCAGGTGGAGCGCTCCTGGTGGCCTTGTTCGTCGGATACGCCGGTGCGCGGGGGGAGCGGGCGTTGATCCCTTTGGCCTACTTCCGCGATCGCGCGTTCGCCAGCGCCGGCACCGTCGGCTTCATGATCAGTATCAGCGTCTTCGGTGTGATGCTCCTGCTGCCGCTGTACTACCAGCAGATCCAGCACGACAGCGCCCTGTCCGCGGGTCTGCTGCTGGCCCTGCAGGGTCTGGGCACCGCCGTGTCCATGCCGGTCGCCGGCGCGCTGGCCGACAAGGTGGGCCCGCGTCGCGTGGTGGTGACGGGGATGACGCTGGTGGCGCTCGGCACGCTGGTGCTGACCCAGGTGCAGGCCGGCGTGCCGTCCTGGGCGGTGGCCGTGGCGCTGGTCGTGCGGGGCCTGGGGTTCGGCGCCGCCATGATGCCGGCGATGGCGGCCGGCTACCGCAACCTGCCCGCCTCGGCGGCCGGGCACGCCAGCAGCGTGCTGCAGATCTTCTCCCGAGTCGGCGGCACGATCGGGGCCGCGCTGATGGCGGTGATCCTCGCCCAGGCCGGCGACTTCGGTATTGCGCTCTGGTACGCCACCGCCATCACGGCCGCGGGCGCCCTGGGCGCGCTTCTCCTGCCGGGCGGCGACACCGTCCCGGCTCACACCCAACCGAAGGAGCAATGATGATCAGCAGAGAGATCCACCTCGTCCGCCATCCCGAAGGCGAGCCCGGCCTTGCGGACTTCCGCCTGGTGGAGACCCCTCTCCCCGCCCTGGGGGACGGTCAAGTGCTGGTACGCAACCGATACTTCGCGCTCGCCGCCGTCATGCGCACGCTGATGACCGGCGCCGACATCGGCATGCCGCTAGGTACCTACCGGCCCGGTCATGCCCTGTTCGGCTCCGCGCTGGGAGAGGTGGTAGACGTCGGAACGGCCGCCGACGGCGACCTGCGCCCGGGCGATCTGGTCATGCACCATTACGGCTGGCGCGACCACGTCGTCGAGTCTGCCGAGCGCTTCCGCCGGGTGCCTGCCGGGGCGCTGCCCGATCCGACCCTGCATCTCAACCAGGGGCTGACCGCGTATGCCGGGCTGGTCCGGGTGGCCGCGATACGTCCGGGTGACATCGTGTTCGTCTCCGGCGCCGCCGGCGCGGTGGGCACCATGGCCGGCCAGATCGCCCGGCTGAAGGGAGCGGGCCGGGTCATCGGTAGCGCCGGCTCCCCGGACAAGCTCAAGCTGCTGACCGGCAGACTCGGCTACGACGCCGCGTTCGACTACCACGAACCCCCCGTCCTCGACAGGTTGCGCGAGGCAGCCCCGGACGGCATCGACGTCTACTTCGACAACGTCGGCGGCGAGCAACTCGCCGCGGCGTTGGAGTTGGCCAGGCCCGGCGCCCGATTCGCCTTGTGCGGGGCGCTCCAGGACCAGCTCGGCGGCACCAGCGCCGCGGTTCTGGTGGACCCCGCCGAGATGATCGGCAAGAGGCTCACGCTGGCCGGGTTCCACGTGGCCGACCATCGCGACCTGCAGGGGCCGTGGCTGCAGGACTTCGGCGGCTGGGTGCGCGCCGGGCGCATCGAGGTGCCGCAGGTGGTCGTGCCCGGGTTGGAGGCCGCGCCGGGCGCGCTGCTGTCGCTGCTGCGCGGCGAGTACGCCGGGATGGTCGTGGTATCGGTGGTCTGAGCAGGATGCGGTAACGCGCCGAGCGGGCCTTCTCGTGCACCGTCATCGGGATGGCTCGACCTCCGTTTCCCGTCTCCTGCGGGACGGCAGGGACGGGATGCCGAGGCTGACGATCGGTCGCCGTGCCTGGCGCTCTGCGACGGTCGAGCATTTTCGGGCTGACGCTCAGCATCGGGCAGCGGATGCAGGCGTGCTCGTGCTGGCATGGAGTGCCGTAGGGCCTGCCGCAGGAACCCAGCTCGACCTTGCGCTTGTCGAAGTGTTCCTCGAACTCTCGCCATTCCTCAGGGCTGGTCGGGCGGTATTCGTCGCCGAGGCGCAAGGCACGGCGGTTGGCGAGGCAAGCGGTGTAGTGGCGGACGACGTCCTCGTCGAAGACGGCGACGTAGCCGCGGGTGGTCTGGATGTTGAGGTGCCCCAGCAGAGATCATCGCCACGCCGCACACGCCAGATCGACTCACCCGGCTTGAGCGCCCCGACCTCGTCGAGATAGCGCGCCAGCCGCACGAACGCCTGCGGCGACGCCGGCACCGGCTGCCGAAGCCGCGTTCCCTTTGAGAGGCGGTTCGCGAGTTGATGTCCCTTTGACCGCTTGCGCTGCATGAGGAGGGCTGGTCAAAGGGCTCGTTGCCGGGCTATGGATGCGGCTGAGCGAACAATCCCGGCTCCCTCTCCGCGATGATGCCCAGGCTGACCAGGCGTTTGAGCTTGGCGCGGGTGTTCTCGATGTTTCTTACGCGCCAGGGGCAGGTCCAGGGCCAGGCAGAGGTCGCGCGCTCGTGCGGGCCAGGCCGGTGTTGGTCATGAGGGTGAAAATCTGCTGGTGGGCGGGGTGGTCGGGGACCGCAGGGAGCCGGTATGCGGCGGGGGTGCTGGGTCACGCGCATAGTGGACATACCACCGACATACCGCCCATCCCTAAAGTGGCCCTTCGTCCGTACCGAATCACCCCAGACGAAAGGGCGTCATGCGAGTGACAGGCATACTTCGGAAGACCGCGATCTTCGGAGCTCTGGGGGTGGCTTTGTCGATCATGCCCACGGCCGGCGTCTCGGCCTCGGCGACCTCCGCCTCGGGGCAGCGGGAGCTCAATGACAGCTGCGTAGAGTGGGACGACTACGAAGGGCAGCTCAGGGTCTTCTACACGCCGAACGGCTACGCCGACGTTGTCGACGAGATCAAGTACTGGCTGGGCACCGAGAACAACAAGGACCTTGGCAAGAAGAGCAACGTGAGATTGAGAATCCGCGAGTCCCTGGCCGATCGGCCCGACAAGACGCTGTGGGAGTGGAATTCCGGAGACAACGTCAAGCCAGGCTGGCACAAAGAGAAGACCTGGCGGCAGGTGGAGTACAAGAAGAGGTGGCATGTCGACGCCAAGTTCGTCTTCGATGTCGGCGGCATCGACCCGAAGTGCACCGCCACCACCGGTAATGCCTGACGCCACGTGACGGGTGTGCCGCGGGCGGCGCGGCACACCCTCTCTCCCAGGAGCAGAATCTGTGATGTCCCGAGCCGCGCTCGCCCTGCTGGTGTTCCTGACCGGCTGCAGCGCCGCGACCGCTCAGCCGGAGCCCGACGCGCGGCCGCCGGCGATCGTGGCCGTGTCCGCGGAGGGTGTCGTGGTGGCCGACAACCGGGCCGAGGCGTTCTACGGTCTGGACCGGTCGGGCAGGGAGCTTTGGCGAGACCCCGCCGCGTACGCCGGGGGCGCCGACGTGATCTGCCAGGCGCGCTGTCCCAACCCGGTGTTCTCCGGCTCAGCGGAGGCACCGGACCCCGAGCCACGTTCCCTCTCGGGCGTGTTCGCGCAATCTGGCGCCCGGATCAGGCGAGTGCTGACAGCACGCGATGCCTCGGACGCCGTGATCGTCGAGAGCGACGGCGCGGAAAAGGGCAGCCTGCGCCTGATCCGGCCCTCGGGCAAGGACGTGCGCATCCCACTGAACGGCGCCTTTTCCTGGGCGGAGGACGCGTCCAGGAACACCGCGGTCGCGACCTCCGGCAAGCAGGCGCTGTGGTTCCGGCACGACCGGCGGGGTTGGCGCAAGGTGGCCGGCAACACGTTCGACGAACCGGTCAGGTCGCTCTGCGCATCGGGCGCCACCGCGGTGGTCAAGGGGGAGCGCGCCTATGTGCTGACCGGCTCGGGCAAGCCGGTACCGATCACCACGAGCCTCCCGGTCGTCGCCGGATGCGCCGCCGGGACGCAGGGCCTCGTCGTGTACGCCTACTGGCGCGACGGAGGCAGCAGGCGGTTCACCGGCATCAGCGGCGTCGACTCCCTCGGCAAGCAGACGTGGTCACGCGAGATAGCCGACGAGGCGCAGATCCGTGCCCATCCGTCCGGCACAACCTTCGTGATCACGTACGGTGGTGCGGCCGAGGTGATCGACCCGGCAGGCCGTACGGTGGCCAGACACTCGGGCACCGCCTCGGCCGCCTACACCGCGGACGGTGAGCTGGCCCTCCTGACCACCGAAGGAAAGCTGCGCTGGCTGGCCCATTAGGCGGTCGCGCGCGAAACTCGTGGCGACGTCGATGGTCATCCCGCGACAATCGCCGATGTGGAGAAGGCCGAGGACGTCGTCGCCCATCACGAGCACGCGACCTCTGCCTGGCCCTGGACCTGCCCCTGGCGCGCCAGCCCTCCTCATGCGGCGCAAGCGGTCAAAGGGAGATCAATCCGCGAACCGCCCTCTGAGATCACAAAGATCTGCCGCCCGGCCCAATCGACGTCCTCCGGAGTCACGCCCAGCAACTCGGCAGCACGAGCCCCGCTGGAGACGGAAAACTCCAGCAACGCCCGATCGCGCTCGCAGCCCATCGCCTCGAACAGCTCATCCCACAGCCGGTCGGGGATCGCCCGCGGCGGCCGGTCGGGAACCTTCTGGCGGAGCCGGGCCCGGCCTGTCACCGGCTTCGGCTCCAGCGGGCTCAGGTGGGACAGGGCCCGCCGACGCTGGGGGGAGGAGGGCACTGGGTTGATAACTGGTCCGTGACCGCGATGACCGTGGAACTCGTAGAAGCCGCTCACCACGGACAACGCGTGGTTGACCGTCCGCTTCGCGTACCCCTGTGCCAGCGTCGGTTTGCCCGTGCGCAGGTTCACCGACCTGGCTCCGGCACGCCCGGCGTCCGGCGGCGCCGCTGAGGGTTGGGGGCGCTGCGCAGCCATCCCACCATGGCCGCGACGTCCGCCTCGGTGGCTCGCTCCCAGTGCACTTCCAGTATCCACAGGAGCCGGAACCATCGCAGCAGGCCGTACGCATGGCTACGGCAGGTCAGTGGGCTGCAGTCGCTCAAGGCAAGGTCCTCCAGGTACTCGGTGACCGGGCGGAGCTCCTTGGCGGCCCGGTCGAGAACGACGAACGGCGGATGCATCCGCGCCACCTTGGTGACGGAGCCGACGCTCGGGACTCGCCCGCGACATCGTCGAGTTCTTCCGCGCCTATCGGTGAACGCCGAAAAGTTGTCCGACGGGCCGGACCTTACCTGCGCGGTTCGCTCTGGTGCCGGGTGGCGTGGATGGAGCCGAGGAGATCGAGGGCCTGGGCACTGGGGCTGCCCGGTTCGGCATGGTAGATCACGAGCTGCTGTCCAGGGGCGTCGCGTACGTCGAAAGCCTGGTAGGTGAGCGTGAGGGGCCGACGTCGGGGTGCAGGAAGTGTTTGGCGTCCTGGGTCTTGCCGTGTACGGTGTGGGCGTTCCAGAGGCGGGCGAAGTCCGTGCTCTGGCCGGTGAGGGTGCGGACGAGGTCGGCCAGGTGCGAGTCGTCGGGGTCGAAGCCGGCTGCCTGGCGGAGGTTGGCGACGACGGCCTGGGCCGCGCGGTCCCAGTCGGTGTAGAAGCTCCGGCCCGCCGGATCGAGGAAGGTCATGCGGGCCAGGTTGTCCGCAGGATCGAACGGAGCGTAGAGGGCGTCGGCCAGCGCGTTGGTGGCCAAAATGTCCAGGGTCCGGTTCATCACGAACGCCGGTGTGTGGGCGCCATCGTGAGCACGGGCTCCTACGTCTGCACCGTCGGGATGCCGGACGGTGCCGCCTACGCGGCGTCCAAGGGCGCCTTGGCCCAGCTCACCAAGGTCCTCGCGTCGAGGGCGGCCCGCTGGGCATCCGGGCCAACCTCGTGGCCGCGGGCGTCATCGAGACCGACTTCCTCGACACCTTCCGCCCGGACAGCCGCGCGTACCTGGCCTCCTTCGCCGGCGCCCAGCCGCTCGGCCGGGTAGCCCAGCCCGAGGAGATCGCCGAGGCGCTCTGCTTCCTCGCCTCACCCCGCGCCAGCTTCATCACCGGTGCCGTGCTCGCCGCCGACGGCGGCTTCACCGCGATCTGAGAATCATGAACACGATGGCGATGATCAGTGCCGGGATCCACAGTGATCGCATCGTCATGTCCGGCTCGTGCGATTGTCCTCGCCCCGAGAAGGGCGGCATGCCGATCACATAGAGATCACGGGCTGAGTCGGAGACAGAGTCCGGCATGTCCAGGTAGAGGATGATCATCCGCTGGCGGACGATGTCGATGAACTGCCCGACGGGTCCGCTCCAGCCGTAGGTGTCGAGGAACAGCCGCAGCCTTCGGGGGGCGAACGCGGTTGAAGCCTTCCGCTGCCACGACGTCGCGGGCGTGCAGCGGCACCCAGGCGAAGGCGAGGTCCCACTCCGGTGTGACGAGAGCGGCGAAGTCCCAGTCGGAGAAGCCGACAAGGCGTCCATCGGCCCAGGCCGCGTTGTAAGGGCGGCGTCGTTGTGGCCGACGATCAGATCGGGTCGCCAGATCCCTCGCGAGTGAACGTCTCGGTTCGCCTGCTGGATGTCAACTGGCGAGTCGTCGGGCCTGGGCGGGCCACCTTTCCGACGGCCAGCTCAGCGACGCGGTCCCGCACCGGCGGCTCCAATACGCTTCATGGCGATAGTGGCGTTTCAGCCCGGAGGCCTGGGCGTGTGGAAAGATATGATCTTTTCATCTGGTAACTGCCCGATTGTCGGAAGGCTTCCATGACCCACCCCCTCAGCCGCCGGTCCGCCCTGCTGGGCACCGCGGCCGTGGCCGGCCTCGCCCTGTGGGACGGACCGGCGGAGGCGGTCGGCGCCGCCGCGTTCGACGCCGCGCGTGAGCGGTGGGTGGGCCTGCTGGCCGGCGGGTCGTACAACGCCGCCTACGCCGAAAAGACGCAGGCGGTCGAGGGCTCGGCCAATGCGGTGCTGCGCAAGCTGAAGCCCGCCCCCGGCCGCCCGAGCCTGTGGCCCGACCTGCCGCTCGAGGACCCCAGGACGGGCAACTTCAACCGCGCCTACAACCGCATGCGCACACTGGCGCTGGGCTGGGCCACGCCCGGCACCGCCATGCACCGGGACATGCGGGTCGCCGAGACCGCGGTCAGTGCGCTGGACTTCCTGTACGAGCACGCCTACCACGAGAGTCTCGACCGGCACGGCAGCAACTGGTTCTGGTGGGAGATCGGCGTCCCTCGCTCGCTGACCGACACCTGCGCCCTGCTCTACGACGGCCTGCCCAAGGACCGCCTCGAGCGCTGGCTGCGACCGCTGCGCCGCTGGTGCCCCGACCCGGAGCGCCGCGTCAGCCACCCCGGCGTCGTCGAGACCGGCGCCAACCGGGCGAGCAAGGCCATGGCGGTGGCGATGCGCGGACTGCTCACCCACGACGCACAACTCATCAAGCGGGCCAAGGACGCGGTCTCCGACCTGCTGCGGCCGACCGCCGGCCCAGGCGACGGCTTCTACCATGACGGATCGTTCATCCAGCACGACATCTACCCCTACACCGGCAGCTACGGCGTGGAATACCTGGCGAGCGTGGCCAAGCTGATCGCCATGCTCACGCGGTCGCCATGGGAGATCACTGAGATCGGGAACGTCTACGACATCGTGGACCGCTCGTTCGCGCCGTTCATCTTCGACGGGCTGATGATGGACTGCGTACGCGGCCGGCAGGTCTCCAGGCAGGGCCACCGTGACTACCACTCGGGCCAGGAGGCGGTCGAGGCCATCCTCACCCTGCTGGGGGCGGCGCCCGAGCCCTACGCCCAGCGCTGGCGGCCGATGGTGAAGGGCTGGCTCGCCCGCAACCAGGCCATCCCCTACAACACGGTCGCACCGCTGGGGAGCATCGCGGGGGCCAGGGCCCTGCTGGAGGACCCGTCGGTGCCCGTCGGCCCGCGCACGACGGGCACGTACGTCTTCGCCGACATGGACCGGGTCGTGCACCGCCGTCCCACCTGGGCCTACGCGATCGCGATGAGCTCGGAGCGCATCGGCGCGGCCGAGGCCATGAACCAGGAGAACCTGCGCGGCTGGTACACCGGCGACGGCATGACCTACCTCTACACCGGCGACCTCACGCACTGGAACGATGACCTGTGGCCCACGATCGACCCGTACAGGTTGCCGGGCACGACCGTCGACCGCCGCGGACGCGCCGATCTCCCGCACGGCAAGCGCCGCCGGCCACCCACCCCGTGGGCGGGCGGCGTGGCGCTCGACGGCGAGTACGGCGTGGCGGCCATGAAGCTGATCGCCGACGGCTCCTCGCTGCGGGCCAAGAAGGCGTGGTTCCTCCTCGATGACGCGGTGATCGCCCTCGGCACCGGCATCGCCGCCTCCGATGGCCGCCGCATCGAGACCATCGTGGAGAACCGCAACACCCACGACACGCATCCACCACTGTCCCGGGGGGACGGCTGGGTGCACCTGTCCGGTGTGGCCGGTTACGCGTTGCTCGACGGCGCCGATGCGCAGGTGATCCGCAAGAAGCGCACCGGCCGCTGGCACGACATCGACAAGGGCGCCACCACCAGAGGCGACAAGACCCCCGTCACCAAGCATTACACGACGATCCTCATCGACCACGGCGTCGATCCGCGCAAGGCACGCTACGCCTATGCCGTGCTGCCCGACGCCTCCGCCGAGCAGACCGCGGCGTACCGCGGGCGGGTGGAGATCCTCGCCAACTCCGGAGCGGTGCAGGCCATCTCCCGCGACAACATGCTCGCCGCCGTCTTCTGGCGCGCGGGTACCGTCGAGACCGCGGACGGCCCGCTCGCCGCCGACGGACCGTGCACGCTGCTGATCCGCCGCGACAGCAAGGAGGTGCGGCTCGCGGTCTCCGATCCCTCCAGGACCACCGGTGAGGTACGGCTCGCGGTCTCCGACCCGTCCAGGACCGCCGACGAGGTGAAGATCACGCTGCCCTGGCCGGTGACATCGGTCGAGAAGAGCGACCGCGGCGTGCGCAAGGCCGAGAGCGCGGTCAAGGTGGCGGTCGGGGGCAGCCGCGGGCACGCCCACACCGCGGTGGTGCGCGCCTGAACCTCCGGGGCCGATCGCGCGGGGCGCCTATGAGGACGTGGCCGCCGGGGAGTCGAACCCCTTGCCCGCCAGGACCTCCGTGAGGTTCGAGACCTCGATCGGCGTCATCCCGGAGCGGTACCGGGCGATGAGGTCTCGCTCGCTCCGGACGCGTTCCTCCGACGACTCGACGGCGAAGGCGAGGTCGGCACGGCGTACCACCACGACGCCGTCCGCGTCGCCCTTGACGAGGTCGCCGGGCCGGATGAGCTGCCCTCCGACCACGACCGGCTCGTTGAGAGCGCCGATGGTCTCCTTGACCGTGCCCTTGATCGACACCGACTTGGAGAACACGGGGAACCCGAGCGCCACGATGTCGCGGCTGTCGCGCACGCCCGTGTCCGTGACGAGGCCCGCTATGCCGCGCGACTGCGCCGCGTTGGCGAGCACGTCGCCGAACGACCCGGCCTCGGCATAGTCGCTGGCCGAGACCACGATGACGTCGCCGGGGGCGGCGTAACTGATGGCGACCTGCAGCATGAGATTGTCGCGGGGAGCGCAGACCACGGTGAACGCCGGGCCGCACAGCTCCATCGCGGCGTCGATGGGCTTGATGTCGGAGTCGAGTGCCCCGGCGCGTCCCTGAGCCTCGTGGATCGTGGCGGCGGAGTACGAGGCGAGCCGGGCGATGAGGTCACGATCCGAACGGGAGATGGGCTGAGAGGTCATGTCTTTTCTGGACTCCATGTTCACTTGATGGCGCCGGCGGTCATGCCGCTGACGAGGAAACGCTGGCACGCCATGTACAGGACGACGACGGGCGCGCGTGCTGGACACGCATGCCGAAGCCGGTTCCGCGCCGGGCGACAGCCTGGCCGATCTCGCCGTACCCGACCAGCCCCAGCGTCGCGCCCGTCACGTCCAGCCCGAGGTAGCCGTCCATGCGGGACTCGGTCCAGCCGCCGGTCAGGAGGCTGCGGGCGGCGGCCCCCAGGCGCCGCCGCGCCATCAGGATGAGGGCGAAGGCGAGGTCGGCGGTGGTCTCGTGCAGGATGCCCGGCGTGTTCGTCACCACGATGCGGCGGCTGTGCGCGTCCGCGACGTCGATGGCGTCGTAACCCGCGCTGGACAGCGCGAGAACGCGCAGCCGATCGCCGGCGTCGAGGACCGACGCGTCGAGGTGGTCCCCGTTCTGGCACAGCAGCGCGTCCGCGCCCGTGACGAGGTCGCGCAACTGTTCGCTGGTCGGAGGCTCGTCATGCGGCCACCGGCGGACGTCGGCGACGCGGGCGAGACGCTCCAGGCCGTCTCCGGGCAACGTCGGGCGGGAGATCGCGGCCACCGGCCTCGTCACGGCCGGTGTCATCGTGCCGCCCCCAGGTCGAGGAGCACCTTACAGGCGCGGCGGCGGTCGGCGGCCAGCGCGAAGGCCGTCCGCGCGTCGGCCAGCGGGACCGTGGCGGTGACCACCGCGTCGACCGGCAGCCCGTCGGCCAGCAGGGCCAAGGCCTCGTCGAACTCGCCGCCGAAGCGGAACGCGCCGGACACGGTCAGCTCGCGGGTGACGACGAGGTTCCCTGGAAACGGCGCGTCGCCCGGGGGCAGCAGGCCGACCAGGACCACCGTGCCGCCTCGCCGTACCCGGTTCAGGCAGGTGCCGAGCGCGGCGGCGGCGCCGGAGGCCTCGATCGCGACGTCGTACTCCGACGGCAGGGCGGTGTCATCCGCCAGGACGGTCGCGGTCGCCCCCACCTGCCCGGCGACCGACAGCGCCTCCGGCAGCAGGTCCGTGATCGTCACGTCGGCGGCGCCGTACTCCCGGGCCACGGCCGCCACCAGGCAGCCGATCGGGCCCGCGCCCGTGATCAGGACCCGCCGTCCGGTGATGTCCCCGGCCCGCCGCACGGCGTGCAGGGCGACCGACAGCGGTTCGGCCAGGACCGCGCGGGCGGAGGAGAGTTCGCCGGGCAGCGCGCGCAACTGCGCCGCGGGGACCGTCACTCGGTCGGCGAACCCGCCCTGTACGTGCGGCATTCGCGCGGCGCTGCCGAGGTAGCGCACGTCACGGCAGACATTGGTATGCCCCGACCGGCATTCAGGGCACAGTCCGCAGGGGGTCGCCGGATGCACCGCCACCCGCGTGCCAAGAGGCGGGGCGACGGCGCCGGGTCCGGCCCCGGCCACGACGCCGACCACCTCGTGGCCGAGCGTCATCGGCTCTCGCACCAGGAAGTCGCCGACCCGCCCGTCCCGCCAGTAGTGCAGGTCGGAGCCGCAGATGCCGCCGAGTTCGACCGCCACCGACACCTCACCGGGACCGGGTGGCCGCTCGGGGACCTCCTGCACCCTGAGGTCGCCCGCGGCGTGGATCACGCAAGCACGCATGTGGCCTCCTCCTTCACAGGACCGACGACATTCCGCCGTCGACATAGATGATCTGGCCGTTCACGAAGTCGCTCGCGGGGGAGGCGAGGAACAGCAGCGCCCCGATCAGGTCGCCCGGATCGCCCCACCGGCCCGCGGGCGTGCGCCGTCGTACCCATGCGGTGAAGTCGGGGTCGTCGACCAGCGGCCTGGTCAGCTCGGTCCGGATGTAACCCGGGCCGAGCCCGTTCACCTGCAGGCCGTGGGGAGCCCAGTCCGCGCACATGCCCTTGGTGAGCATCTTCAACGCCCCCTTGGTCGCCGCGTACGCCGCGATGCCGGGCCGCGCCACCTCGCTCTGCAGCGAGCAGATATTGATGATCTTGCCGTGGCCGCGCGGGATCATGCGCCGGGCTGCCGCGCGGCCGACCAGGTAGGCGCTGGTGAGATTGGTGTCGAGCAGGTGCCGCCAGGCGTCGTCGGGGAAGTCCAGCAGCGGCGCGCGGTGCTGCAGCCCGGCGTTGTTGACCAGGATGTCCAGAGGGCCGGCGACCTCCTCTGCCGCCGCCACCCCGCGGCTGACCGCTTCGGCGTCGGTCACGTCGAAGGCGACGGCGTGCACCGTGCCGCCGGTCGCGTCGGCCAGCTCGCCCCGCGTCCGGTCGAGCGCCGCCGTGTCCCGTCCGTTGACGACGACGGCGCAGCCCGCCTCCAGCAGGCCGCTCGCCAGCGCGCGGCCGATGCCTCGGCTGCCTCCGGTGACCAGGGCGACCCGGCCCTCGATGGCGAACAGCGGGGAATGAGAGGCCATTGCCGGTACTCCCTGAAATCACTTCGGTGGCCCCCTCCTGTGAGGAACGACCCGTTGGCTGGCGAAGCTACCCGCTCGGCAATATTTGCAGCAAGAGCGTTGCCAAAATTTGCCATGGCTCGCACAATGAACGCGGAGCGGTGATCAAGGGAGCGATGTGGCTGTCACCCGAGGAAGAACCAAGAGCGTCACCATGGCCGACGTGGCCGAGGCGTGCGGGCTGGCGATCTCGACCGTGTCCCGCGCGCTAAAGAACCCGGACCGGGTGAGCGAGTCCACCCGCGACCTCGTGCTGCGCACGGCACGCGAACTGGGCTACGGCCAGTCCCCGCGCCCGGCGGACGTGCGGGACCCGGGGAACTCGATCGCCCTGATGCTGCCCAACCTCGCCAACCCCTACGTCCTGGATCTCATCCGGGGCAGTCAGGGGCAGGCGCAGGCCGCCGGATACCACTACCAGCTCGTCAACTTCATGGAATCCGTGCAGCTCGAGGCCGATTTCCTGCGCGCTCTGTCCTCGGCGGCCGGCGGGATCGTGTTGTCGTCGCCCCGATCCGCGAACGCGGTGTTACAGGAGGCGGCGGGCAAGGTGCCGCTGGTGGCCATCAACCGGGCCGTCCCGGGTGTGCCCTGCGTCGTCGTGGACAGCAGCGCGGGTCTCGCGAACGCGGTCGAGCACCTTGCCGGGCTCCGCCACACGCGGATCGCCTACGTGCACGGGCCGCCCACCTCGTGGTCGGACCAATACCGCTTCCGTGCGATCCGCGCGGCGGTGAACCGGCACGGGATGAGCTGCGCCGAGCTGGGCCCGTTCTACCCCTCCCTGCAGACGGGCTCGGCCGCCGCGGACGCGGTGCTGCTCAGCGGGGCGACGGCGGCCATCTTCTTCAACGACGTGCTCGCGCTCGGAGCGCTGACCCGCTTCGCCGACCGCGACGTGGCGGTGCCCGGCGACATCAGCGTGATCGGTTGCGACGACGTCTTCGGGACCACGTTCTCCTCCCCTCCGCTGACCACCGTCACCGCGCCGGGGGAGATCATCGGGCGCGCGGCCACCGACGTGCTGATCACCAACATGACCGGCACGACGCCGGTGCAGAAGGTCGAGCGGTTCACCGCCCATCTCACCCTGAGGCAGACGACGGGTCCGGCTCGTTCCTGACCGGCGGAGGTCGAACGGGGCCCGGCCTACGCATTCGTGCTCAACCACGTCGTCGATAGCATCACGCCCACCGGTATGTTCCGCATCGAATACGGAGACAACCACCATGGCTGACACCACGGCGCCTCGTGCGGCGCCTCCGAGCACCGTCGGCGACCTCGCACTCGAGGTCAGGTCCAAGAACGCCGGCACGATCCAGATGTTCCGGATCCCGTCGCTCAACGTCGTCAAGACCTCCTTCCCGCGACCCGTCTCGCAGGGATCGCTGTGGGACCGCGACATGCACGCCGGCCAGCACCACGTACCCCTCGCCGTGCTCCGCGTGCCGGTCACGACCGCGAGCGTGAGCCGTGGCTGACGCCGACATCATCGTCGTAGGGGCGGGCCTGGCCGGCCTGGTGGCCGCCGCCGAGGCCGCCGACGCCGGCCGATCGGTCGTGCTGGTGGAGCAGGAGGGGGAGCAGTCGCTGGGGGGCCAGGCGTTCTGGAGCCTGGGCGGCCTCTTCTTCGTGGACAGCCCCGAGCAGCGCCGGATGGGCATCAAGGACTCGCGCGAGCTGGCCTGGCAGGACTGGCTCGGCAGCGCGCAGTTCGACCGCGAGGAGGACCGCTGGCCCCGGGCGTGGGCCGAGGCGTACGTCGACTTCGCCGCCGGCGAGAAACGTGCCTGGCTGCGTGAGATGGGGCACCGGATCTTCCCGGTGGTGGGCTGGGCCGAGCGCGGCGACGGCCGCGCCGAAGGTCACGGCAACTCCGTCCCGCGCTTCCACATCACGTGGGGGACGGGACCCGGTGTGATGGCGCCCTTCGAGCGCCGCGTACGCGCCCATGCCGACGGCGGACGCATCCGCTTCGCCTTCCGCCACCGGGTCGACGCTCTCGTCGTCGAGGGCGGTGCGGCCGTCGGGGTACGCGGACAGGTGCTCGAGCCGACGGACGCGGAGCGAGGGCGCCCGACGTCGCGCATCGCCATCGGCGACTTCGAGCTGCGCGCCCAGGCCGTGATCATCACCAGCGGTGGCATCGGCGGCGACCACGACCTGGTCCGCAAGGTCTGGCCGGCCCGGCTGGGGCCGCCGCCGCGGACGATGGTGTCCGGGGTGCCGGCGCACGTGGACGGCCGGATGCTGGGGATCACCGAGGCGGCCGGCGCCCGGGTCGTCAACCCGGACCGGATGTGGCACTACGTCGAGGGTCTGCGCAACTGGGACCCGATCTGGGACAACCACGGCATTCGCATTCTCCCCGGCCCCTCGTCGCTCTGGCTCGACGCCACCGGCAAGCGGCTGCCCGCACCGTACTTCCCGGGCTTCGACACCTTGGGAACGCTGCGTCACCTGCGGCAGACGGGCTACGACTACTCGTGGTTCGTGCTCACCCAGAAGATCATCAAAAAGGAGTTCGCGCTCTCGGGATCCGAGCAGAATCCCGATCTCACCGGCAAGGACATCAAGCTCGTCCTGTCGCGCGTCAGGGGCGGGGCGCCGGGGCCGGTGGAGGCGTTCAAGCGGCACGGCGCGGACTTTGTCGTCGCCGACAACCTCACCGACCTGGTCGCGGGCATGAACAAGCTCGCAGACCAGGACGTACCGGCGATCGAGGAGCCGGCGCTCCGGTCCCTCGTCGAGGCACGTGACCGTGAGATCGACAACGCGTTCACCAAGGACGCGCAGGTGACCGCGATCCGGGGCGCGCGCAACTACCGCGGCGACAGGCTGAGCCGGGTGGCGACCCCGCACAAGCTGCTCGATCCGAAGGCGGGGCCGCTGATAGCCGTGCGGCTGCACATCCTGTCGCGCAAGATGCTCGGCGGTCTCGAGTCCGACCTCGACGGTCGATGCCTGCGTGCCGACGGCAGCCCCTTCCCCGGGCTCTACGCCGCGGGAGAGGTCAACGGGTTCGGCGGCGGCGGAATGATGGGCTACAACGCCCTTGAGGGCACGTTCCTCGGGGGATGTCTCTTCTCAGGACGGGTGGCCGGGCGAGCCGCGGCCCAGGCGCTGGGCTGATCGTCGAGCTCCCGCCGGACGCGATCCGCCTCTTCGGACCCGCCTGACCTGGGGGGCGGCGTCTGGCATCCGTATACCTGCCGCCTTGACCGATTCCTTTCGCAGGGGCGCGGAGTCCATAGAGGTGACGGCAATCCGACCGAAAGGGCCGATCATGATGGAGACGACGGAGATTCGGCTGGGCGGCCTGGTGCTGGGCAGCGACGATCCGGAACGGCTCAGCGACTGGTACCGCGAGGCGTTCGCGCCGGCGGCCGGATCGGGGACGGTGCTGATGGTGGGCGGCGGCCGGTTGATCTTCGACCGCCGTGATGATCTTGAGGAGAGAACGCGGGAACCGGGCCGGATCCTGATCAACCTCTACGTCGGAGACATCCGGGCGGTCGTCGCCCGTCTGCGGTCGCTGGGCGTCACGCAGTGGATCCGCCCGGTGGAGGAGTTCGGGCCGGGACTCATCGCCACCGTGGAGGATCCGGTGGGGAACTACGTGCAGCTCGTCGAGCTCGCCGCCGGGCAGTGACGCGGATGGGCGCGGCGGTGATGCCCGACGGCGACCTCTTCGCGCGGCTGACCAGCCCCTACCGGCCGGAGCTGCTGGCCTACTGCTACCGCATGCTCGGTTCTGTCCACGACGCCGAAGATCTCGTGCAGGAGACGTACCTGCGCGCGTGGCGCTCGTACAGGGCGTTCGAGGAGCGGGCGTCGCTGCGTACCTGGCTCTACCGGATCGCGACCAACCTCTGCCTCACCGCGCTGGAACGCGGCAAGCGCAGGCCGCTGCCGTCGGGTCTCGGCGGGCCCGCCGACCCCGAGGACCCGCTGGCGCCGCCGCCGGAGGTGAGCTGGCTGGAGCCCTTCCCCGACCGGCTGGTCCACGCCGGTTCCGGTGATCCCGCCGCCATCGTCGCGGCGCGGCAGAGCCTGCGGCTCGCCCTGGTCGCCGCTCTGCAGTATCTGCCGCCGCGCCAGCGCGCCGTGCTCATCCTGCGCGACGTGCTGGCGCTGCGCGCCGCGGAGGTCGCCGCGTTGCTCGGCATCTCCGTCCCCGCGGTGAAGAGCGTCCTGCAGCGCGCCCGAGCCCAGCTCGGTCAGGTGACACCCGCCGAGGACGACACGACCGAGACCTCCGGCGCGTACCAGCGGGAGCTGCTGGACCGCTATGTCGCGGCCTTCGAGAACGCCGACGTCGCCGCCCTGATGGGGCTGCTGACCGAGGACGCCGTCCTGGAGATGCCGCCCGCACCGACCTGGTTCGCCGGCCGCGAGTCCGTCGGCCGATTCTTCGGGTCCCGCGTTCTCACCGAGCCGGGCGCCTTCCACCTGGTGGCGACCGCGGCCAACGGGCAGCCCGCCGCCGCCATGTACGAGCGCGGCCCGGACGGCGTCCATCACGCGCACGCCGTGACGGTCCTGTCGGCCTCCGGCGCGGGGATCGCCCGCATCGTCGCCTTCCGTGACGAGGACCTGTTCGCACTCTTCGCACTCCCGCGGACACTTCGATGGCGCAGTCACTCAACAGGGGCAGGCCCAGCGCGAACGCGATGATCAGCAGGAGGGATCGGGTCATAAGATCAATAGTCCAGTACTGCGGGGCACGACGACGAACGGACACCCGGTGACATACACACGCCAGGAAGTCAGGAAGAACGGGCTGGTGGCGGCATGAGCGGCCTTGGGAGGTGGAGCCTCGGTAGCGGCGTCGGGCTCCTGGTCGTGGCCGTGCTGTGCGCGGTGCTGAACCTGATCCCGGTCGCGGTGATCACCGGCATCCTGGCGCTGATCGCGCTCGTCATGGCGGGGAACGACGCGATCTACAACTGGCTGGACCGGGCCGGCCCGCGCCGTCGGGAAGCCAGGGCCCGCCGGGAAGATGAAGGCCGCCAGGGCCGCTGAACGGAGAGCCGGATCTCGTCCCGCACAGGGATCGGGAGGAACTTCACCGTCTCCGTTGAAAGGTGCCGCGGGAATCGCGCGGCCTGGTGGGATCGTTGTTATCGGTGTGCTCGCCTGGCGACGGGCGACGTTTCGATCGCGTGTTCGGCTTTCGCCGTTCCCCGGGCCGGCCCCAGATCCCGCCACCAGCGCCGCCGCCACGTGACGCCTTGCTACCATCCTTTGATCCACCGCTACACCAGGAGTGTGCATGACCGACCGTATCTCCGCCGCAATGATCAGTCAGGCGGCCGAACGGTTGCGGCCGGTGGTGCGCCGTACCGCGCTGGAGCCGAACCAGCGGCTGTCCGACCTGCTCGGCAGTCAGGTGCTGCTCAAGCGCGAGGACGCGCAGGTCTGTCGTTCCTACAAGGTGCGCGGAGCGTTCAACCTGATCGCCTCACTCACGGAGGAGGAGCGGCGGCGCGGCGTGGTCTGCGCGAGCGCGGGCAACCACGGGCAGGGCGTCGCGTTCGCCTGCGCGCGTCTGGGGATCAGCGGTCGCGTGTACGTCCCGTCCACCACACCACGGCAGAAACGCGAGCGCATCGCGGCATTCGGCGGCGACCGGGTGGAGGTCGTGGTCGGCGGCGGCACCTACGACGAGGCGAGCGACGCCGCGCACGCCGACAGCGAGCACACCGGCGCGATCTACGTGCATCCGTTCGACGACGTCAGGACGATGGCCGGGCAGGGCACGGTCGGCCTGGAGATCCTGGCGCAGTGCGAGGAGGAGCCGCACACCGTGGTCGTCCCGGTCGGCGGAGGCGGCCTGATCAGTGGCATCGCCGTCTGGCTGCGCGAGCACTCACCCGGCACCCGCATCGTGGGCGCGGAACCCGCCGGAGCGGCCAGCATGCGCGCCGCCCTCGACCACGGTGAGCCGCTCGCCCTGCCCGAGCTGGACACCTTCGTGGACGGCGCCGCCGTCGGAAGGGTGGGGGACATCACGTTCCCCCTGGTCAAGGACCTGGTCGACGAGATCGTCTCGGTCGATGAGGGCGCGGTGTGCACCGAGATGCTGGATCTCTACCAGACCGACGGCATCATCGCCGAACCCGCCGGAGCTCTCGCGGGTGCCGCGGCTCGTGAGCTCGTGCCCTACGCCTCCGGGCAGCCCGTGGTGTGCGTGGTGTCGGGCGGCAACAACGATGTCAGCCGGTACAACGAGGTGCTGGAGCGCTCTCTTGTGCACATCGGGCTGAGGCACTACTTCCTGGTGACCTTCCCGCAGCGCCCGGGCGCCCTGCGTCACTTCCTGGATGAGGTCCTGGGGGAGGGCGAGGACATCATCGCCTTCGAGTACGTCAAGAAGAACAACCGCGAAACCGGCCCGGCGCTCGTCGGCATCGAACTCGAGCGGGCCGGCGACCTCGACAGTTTCCTGTACAGAATGAAGGCCAGCCCGCTCACGGTGGAGCGCATCCCACCCGGCTCGCCACTGTTCACCTTCATTCTCTGACCCGGCTGGTCAGCGGCTCCCGCTCCGGGGCGGCACCGCGGGCTGAGGGATCTCCTGCGGCTCGGGTCGTCCGCGGCGGATGAGGTACTCGGCGATCGCGAGGGCGGCCGCGCCGAGCAGCACCTCACTGACGGTGGAGACCAGACGGCTGGCCAGGGCCACCGCCGCGGCGGCCGGGGCGGGCAACACCACGGTCAGCGCGGCCGTGAGCACCGCCTCGCGGACGCCGATCCCGTCGGGGATGAACAGGCTCGCGATGCCGATCGAGGTGGCGAGCGTGAACGCGCCGACACACAGCGCGAGCGAGCGGGACGGAGGCGCTCCCATCGCGATGGCCAGGGGCCACAGGTGCAGTCCTGTGACCATCCAGGACAGGCTCTGCCAGGCGACCGCGAGCCGCACCCCCCGGACGGAGGCGGCATTGGCCGCCGCGGGCCGGCGCAGCAGCCGCAGCAACAGCGCGGAGCTGTGGTTGACGATCTGCGGGCGCACCAGGACGAACACGATCAGCACGGCGGCTCCGGCCAGCCACGCCGCCTGCGCCCCCAGCATCTGCACGCCCGCGAGCAGCCCGACCGTGAACCCGCTCAGCAGCACCAGGCTCATGACGAGCGCCGCCGCGGTCATCAGCCGGCCGAAGGTGACGCCGTTGGCCGTGGCCACCTTGGTGGTGGCGATCATGCCGGGCACCCTTCCCGGCACGTACTTGGACAGGAAGCCGACGAAGAAGATCCGCACCACGCGCGGCTCGCTGACCGGAGGGCCGAGCTCCAGCAGCACGACCCGCCAGGCGAGGAACCCGAGCGACAGTCCCGCCATGCTCGCCAGCACCGAGCCGCCGAGCAGGAGGCTGATCTGCCCGGCGTCGCGCCGGGTGAACAGGACACCGACCACGCTCCAGTCCAGCCGCGACATCGTCCAGGCGATCGCGGTCACGACGGCGAGGGCGAACGCGGCGGCCAGCGCCCGCTTCAGCGGACGCGGCAGCCGCGGCAGCCGGGGCAGTCTGATCGATCTCACTCGCGCGCCCCGGCCGACGGCGCCGGGGACAGGCCCGTCCTGACCGGCTCTCCCTGCCGGCGGCCCAGCTCGTAGACGACGCGCAGCAGCCCCACGCAGGCGCCGAGGAAGAAGGCCGTGTGGAAGCAGAGCTGCATCCAGCCGACCCACAACCCGAAGCGGACGCCCCGATATCGGCGGGCGAAGCCGATGAACCTGCGGTTCATGAAGAGGAACACGCCGAGCGTCGCCGCCGGCACGACCAGCAGCCAGGGGCTGACGAGCGGGAGCGGCAGGGTGAGGAACGTGGCCGTCGCCGAAGCGGAGGAGACCCGGGGTGGTTTGCGACGCTTGTGCTGGCCCGTTCCGATCATTGAGAGGTGGAAGCCGACCTTGCCCTCACCACGCAGCCGCCGCGCCCGCAACATGATCACCGGCAGCGTGGTGGACCGGAGGAACCGCTCCGCCAGGCATCCCCAGAACCGGTCCTCGTCGTCGGCCTTGGTGACCACGGAGGTGGTGACGACCAGCCGGTAGTGGGCCGGGACGCGCGTGCCGAACTCGAAGTCCTCGCCGTCGCGCAGCCGTTCGTCCAGCCCGCCCGCCTCCTCGAAGACGTGGCGCGGGATCAGGGTGCAGGACAGGAACGTCGCCGTGGTCCGGCTGCGCTCGTAGTGCTCGCACAGAACCCGGTAGCGTTCGACCCAGCCGTCGTCGTACAGCGGCTCGATGTCGTAGATGCCCTGGACCATGCCGCAGTCCGGCGTCTCCCGATACGCCTTGACCGCGTTGTGTATCGCGTCGGGGGCGAGTGCCGTGTCGGAGTCGACGAAGAACAGCAGCGGGGCCGAGCTGCGGGCCACCCCGAGGTTGCGGGCCCCCGCCGGCCCCTGGTTGCGCGGCGACCGGACGATCGTGCACGGGAACCGCCGGGCTATCTCCAGCGAGCCGTCGGTGCTGACGTCGTCGACGACGATGACCTCGACCGGGCGGTAGGTCTGCGCGTACACCGACTCCAGGCAGGCCCGCAGGGTCTTGCGCTTGTTGTAGTTCGGTACGACGACCGCGACGTCACCATGCCAGGCCACCTCGTCAGGCATATCTTTCCCTTCGTTGGTCGGGCGCGCCAGTCAGTGGGCCGGTCAGGACACCGACACGAGCATGCGCTGGGCCCGATGGTCGGACAGCCCTTCCGCGCCGGGCAGGTCGTAGCGGTGCACGGTCACGTCGGGGCTGGTGAACAGCCAGTCGATCCGCCACAGCTCGGCGGTCCCGGCCAGGTAGGTCGCCGGATAGAGGGACGAGAGCGCGGGCGTCCTGTCGATCAGCCGCTCGGGGAGCAGGCGCAGGATGCCCATCGCCGGGGAGGTGTTCAGGTCGCCGGAGAGCACGACGGGATGGGGGTTGGCCGCGATGTCCGCGCCGATGGCCAGGAAACTCGCCTCCCGCCGCAGGGTCCTGCTGAAGGCGATGTCACGGGACCCGGCGTCGTACAACCGCCATTCGAGCGGGGGCTGGGAGATCTGGCCGTCGTAGAAGCTGACGACCTCGCCGTTGACGTCGATGTCGGTGCGCAGCGTCTCGACCGTGTAGCCCTCGGGCCAGCCCCGCAGCGCCTCGGGGGTCTCCTTCTGGTCGGCCGGCAGCCAGGGGCGCAGGTCCAGGCCGCGGTGCCCGACGATCGGGAACCGCGAGAGCGTGATCTGCTCGCCGGACACCGCGACGTGGTAGCCGGGGAACTCGCGGCGCAGCTCGGCCAGCTTGTCGATGCGCATCGCCAGGTCGGCGGTCCAGCGCTGGGACCGCATGTCTCCCGCCCTGGTGTCCACGTACAGGTACTCCGTCAGCAGGTAGACGTCGGCGTCCAGCTTGTGCAGGTAGGCGTAGAACTCGGGGGAGTACCGGTCGCCCTCGGCGGTGCGCCAGTCCTGGTCCCAGAACTCGGTGTTCCAGGCGGCCACGGTGATGGCTCCCGGGCCCGCGGGCGGCGGCGCGTACCAGAGGGTGGCGTAGTTGACCCCGCTCCGCCCGGCGCCCAGCACCACGGTGACCACCAGCAGTGTCATGATCCGCCAGCGCACGGGCCGGGCCAGCGGCGCCACGACCAGCAGCAGCGCGGGGACCGCCAGGAACAGCAGCGGCGGCACCAGCTCGATCGGCGCCCACAGCGAGGTGCGCCCGCTGGCCAGCAGGTGACAGAGCACGAAGAGCAGCCACGCCACCGAAGCGGTCACGACCAGTTTGGTGCCCAGGCACCAGCGGCGCCGCGGGCGGACGAAACGCCTGACACGTTCCGTCCAGGACCTTTCCCGCTGGGGCGGTGCGGGCATGAGCCGCTGCTTGATCACTGCGTCCCCGTCGCTCATCAAGTCCGTCCTCGTGGGTGGGCCGGCGTCGAACGTACTCGGGCGGCCTTGTCGCATCCTTGTCAGCGGCGGCGGCCGGGCGGCGGCGTCCGGCGCGACAAGAATGGGACAAGCCGCCGTGCCTAGCGTGGGCCGGACACGAGGTCTGACACGGCCAATGGAGCACATCATGAGTCGGGAGCACCCGCTAGTCTCGGTCATCGTCCCCAGCTACAACCGGTCCGAGGTGTTGGGACTCTGCCTGGACGCGCTGGAAGAACAGACTTATCCGCATATCGAGGTCATCGTGGTGGATGACTGCGGCACCGAGGACGCGGCGCAGGTGGCCGCGTCCAAGGGCGTCAAGGTGGTACGCACCAAGGTCAACGGCGGCCCGACCCCCGCGCGCAACCTCGGCGCCGAGCACGCCGCCGGGGAGATCCTGTTCTTCCTCGACGCCGACATCGCCCTCGACCCGGACGCCGTGGAGAACGCGGTGCGGATCCTGGAGTCCCACCCGGAGATCGGCGCCCTGGGCGGCATCCTGCGGCCGGAGTCTCTGGCGTCACAGAGCCTGGCCTCCCAGTACCGTGCCGTGCAGATGCACCGCTGGTGGATGCCCGCCCACCGGCCGACGCTCGAGCTGCACGCGGCCGTGCTCGCGGTCCCCGCCAAGGTGTTCGCCGAGATCGGCCCCTTCGACCCGCGGCTGCGCGAGACCGTCTCCTCCGACTACCGCATCAGGATGACGCGGTCGTACGAGGTGAAGCTGAGCGACGCGATACGCGGCCGCAAGGACCACGACGCCTTCGTGGGGACGATCCTGCGCAAGGTGTTCCGCCGCGCCCGCATCAGCGCGCTGGACTGGCACCAGGGGGAGACGCCCGGGGACTCCGTGCCCCGCGCCGTCGGCGGCGTCCTGCTGCTCGCCGCCGTCCCGGCGCTCGCCCTGCCCGTGGTGGCGGGCCGCGCCGGCGCACTCGTCCCGCCCGCGCTGGTCGCCGCCGCCATGGCCATGGACGCCGGCACCTACCGCTTCGCCTACACCCAGCGGGGCGTCGCCTTCGGCCTGTATTTCTCCGGCGTCCACCTCGCAGTCACCTTCACCGGCGCGCTCGGCGGAGCGGTGGGCGTTCTGCAGCGGTTCGCGCTCGCCCGCCTGGACAAGCCGGCCAGGGACTGAACGGGCATGCGGGTCATCGGCACCGGCTTCGGCCGGACGGGGACGCTCTCCCTCAAGACCGCGCTGGAGCGGCTCGGTCTCGGGCCGTGCCACCACATGGTGGACGTGTTCGCCCATCCCCAGCAGATCAGGTCGTGGCTGGCCGCCGCCACGCCCCGCGCGGTGAACTGGGACCATCTGCTCGTCGGCTACGAGTCGTGCGTGGACGGCCCGACCTCCGCCTACTGGCAGCAGCTCGCCGGGCACTACCCGAAAGCCAAGATCATCCTCACCACGCGCGACCCGGACCGATGGCTGGCCAGCATGCAGCGGACCCTGTTCGCGCAGCGGCGGCGCATCGAATCGCCGCCGGGCAGGGCCGCCATCCTGCTGTCGTCCCTGCTCGGCACCGACCTCGCCGCGTTCGTCAAGATGGTCGGCACGACCCTCGACGCGCGGACCTTCGCGACACCGGCCGATCGGACGCCGGAACGGGCCGTCCGGCTGTTCGAAGAGCATGCGGCCAGGGTGATCGCCGCCGTCCCCGCCGACCGGCTGCTCGTCTTCGACGTC
Organism: Nonomuraea insulae; assembly: GCF_042656245.1. Taxonomy (NCBI): domain Bacteria; kingdom Bacillati; phylum Actinomycetota; class Actinomycetes; order Streptosporangiales; family Streptosporangiaceae; genus Nonomuraea; species Nonomuraea insulae. The sequence continues at coordinate 90,910 of NZ_JBHSPA010000059.1, forward strand.
GCCGACGGCTGGGGCCCGCTCTGCGAGTTCCTGGAGGTCCCGGTGCCGGCCGAGCCCTTCCCCCGGGTGAACGACGCCTCGGACTTCACCAGGAGCGGCCTCGGCCGGCCCCTGCCGTTGTTACTGCGCCGGACGAGGCGAGAGGAACACCGATGACGCCGCAGGTACGGCCACTGGTCTCGGTCATCGTGCCGAACTACAACTACGCCCGCACGCTCACCCTGTGCCTGGACGCGCTGGAGCGGCAGACGTACCCGCACATCGAGGTGATCGTCGTCGACGACCGCAGCACCGACGACTCGGTGGCGATCGCGCACCGGCACGGGGCGCGGGTCGTGGTCACCGACACCAACATCGGCGCCCCGGCGGCGCGCAACCTCGGCGTCGAGCACGCGCGCGGCGAGGTGTTGTTCTTCCTCGACTCGGACCTGGCGCTGGCCGAGGACGTGGTCGAGCACGCGGTGAACCTGCTCACCGCCGATCCTGCGCTGGGGGTGGTGTGCGGCACCTATGACCCGGAGCCGCTGATCCTCGACAGCCACGTGGAGCGCTACCGCAGCCTCCAGTTGCACTACTGGATCTCCGGTGACGAGGGCGAGATCACCACGATCTACTCCGCGCTCTTCGCCATGCGGGCGGAGGTCTTCCGCGAGGTGGGCCCGCTGAACCCCGCCCTGCGCCACAGCGAGAACGCCGAGTACGGCCACCGCGTCACCCAGCGGTACCGCATCGTGCTGGACAACAGGATCAGGGGCAGGCATGACCACGACGACCGGCTCAAGGTGGTGCTGTCGAAGTTCTTCCACCGCGCGCGCCTGCACATCCCGCTGTACCTGCGCCGCCCGGACTTCAACGGCGGCCCGGCCAACAGCAGCCGCGGCTGGGGCTCGCTCGCCGCGCTGTTCGCCGTGCTCACCGTGCCGCTGCCGGTGGTGCTCGGCCCGGCCTGGCTGGCCGCGCCGGTCGCGCTGCTGGCCGGCTCGATAGCGGCGGACCTGGGCATGTACCGCTTCGTCCGGCGCTACGCCGGCACGCGCTTCACCCTGTACTTCACCGCGGTGCACTTCCTGGTGAACCTCACCGTCGCGGTGGCGGTGTTCGCCGGCGCCGCCCAGTGCCTGCTGTCCAGCCGGTTCCGTCGAACCTACGACCTCCCGGCCCGTTCCGCGTCGGCGGAGGTGTGAGCGATGACCGAGCAAGGGCCGCTGGTGTCGGCGATCGTGCCCAACTACAACTACGCCGCCTCGCTGACGTTGTGCCTGCGTGCGATGCGGGCGCAGACCTACGGGCCGATCGAGCTGATCGTCGTGGACGACGGCAGCACCGACGACTCGGTCGAGGTCGCGCGGGGGCTCGGCGTGCGGGTGATCCGCACGGAACGCAACATGGGCGTGGCCGGTGCGCGCAACCTCGGCGTCGCGCACGCGCGCGGTGAGATCCTGATCTTCGTGGACTCCGACGTGGCCCCCTACCCCGACGCCGTCGAGGTGGCGGTGGGCATGCTCGCCGCCGATCCCGGGCTCGGCGCGGTGTGCAGCATCCACGACCCCGAGCCGCTGATCCGCGACAGCCTCGTCGAGGAGTACCGGGCGCTGCAGTACCACTACTGGACGGTCAGCTCGGAGGGGCCCATCTCGTTCCTGTTCCCGGCGCTGATGGCGATGCCGCGCCGCGTGTTCGACGACATCGGGCCGTTCAACACGCGCCTGCGCGAGACCGAGGAGGTCGACTACGGCCACCGTCTCACCCAGCGGTACGAGATGGTGCTCACCAGCGCGGTGCGCTCACGGCACGATCACGACCACAAGCTGTTCAAGCTGCTGCGCAAGCTGTACCGGCGGGGGCGCGCCCGGGTGCCGCTGTACGCGCGCCGGCGGCGCTTCGCCCGCGGGTTCGAGACCTCCAGCCGGGCCGGCGGCAGCCTCGCCGCGCTGGCGGCGCTGGCCGCGGCACCCTTGGCGATCCCGCTCGGCCCGGCCGGCGCCGCGCTCTCGGCCCTCGCCCTGGCCGTGTCGCTGCTGGCCGACCTCGGCATGTACCGCTTCGTGCTGCGCAGGCGCGGCCCGCTGTTCCTGCTCTATTTCGGCGTCGTGCACTTCCTGGTGAACGTGACCATCGCGGCCGGGGTGGCGGCCGGGGTCGCGCGGTGGTTGTGCTCGGCGCGCTTCCGCCGGCTCTACGACCCCGACGTGAGCATGCGTCACCCGGCCACCGGCGAGGCGGCCACGTGACGGCTCCCCTGCGAGCGCTCCTCGGCCAGGCGCACACGACCGACGCGACACGGGCCCGCGATTCCCGGCGCGCTTTGGGGACACGCCGAAGGATCCCGCTGGTGTTGTGCGCGGCGACCGCCTGGCTGGTGTTCGTGCTGCTGCACCGCGCCCTGTCCGGCCGGGTGTGGTGGTGGCAGGTCCCCGAGCTCGTCCCGCCGCTGGCGTTGGCGGCCGTTCCCGTGGTGCTGCTCGCCGCGGCCCTGGCGATGGCGCGCCGCGCGCGCCGGGCGGCCGCCGCGGTGGCGCTGGTGTCCTTGACGCTGGGCGGGGGCGCGAGCGGGCTCAACCTCGCCTCGTTGTGGCACCGCGCCGCCCCGGCCCCGCCTGACTCGATCAAGGTGTTCTCCTGGAACACCTGGTACTGGGACCAGCCGGTCGGCGGCACGATGCCCCCGCCCACCGGAACGCCGGCGCGGGACGTCGCCGCCTTCTACCGCTACCTCCACGCTCAGGACGCCGACGTGCTGCTGCTGCAGGAGTACGTCTACTTCGGCGCGGACTCCCGGCCGATCCGGGTCCACGACCTGGACAGGCTGCGCAGGGAGTTCCCCGGATTCCACATCGCCACGGCGAGCGAGATGGTGACGCTGTCGCGCTTCCCCATCGTCCTGGAGCGCGGCCTCGGCCCGCGTCCGGAGGACAGCCGGGACACGCCCGTGCCGCCCGGCTCCGACTGGCCCGGCTTCTACACGGTGAAGACGCTGCGCACGGACCTGCGCATCGGGAACAGGACCGCCTCGTTCTACAACTCCCACATCAGCTCGCCGGTCGACCCGTCCGCGGGCGGCCTCGACCTTCTCAGCCTCGGCCGCACGCAGCACGAGGCACGCCAGGCCGACCTCCGCGCGCTCGCGGCCGACATCCAGGCGAACCCGCTGCCCGCCTTCCTGGCCGGGGACTTCAACGTCTCGCCCGCGATGGGCATCCTGCGCCTGGTGCCGGGGCGGATGGCCGACGCCACCCCGGCTCTGCGCTCGCTCTACCCCGCCACCTGGGACGACCGGTGGCCGTGGTGGCGGATCGACTGGGCGTACACCACTCAGGAGATCACCGTCCACGAGTATCGGCTGGTCCGCTCGAACGGCCTGTCCGACCACAGCGGACAGCGGCTGGTGCTCTCGCTCAGCCGGTGACCTGGGCGTACAGCAGGCCGGGCCGGCCGGACGGCCGGGTCAGCGGGTCCTGGCCGGCGCGCAGGATCCCGAGATGCAGCGCACGCAGCTCCGGCCCCGGCTCGATGCCCAGGTGGTCGGCGAGGTAGCCGCGCAGGCGGGCGTACAGGGCCACGGCCTCCGCGCCGCGTCCCAGGGCGCACAGGCCGCGCATCAGCATGCTCGCCAGCGGCTCCGCGAGCGGGTAGCGCGGCACCAGCGGGGTCAGCTCGGTGACCACGATGTCGGGGCGGCCCAGACGCAGGTGCGCCTGGGCCCAGGTGACGATGGCGCCGACGAACTGCTGCTCGATGCCGTACCGCATGCGGGCGGCCCACTCTCCGGGGATGCCGGTGAGCGGCGTGCCGCGCCACAGTTCCATCGCCTCGGCCAGCAGCCGGGTCCGGGTGAAGTCGTCGCAGGCGCGTAGCTGCGCCTGCTTGGCCAGCCGCCGGAACCGGTAGGCGTCCACCCGCTCGGGGTCCACGTCGAGGGCGTAACCACCGTTCCGGCGCTCGATGGAGACCCCGGTCGCGGTCAGCGCCTGCCGCAGGCGGGCGATGTGGGCGTACAACGAGTCGGTCGCCCGGTCCGGCGGATCGTCCCAGACCCGCTCGATCAGTGCGCGCAGCGACACGGGCCGATCGGCGTCGATCGCCAGGGCGGCCAGCACCGCGCGTCGCTGGGGTGGCCCCAGAGGGACACAGCGGTCACCGAGGGTGACCTCGACCGGTCCCAGTAAGCGGACGTCCATCGCCTTCCTCTCACACATCGTTCTCACAGGTGGACGACCGCCGCCAGGGACGGGTGGTGGACGAGCACGAGCGTCACACCCAGGGTGGCGGCCCACAACATCGAGTTCACGACCATGACGCGGTCGCGCAGCAGGACGCGCACCGGGTCACCGCCCGCCTTGTCCATGAGCTGCATCTGCAGATACCGGAAGAGGGCGAAGAGCGCGAAGGGAGTGGACAACATCATCGCCGTCTGGCCGTGCTGCGGGCCGAACGGTCCCTCGTCACGCAGGTACATCAGGCCGGAGACGAGGGCGAGCACGGAGGCGATCTGCAGCAGCCAGTTGGTCAGCTCCATCGAGTAGCCACGCAGCGCGGGCCGGTGGACGGCCCCGGCCTCCAGCAGTTCCCTGCGGCGCTTGCCGATGAGCAGCAGCAGGGACATCGAGAACACCGTGATCAGCAGCCAGGCGGGCACCCGGTCTCCGGTCACCTCGTACCCCTGCACGACGCGCAGGACGAAGCCGACCGCGACCGTGCCCACGTCGACCAGCGGAATGTGCTTGAGCAGGCGGCTGTAGGCGATGTTGAGCACGAGGTACACCAGCACCGGCCAGGAGGACACCGGCTCACGGGCGACGATGGCCGCGAGCACCGCCAGCAGGACGGCGCAGCAGACGCCCGCGGTCAGCACCCCCACCCGGCCGGCCGCGATGGGGCGGTCGCACTTGACGGGATGGAGACGGTCGCGGCGCCGGTCGGCGATGTCGTTGCCGATGTAGACGGCGGCGGAGGCGACCATGAACGCCACTGTCGCCCAGACGACGCCGGCCACCTCGGCCGGGCTGAGCGAGGGCGCGCCGATGAGCGCCACGGGCACGAGAAGGATCGCCTTGGCGGCGTGGGAGGGGCGGATCAGCGCGGCCAGATCCGCGACCAGGCGCTTGCGGGTCTTCACGATCCGGTCCTGCGCCGCTTCCTGACGCTGCGGGCTCTCTGGAACGTCTGCCGATTCGACAAGGCGCATGTGCTTTACCCCGATAGCTCAGAAGAAGACCTTCGCCAGCGACAGCGCGCCCTGCCGCCACGCGTCACGGCTCGTCGCGCCGCGCGGGGAGCCGGTCGCGCGGTGTTCCCGCCACCATGCGTACGTGCGGACAATCGCCTCCTTGTTGGACAGTTGTGGACGGAAGCCGAGCCGTTCACGGGCCTTGTCGATGCTGACATAGGAGTCGGCGAGCAGCTTGCGCGCCAGCCGCCCGTACACCGGGGACAGCCGGCTGCGCTCCAGCAGCCGGAGCCCGGCCAGGGCCGGTCCCGCGGGCAGCGAGACGACCCGCTTGCCGTGGCCGGCCGCGTCGAGAACCGCCTGGAAGTTCTCCCGCAGCGTGCCGAACTCGGCGGCGGCCAGGTTGTAGGTGTCGTCGGCGACGTCGGCCGGCGCGTCGAGCACGATGGCCACGGCGTCCACCAGGTCCTCGATCGCGAACATCTGGATGCGCTTGTCCCCGCTGCCGAGCACCGGGAAGTTGCGGCCCTCCTCGGCCCACTCGAAGAGCATCGCGAACAGGCCCATCCGGCCGGGGCCGAGAAAGGTCTTGGGGCGCAGGATGGGCACGCACATGCCGTCGGCCCGGTACTTCTCCGCCAGTTCCTCGGCCGCCGTCTTCGCCCTGGTGTAGGGGTCGACCGGCGCGCGCGGATGGTCCTCCGGCGTGGGCACGAGCGTCGGCAGCCCGTATACGGCGGTGGAGGAGATGTGGACCAGCCGCTCCACGCCGGCCCGGCGCCCGGCCTCCAGGACGGTGCGGGTGCCTCCGACGATCAGTTCGTGGATCTGCTCGGCCGGGTAGCTCGGCAGCGCGCCGGCGCAGTGGACGACCGCGTCCGCCCCGGTCATGGCCTCGATCATCAGTGGCAGGTCGCGCACGTCGCCGATCCGGTGCCCCGCCGCAAGCAGCGGTTCGGCCTGGGGGCGCAGGTCCACCCCGAGCACGTCGTGGCCGTCGAGCACGAGCCGGCGGGCCAGGTGGCCGCCGAGCATCCCGGCGCTGCCGGTGACTACGACCCTGCGGGCCATCGCGACCCCACCTTCTCCCGCACGAACCGGGCGAGCAGCCGCGGCAGGCCCTTGGCCAGCGTCTTGTCGAGGCTGTCCAGGAAGTACTCGAGGGCTTCCTGTTCGATGGCGAGGGTCGGCGCGACGACGAGGGGGTTGTCGGCGTTCGGGCTGTAGTAGGCGACGATGCCGTGCTCGCGGTAGAGGTCGGCGATGACCGACAGCGTGATCAGCTTGGTGCGGAACTGCGGGTCGCCGGAGAAGCCCGGCGCGAGCTTGGCGGCCAGGTCGAGCACCTTGGGCCCGCCGGTGAGGAACACGCCCCACAGCGCGCCCACCCCGCTCACCCGGGCGACCACGTCGGGGTGGCGCTTGTGGATGTTCTGCAGGCCGGGACCCAGGACGCGCTCGATCTGCCGGGCCCTGGCGGGGTAGTCGTCCTCGACGACGATGTTGACGGCCTCGATGGCGGTGACGGTCTCCTCGCCGAAGCCGTAGTAGGTGGTGCTGTGCAGGATGACGTCGGAGAGCCGGTCGTACGCCTTGCGGAAGACGGGCTCGCGGGCGGTGTACCCGGCGATCGACGCCTTGCCGCCGCCGAGGGACTTGGAGTAGACGAGGATGTCGGGCAGCAGGTCGGGATAGCGCATGAAGTAGAAGAGGCTGCCCGTCTTGCCCCAGCCCGTGTAGACCTCGTCGAAGATCAGCATGATGTCGTCGGCGTCGCAGAGCCGCCGCAGCTCGTACAGGTCGCTCTCCGACCAGCAGCGCATGCTCGACGCGCTGTACGGCTCGACCATGATCGCGTAGACGTCGCACTTGCCGTCGGGGGTGCGAGCCGCCTCGACGGCCGAGCCGACGGCCGCGACGTCTCCGTAGGGATAGACGACGATGCCGGGGAGACCGGGGAAGTGGAAGGAGTTCTCGGACGATCCGGTCAGGCTGCCCGCGCCCAGAGTCTTGCCGTGGAAGCTGATGTCGGCGCGGAGGATGGTGTTGCGGCGCCCCTCGTGGTACTTGTACGCCATCTTGACGGCGCCCTCGTTCGCCTCGGCGCCGGAGTTCGGGAAGTAGGAGGTGTTCAGGTCGCCCGGCAGCAGCGTGGCGATGTTGTGGCTGAGGGCGGCCACGTACGGCGAGAAGAACGCCTTGTGCACCTCCATGCGCCGGCGCTCGGCGAAGCGACGCCGTGCCTGGAGGATGCGGGGATGGTTGTGGCCGTGGTTGAGCACGCCGACCCCCCCGGTCACGTCGAGGACCCTGCGGCCGTCGCGGGTCTCGATCCAGGCGCCCTCGGCGCTCCCGACGAGTTCCCGGCCGAAGCCGAAGGAGGTCATGAGGTTGACTTGACTGCGGCTGACATACTTTCTGTAAAGGTCCTGGACCTGTTTTACGGTGAAACTTTCACACTCGTCTACCCCGATCAGCTCAGACACGTCCGCCCTTCCCGGTTCGCGCGAATTTCCGCTGGTGCCCGGCCTTCTTCTCGGCGCTGAGAAAAGGTGAGACATCTCGTCAACAATGTCGAATCCGGCTATACCCTGTGCCATGCAAATCTGTATAGGTCGGCGGCGGGCGATGAGACGGCGGAGCAGAAAAAGCGGCCGGGGACGGATCGCCGGGTGTTTATCGGTCAGATCTCGCGGCGAATACGGATGATTTCCCGTGTGCGGCGCGGCTCCACCCGGCCTCAGCTCTTCGCGGTCATGTAGGTGGCCGGCTGAGCGGGCGGCGTCCAGACATCACGCCGCACCCGCCGGACGGCCTGCGCCTGGTCCTCCTCGGTGTCCTCCTCCCTGGCCCGCTCGCGGGCGAACAGGCGGAGCAGGTCGTGCAGGCGATACCGGTCGTGGTCGCACACCTCCAGGAGCTGGGCTTCGGCGAGGTGGTCCAGCAGGTCGGCGGTGCGTGGCTCCGGGCGGTCGGCCAGGGCCGCGGCGGCCGTGACGCTGATGGCCGCGCCGCCGAGCAGGCCCAGCAGCCGGAACATCCGGGAGGACTCGGCGTCCAGGCTCCGGTAACTCATCATGAAGCACGCCCGTACGGCCTGGTCGTCGGCCTGGAGCTCGGACAGGCGGCGGTCCTCGACCGCCAGCCGGTCGGCCAGGGCGCGCAGCGACAGTCCCGGCCGGGCGATCAGCCGGGCGGCGGCGATCCTGATCGCCAGCGGCAGCCCCGCGCACAGCCGCACGATCGCGCGCGCCGCCCGCTGCTCGGCCGCCACGCGCTCCTCCCCGATCAGGCGGCCGAGCAGCGTGGAGGTCTCGTCCTCGGCCATGACGCCGAGGCGGAAGTGCGACGCGGCGTCCAGCGAGGTGAGCATCCTGCGAGCGGTGAGCAACACGCGGCAGGTCGGGCTCGCCGGCAGCAGCGGGCGCACCTGCTCGGCGTCGCGGGCGTTGTCGAGCAGGAGGAGTTCGGCTC
>NZ_JBHSPA010000060.1:0-117419 GCF_042656245.1 Nonomuraea insulae
CCCCTTTCTATTTGCCCATGAATACGATGCATTCCGGGCATGCTGATGTTTCGGTGGCGACCCCACTGCAACGCCGTCACTCTTGAGGAGTGACGGCTTCTCCCCCCACAGGGCAGACACCCGGGCCTGCACGGCGTAAACGCCGACAACCGCGTGTCCTTTCGTGGATGGTCACGCCAATTTCGCTCACTCTGGTGGTGGCGGGGTTGGTGGACTTTCTTGCGGACATGTTGGGGATGCCGGGCACGCTATTAATGTTCCTGAATGAGCAGGACAGCCTGATCAGCATTTCCCTGGGGGTCATGGGGCTGATGGTGGCGGTTGTGCTGGTAGTGGTGCGACGTCGCTCATCGGTGAGGTTGCCGCCCAACGGCGAACCGCTCGAGGAATGCGGCGCGGGTCATCTGGATGACCCTGGATCGGCGGTTGATCCCACGCCGGCGGTTGATCCCACGCCGGCGGTTGATCCCACGCCGGCGGTTGACCCCACGCCGGTAGTTGATCCCACGCCGGCGGTTAATTCCATGTCGGCGGTTGATCCCACGCCTACCGACGGCTCCACGTTGGGAGGAGAACCGGCGTTGGCGGGAGATTCGCCATTGGCGGGCGACTTCGGTGGGGCGGGAGATTCGCCACTGGTGGGCGACTCTGGTGGGGCGGGCGAGCCTGTGCCGGCAGATGAATCTGCGCTGAGGGATTCGAGCGCTCCCGGATGGTGGAAAGCAGGTCGCGGCTGGCGCGGGCGTGGCAGACGGCGAGTAAGCCGTCAGCCGGCCTCGGACGGCGATCAGGCCGCCGACCGTGGATCGGAACCGCGTGATGATGCGGTCGCAGATCGCCGGTCGGTCGGCGACGGCGGATCGGTCGGTGGTGACAGTCCAGACGGTGGTGACAGTCCAGAGGTTGGTGGCGCGTCGGACGGTGGTGGCGCGTCGGACGGTGGTGCAGCCACGGGCCGTCGGCGCCGGTCAGGCGGTGGTGGTGGGTCGGACAGTGGTGGCCAGTCGGATGCCGGTGGGGTCACGGGCCGTGGGCGCCGGTCAGGTGGCGATGGTGAGGGGGGCAGTGATGGCGAGCCAGATGGCGGTGGCCAGTCGGATGCTGACCAAGAGACGGGCCGAGGGCGTCGGTCGGGCCGAGGCGGTGCGTCAGGCAGTGGTGATGGCTCGGACAGTGGTGATGGCTCGGACAGTGGTGATGGCTCGGACAGTGATGGCGGGTCGGACGGTGGTGATGGCTCGGACGGTGATGGCGGGTCGGACGGTGATAGTAGGTCGGACGGTGGTGATGGCTCGGACGGTGGTGATGGCTCGGACGGTGATGGCGGGTCGGACGGTGGTGATGGGCCGGAGGTAGGTGGTGGGCCGGACGGTGGTGGTGGGTCGGAGGTAGGTGGTGGGTCTGGGAGGGCTGGGGCGTCGGATGTGCGGGGTCGGTCGGATATGTCCAGTGTGATCGAACAAAGTGTGGAACGTTCCATTTCGTTGGGGGGTGATAACCGCGGAGTGGCGATGACCGGTGACAGGGCGACCGCTGTGACCGTTGGGCATGTGGATGTCGTCGGTGATGTGCATCTGCTGCCCCGCCCCCCGGTCCCCACCCGTCCCGTGCAGCTGGCGCCTCGGCCCCCGAGGTTGCTGGGGAGGGATGAAGTGGTGGAGGGGTTGCGGGGGAGGTTGACGACGAGCAGGGCGCAGCCGTGCGTGATCGCCGTGTACGGGCTGGGCGGTGTGGGCAAGACGTGCCTGGCCCTGGAGTACGCCTATCGGCACCAGCGGGACTACCAGCTCGTCTGGCAACTGCCCGCCACCGACCCCGCCGTCCTGTCCGCCGCCTTCGCCAGGCTGGCGGCGCTGCTGGGTCTGCGGGAGACGGTCGACGCGGCCGATCCGGTCGATCAGGTGCATGCCGCGCTGGCGGCCCGTGCCGAGCCCTGGTTGCTGATCTTCGACAACGCGCCGGAGGCTGACGCGTTGCGTCCTTATCTGCCTCCGGCGGGACCGGGGCATGTGCTGGTGACGACCCGGTCCGGGAGTTGGCCGCGGGAGCAGGCGCTGGAGTTGCCGGTGCTGGAGCAGGAGCCGGGGGTGGCGCTGGTGCTGGCGCGGTCCGGGCAGGACGACGGCGCGGCGGCCTCGGAGGTGGTGGCCGAGCTGGGTGCGTTGCCGCTGGCGTTGGAGCAGGCCGCGGCGTTCATGGCCGAGACGGGGCTGAGCCTGTCGGAGTACCTCGATCTGCTGCACCACCGGCGGGCCGAGTTGCTCGCCCAGGGGCGGGCGTGGGGGTACCAGGAACGGGTCACCACGACGTGGTTGCTCGCGTTCGAGAACCTGGCCAGGACCAGTCCGCAGGCGATCGCGCTGCTGCGGGTGCTGGCCTGCTACTCGCACGAGGCGATCCCGTACCATCTGCTGCTGTCCCAGCTCGAACTGCGCAGTCCGCGTGAGCTGTTCGGGGCGGACATGCGGCGGCAGCGGGTGTATGGGCGGTTGCCGGGTTCGCGGGTGCGGTGGTTGCGGGACTTTCATCCCTGGCTGAGTGCGCTGGCGGTGTTGCAGGAGTTGCCGCGCGACGCCCTCTCGGTGAACGCCGCCGTCAGCGCGTTGCGCGATCACAGTTTGATCGGTCAGCCGGTGGACGGGTCGGTGTCGGTGCATCGGCTGGTCCAGGCCGTCACCCTCGACCAGCTCGTGCCCCACGAGCAGCAGCGCTGGCGGGATGCCGCCGCCGTGCTCCTGGAGTCCGTGCTGCCCGACGATCCCGCCCACGCCGGGACCTGGCCCCGGTACGCTCACCTGCTCCCGCACATCCTCGCCGTGCTCACGCCGACCTCTCCTGGCATGGACAAGACGGGGCAGTATCTGGGGGCGAGCGGCGACTACCGTACGGCCAGATCGGTGTTCCAGGAGATCTGCGAGACCCTGACCGCGCGGCTGGGCCCCGAGCACCCGTCCACGCTGACCGCGCGGCACGAGCTGGCGCGCTGGACGGGGGAGTTGGGGGACGCGGCGTCGGCGCGCAGGCAGTACGCGGACCTGTTGCCGATCCGGGCGCGCCGGCTCGGGCTCGAGCATCCGGTCACCTTGACCATCAGGCACGAGCTGGCACGGTGGACGGGGGAGCTGGGGGACGCGGCGTCGGCGCGGGACCAGTACGCGGCGCTGCTGCCGGTCAGGGAGCGGGTGCAGGGGGCAGAGCATCCGAACACGCTGACCATCAGGCACGAGCTGGCGCGGTGGACGGGTGAGCTGGGGGACGCGGTGGCGGCGCGGGATCTGTACGCGGATCTGGTGCCGATCAGGGAACGTGTGCAGGGGCCCGAGCATCCCGACACGTTGACCGCGAGGGCGAACCTGGCCCAGTGGACGGGGGAGGCGGGCAATGCGGTGGCCGCCCGTGACCTGTACGCCGACCTGCTGCCCATCAGGGAGGATCGGTTCGGCCCCGAGCACCCCGTCACCCTCACCGTCCGGGCGAACCTCGCCCAGTGGACCGGCGAGGCCGGGGACCCGGCGGCGGCGCGCGATCAGTACGCGGCACTGCTCCCGATCTACGAGCGTGTGCTCGGCCCCGAGCATCCCGACACGCTGACCACCCGCCACAGCCTCGCGCAGTGGACCGGGAAGGCGGGCGACCCGGTGGCCGCGCGCGACCAGTACGCGGCTCTTCTCCCCGTACGCAGGCGGGTGTCCGGCCCCGAGCACCCCGACACCCTCATCACCCAGGCGAACCTCGCCCAGTGGACCGGTCAGGCGGGTGACCCGATGGCGGCGCGGGACCAGTACGCGGCCCTGCTGCCCCTCAGGGAACGCGTCCAGGGCCCCGACCACCCCTCCACGCTGATCAACCGGCACGAGCTGGCGCGGTGGACGGGCGAGCTGGGCGACCCGGTGGCGGCGCGCGACCAGTACGCGGACCTGCTCGTCGTACGCGAGCGCGTCTCCGGCCCCGACCACCCCGACACCCTCACCATCCGGCACGAGCTGGCCCGCTGGACGGGCGAGCTGGGCGACGCGGCGGCGGCGCGGGACCAGTACGCGGCCCTGCTGCCGATCCGCGAACGTGTCCAGGGCAGCGACCACCCCGACACGCTGACCGCCCGCGCCAACCTCGCCCAGTGGACAGGACAGGCGGGCGACCCGGCGGCGGCCCGCGCCCACTGCGCCGAACTCCTGCCCATCAGGGAACGCGTCCTCGGCCCCGAACACCCCTCGACCCTGATCACCCGCCACGAACTGGCCCGCTGGACGGGCGAACTGGGCGACGCAGCCTCGGCCCGCGACCAGTACGCCGAACTGCTCGTCCGCCGCGAACGCGCCTCCGGCCGCGACCACCCCGACACGTTGACCACCCGGCACAACCTCGCCTACTGGACCGGCCGGGCCGGCGACCCGGCGACGGCCCGCGACCGGTGTGCCGAGCTGCTGCCCATCAGGGGACGTGTTCTCGGTCCCGAGCACCCCGACACGCTGATCACCCGGCACAACCTCGCCTACTGGAGCGGCCAGGCGGGTGACGCGGTGGCGGCGCGCGACGAGTACGCGGCCCTGCTGCCGGTCAGGGAACGTGTTCTCGGTTCCGACCATCCCGACACGCTCACCATCCGGCACGAGCTGGCCCGGTGGCTGGGTGAGCTGGGCGACCCGGCGGCGGCCAGGGACGCCTACACCGACCTGCTGCCTGTCCGCGAGCGGGTCTCCGGGCCCGAGCACCCCGACACGCTGACCGCCCGCGCCAACCTCGCCTACTGGACCGGACAGGCGGGCGACCCGGCGGCGGCCCGCGACCAGTGCGCTGAGCTGCTGCCGCTCAGGGAACGCGTGCTCGGCGCCGACCACCCCGCCACTCGCACGACCAGGGAGCAGCTCGCGTACTGGACGAGACACGCCTGACACGAACCGGCCGTGACTGGACGAGACGCGCCAGATGGGAGCCGACCGCGACGAGACGGGCCTGAATGGGAGCTGATCGCGACGCGACGCGCCTAATGGGATCCGAGTGTGGCGGCCGCGACGACGAGCAGGAGTGTGCCCGAGACCGCCGAGATCCGGCGCGCCGCCTTCGGGGTGCGGGTCAGTGCGTGGCTCGCCCGCGCGGTGGCGACGGCGACCAGGCCGTACAGCAGCGCGCAGTTGACGACGTGCAGGAGGCCGAGGGCGGTGAGCTGGAAGCCCAGCGGGACGCCGGTCCCGGTGGAGATGAACTGCGGCATCAGCGACAGGTACAGCAGCAGGCCCTTCGGGTTGAGCAGCGCCGTGAGCACGCTCTGCCGCAACACCTTGCCCGCCGGCTCGGCCGTCGCCGGCCCGAGCGCGGGCCCGGTGCGGTTCCGCAGTGACATCAGCGTCCTGACGGCGAGGAATACCAGGTACGCGGCCCCGGCGTAGCGCATCACGGGCAGTGCGGCGGGTACCGCGCGCAGTGCGGCGGCCAGCCCGGCGGCGGCCAGGACGGTGTGCACCGCGTAGCCGCAGCAGATGCCCGCCACCGCCGTCAGCCCCGTACGGCGGCCCTGGCCGAGCGAGCGCGCCATCACGTAGAGCATGTCGGGTCCCGGGGTGCAGATCAGCAACAGATCCATGCCCAGGAAAAGCAGGAGGAGCCGGATGTCCACGCGCTTCACGCTAGCCGAACAGGGTTGGCACACGATGGTGGATTCGTGCTGGGAAAGGCTTGGTCGTGGCAGGATATTGCGCCATGGACAAGATTGACCGCAGGATCCTCCAGGAGCTGCAGCGGGACGGTCGGCTCAGCAACGCCGACCTGGCCGACCGGGTGGGGCTCACGCCGTCGCCCTGCCTGCGCCGGGTGCGGCAGATGGAGGAGAGCGGCGTCATTCGCGGCTACCGGGCGTTGCTCGACGGGGACTCGGTCGGGCGCGGGTTCCAGGCGTTCGTCACGGTGGTGATGCGGTACGAGGACCACGAGACGGTGGCGGAGTTCGAGCGGCGGGTGGCGGGGCTGCCGGCGGAGGTGGAGGCGCACCGGTTGTTCGGGGACCCGGATTTCCTGCTGCGGGTGGCGGTGGCGGATGTGGCGGCGTACGAGCGGTTCTACTCGGAGGAGTTGTCCGGGTTGCCGGGGGTGGCGCAGGTGACCTCCCATCTCGCGATGAAGGCGGTCAAACCGGACGTCGGGCTGCCGATCTAGACGGCTGAGGGACCCGCATGTGGAGATGCGGGTCCCTTGGGTTGTGGTCGTCGGCGGGGTGAGGCTTGTGCGCCTCGCCCCACGGGGGTTACTTGGGCAGGACCAGGAGGGCGTCGCCGACGCCGCGTTCCGAGCCGTCGGACGGCCGGTTGACGAGCTTCTTGCCGACGACCATGGCCGTCGAGCCGCCGCCGTCCAGGTTGATCGCCTGCGTGGCGCCCAGCCAGCGCATGAACTGCGCGGCCTCGACGAAGTTCGCCCCGACCGTCACACCGGGCTGCCGGCCGTCGATGGTGGCCAGGATCAGGCTGCCGTTGCGGGTGGTGCCGAGCAGGGTGCGCGGGTGGCGGCGCAGGATCATGTTCATCGAGTCGTGCCCGTCCTGCTTGGCGGTGATCTTCACCTTGCCGTTGCGGACGAGGCCGACGCTGCCCGCGACGACGTTCAGGTCGGGGGTCAGCTTGAGTGCCTTCTTCGTCCGCAGGTCGACGACCTTGGTGTCGATCTTGACGGTCCACTCCTGCCAGGCGTGCTCGTTGAGCCAGTCGGAGGCCACGCCGTTGCCGTGCAGCACCCGCGTCCCGGCGGCGATCGCGGCGCCCGAGGTGCGCAGGCCCACGACCTTGCCGTTGGCGTCGAGGACGGCGTCGGTGCCGCCGGTGGGCGTCTTGGCCCCGTACTCCTCCGTGTACAGGACCAGCTCGTCCGTGACGACGGCGCGGTTGATGCCGTTGACCTGGACCCGCTCGCCGTCCTGCGAGATCGCGGTCACGTCCGTCTTCAGCTCGGTGATCTTGGCGGTACGGCCCTTCAGCACCACCGCCGAGCGGCCGGGCACGGCCTCGCTCAGCAGCTTGCCGCCCACCACGGACGTGCCGACGGGCTCGCCGCGCAGCGCCTTGGAGGTGTGGATGTTGAAGAAGCCGCCGTTGACGCCGACCACGGCGCCGCGCGCCTTGACCATCGAGGAGACGGTCTCCCGCTTGGCCACGCTGGCGCCGAGGGAGGCGGCGTACGAGCCGCGGAACGTCCTGGGGTCGATCATGACGACCTTGACGTCCCACGGGCCGGTGGTCTTGAGCCCGTCGTCGCCGAGGTAGTCGACCTTGACCTTCAGATCGGCTTCCTTGAGCTTCTTGGCCGTCTCGTCGGCCTTCTTCTTGTCCTTGAGGGACCAGAGGCCGACGCGGACCATGTACACGGTCTGGGAGGGGGCATCGGCCACGCTCGGCCGGATCACCTTCTGCAGGCTGGCCGTCTCCCCGGCCGCCTCCACCGCGGCGACCTGGGTCTCGGCTGTCGGGAGCGTCCCGTAGTCACGGCCGCTCGGCATGAGGACGGTCACCGTGTAACCGTCGGTGGACGAGCCCGCCTTCACGTCGTACAGGTCGATGCCCTGCGTCACGGCGGTCATCGTCTTGGTCGGCACGGGCCGTTCGCCCAGCGGGAACTTGGCCGACGGGAACCGCACCGACAGCTGCTCCGCTGTCGCGGGCAGCGCCGTGAGGGTGAGCGCCGCGGCTATGGCCAGGCCGCCGGCGAGTGTGCGTCGAGACATGAACTCTCCAGAGGGCGGAAAAGGGACCGCACCATAGTGGCGAGATCAAGGTCCTCGGGGCAGAGAAACACGCCAATCGAGTAAAGAGGTTACGAGATTGACACCGCGAACGGATACCATTCGTGTATGACTCGCATCTGCATGTGGTGGCGGCCTACAGACGGCCGCTGAATCCCCATGCGTGGGCCGTCCTGGAGACGGCTCACCGAGCGGGCGTTGCTCTCCTGGACGGCAAGATCCCTAGGAGAGACCTCAATGAACGACGTCGTGCTGACGGGCGACCGTCCGACCGGTCCGCTGCATCTCGGCCACTACTTCGGCTCGCTGGCCAATCGGGTCGAGCTGCAGGACCTCTGTCCCATGTACGTGCTGATCGCCGACTACCAGGTGATCACCGATCGTGACCTGCCGGGTGAGATCCGCCGGCACACCACCGGACTGATCCTCGACTACCTGGCGGTCGGGATCGACCCGGCCAAGGCGACGATCTTCCAGCACAGCGCCGTCCCCGAGCTGAACCAGCTCCTGCTGCCGTTCCTGAGCCTGGTGTCCGTGGCGGAGCTGCAGCGCAACCCCACGGTGAAGGACGAGATCGCGCACAGCTCCCAGCAGGCCGTGAGCGGGCTGATGTTCACCTATCCGGTGCACCAGGCGGCCGACATCCTGTTCTGCAAGGGCACGCTGGTGCCGGTGGGCAAGGACCAGCTCCCGCACGTGGAGGTGACGCGGCTGGTCGCGCGCCGGTTCAACGAGCGTTACGGAGAGGTGTTCCCGCTGCCCGAGGCCATGATGGGCGAGCAACCGCTGCTCAAGGGCCTGGACGGCGGCAAGATGAGCAAGAGCCGCGGCAACGCGATCGCCCTGTCGGCCACCGAGGACGAGACCGCTGCCCTCATCCGCAAGGCCCGCACCGACTCCGAGCGGCACATCACGTTCGAGGAGGAGCGTCGTCCCGAGGTGGCCAACCTGCTCACGCTGGCCGGCCTGTGCCTGGGCCGGTCGCCGCGCGAGCTCGCCGAGGAGATCGGCGACGGCGGCGCCGCCACGCTCAAGCGCGTGGCGACCGAGGCGGTCAACGAGTTCCTGCGGCCGATCAGGAAGCGCCGGGCCGAGCTCACTGAGGGCGACGTCCGGCAGATCCTGGCAACGGGCAACGAACGGGCCCGCGAACGGGCGATCCGGACGCTGGAGGAGGTACGCGTCGCCATGGGCTTCTAGTCACCGGCACGTCCTCACGCTCTCCTGGCCATGGCCAGTTCCGTGGCCGGGGAGCCCGGGGGGCGGCGGTGCCGGATGCCGTGGAAACCGGCTGCCCGCAACAACGCGGCCACCTCGCGCAGGCCGCGTACCCTGCCGCCCACGGTGACCAGGTAGTTCAGGTTCAGCAGATGCAGGAGGGTACGGCTGGCGCGGCCCGGCATGACGCTGTCGATGAACTGGTCGCCGACCACGATCGTGCCGCCCGGCTTGAGCGAGGCCGCCAGACGCCGGAACAGCAGGGCCGTCTCGTCGTCGCTCAGCCCGTGTACGACGTTGAACAGCAGGACGACGTCATACCCGTCGCCGAGGTCGTCGTCCAGGAACGACCCGGCGCGCAACGTCAGCCGGGGATGGGCGGCGGCGGCTTCGAGCGCCTGCGGCAGATCGATCACCGTGGCCGACAGCCCGGGATGGCGCCGCAGCAGCGCCACGCTGAACACGCCGTGGCCGCCGCCCACGTCGAGCAGCCGGGTGGCGCCGCGCGGCACGGGGATGGTCCTGGCGGCGGCCGGGGCCTGCCGGTCCGCCATCGCCGCCGTCCACGCCTGGAACGAGCGCGACAGTTCGGGATCGCTTTCGAGCAAGGCGTAGAAGGAGGTGGCCGGCGAGCCGTCCCGTACCGCCTTCTCCAGCCGGGGCCAGATCACGCAGGCGGTACGTTCCCAGAACTCCAGCCCCGCCAGCAGCGACGTCGGCGAGCCGGTCGTGAACCACAGCCGGGCGGTGCGGGTCAGCCGGTAGCGGCCACCTCTGGAGCGCAGGTAGCCGAGCCCGGCCAGGGCCCGTAACAACGCGTCGGTGGCACGCGGCTCCAGATCGAGCGCGGTGGCCAGTTCGACGCCGGTGGACGGGCGCCCGCCCAGGGCGTCGAAGATCCCGATCCTGGCCGCCGCGATGACCGCGTGCAGGCCCAGAGCGCCGAAGTAGTCGAACATGGGAGGCACGAGCGACAGCCGGTGGGCCGCGGCCTCGAGAGGGTTGAAGAAGAGGGGCACACTAGCGACGGTAGATCGCGGGGGCGTGCCAGTGGTGGTGGGGCGTGTGTCACGTGGGTTGCCGGATTTGGTAGACCATGCGCAGCGTTTCGTGCACGATCCAGGTGGTCTTGGCGCCCTCGGCCAGCAGAGACACGTCGCCTGGGCCTACCTCGATCGTGGTACCGCCCTCGACGGCGATGGTGGCGCGACCCGACAGCACGACGAAGATCTCGTCGCTCTCCACGTCCGTCACGACCCCGGGCGTGATCTCCCAGATGCCGCGGCCGTCGCCGAGCTCTAGGGACGAGGTGGCCGGGTCACCCGCGACGATCTGCTCGGGTTCGAGCTTGTCCGGGGTCAGCCGTACGTCGTGGACGGGCACCGAGAAGGCGCCCGCGGTGGCGAGCATGCGGCCGAGGTCGTCCGCATCGGGCATCAGCACATCAGACATATCGCCCATTCCAGCACATCAGCGACTCTCTCGGCGGAACGACTCCAGGGCGAGCAGCGCGACGTGGAGCGACAGGCACGACTCGACGTCGTCGAGATCGGTGTCGAGGATGCGTTCGAGGCGGCGTAGACGGTCGTAGAAGGCGGGCCTGGACAGGTGGGCCTTCTGGGCGGCGACGGCCTTGTTGCGCCCGGAGTCGAGGTAGACGCGCAGGATCCTGGTCAGGTCGCCGCCGCGCTGCGCGTCGTGGGCCAGCAGCGGGCCCAGCTCCCGTTCGGCGAACGTCTGCAGCCGGGCGTCGTCGCGCAGCAGATGCAGCAGGCCGCGCAGGCGCAGGTCGGGCAGCCGGTAGAAGGCCCGGCCGTCGGGCTGGCGGACCGCCACGTCGGCCACCTGCTCGGCTTCGAGGAAGCTGCGGCGTACGTCCCTGATCGATTCCACCACCGACCCCGCCGCCAGCACGAACGCCGAGCCGGGCCGCCAGAGCACGCGCAGCCGTTCGGCGAGCGAGGTCAGCGCGGGCTCGGCCTGGGTGCGCGGCGGCAGCGGCAGCAGCACCCCGACCCGCTCCTGGTCGAGCGCGCCCACCAGGGCGGGCAGGCGGGCGTCGCGGCAGGCGGCGGCGGTGGCCTCGGCCAGCTCGCCGAGCTGCGCCTGCCCGTCGAGCGCCTGGTCGATGGGCTCGGTGGGCCTGATGACCACGCTGACCAGCTTGCGTCCGGTGAGCGGCACGCCCACCGCGCGGGCGCGGGCGGCGGCCTCCTCGGGGTCGGAGTAGGCGTGGGTCAGGATGCCGGTGATGATCGTGCCGTGCGCCTGGCGCTCCAGCGACTCCTGGTGGCGCTCCAGCAGGCGGCCCAGGGCGAGCGTGGTGGCGGCCCGCTCGGCCAGCACCATGTCGCGGGGCGAGGGCTGCTTGTCGCAGAGCAGGATGAGCCGTCCCCAGTCCTGCCCGCGCGCCCCGACCGTGGTGACCAGCCAGCCGGAGGCCGGATCGTACGCGGTGCGCTCGGCCGGCGCCACCGCCCGCGACCTCGTCTCCCAGCCCGCCAGCAGCGCCCCCGCGTCGCGTCCCGCCGACTCGGCGGCCAGCACCTGGTGCGCCAGGTTCTCCAGCAGCACGGGACGCCCCGACAGCCGCGCCACCTGGGCCAGCACCTCGGCAGGCGAGGCGCCCTCGACGGACAGCTCGGTGAAGACCTCGTGGAGTTGTTCGGAGGCGCGCAGCTCCTCCAGCTGGATGTCGATGATCCGGGCGTGCACCGACTCGGTGATCTGGACGAACGGCGTCTCGCGGGCCAGCACGATGACCGGCAGCCCGTGCTCCTCGGCCGACTTGACCACGGCCGGCGGCAGCTCGCGGACGAACCTGCGCCCCAGCTCCACGATCAGCCCCGAGGCCCCGACGGAGGAGAGCTCGCCGATGTAGTCGGCGAGCTTGTCCGGGTCCTGCGGCAGGGCGACCCCCGTGGTGAGCACCAGTTCGCCGCCGCGTAGCAGCTGGGCGATGTCGGCGATCTCGCCGACGTGGACCCACCGCACCTTGGTGTCGAGCCGGTCGGCGCCCGCGACCACGCGCGGGCTGCCCCGGCGCACGGTCTCCAGGGCGAGGACGTCGGCGATGGTGGGCAACACGGGGCAGAGCCTAGCCGATCAGACTGTAAGAACGGCCATAGGTGAATTTACACTTTGCCACCGTTGTCTGGATTGAGGTCCTCCTCACGATATTCCCTCCGCGGTTCGCGTACGCGCAGCTCGACGCGGCGAATCTTGCCGGAGATCGTCTTCGGCAACTCGCCGAACTCCAGCCGCCGCACCCGCTTGTACGGGGCCAGTTCCCTGCGGCAGTGCTCGAAGATCGCCCGGGCGGTGGCCTCGTCGGGCTCGAAGCCGGGGGCGAGCGTCACGTACGCCTTGGGCACGGCCAGGCGCACCGGGTCGGGGGCGGGCACCACCGCGGCCTCCGCCACGGCCGCGTGCTCCAGCAGCACGCTCTCCAGCTCGAACGGCGAGATGCGGTAGTCGGAGGCCTTGAAGACGTCGTCGGTCCTGCCCACGTAGGTGATGTAGCCGTCCTGGTCGCGGGTGGCGACGTCGCCCGTGTGGTAGAAGCCCTGACGCAGCGCCTCCGCCAATCCACCGACATATCCGGACATGAGGCCTAGGGGGCGGCGGTCGTCCAGCGGCAGGCAGATCTCCCCGTCGTCCCCGATCTCACCCGAGACCGGATCGATCAGCACGACCTCGTACCCGGGCAGCGGCCGCCCCATGGATCCGGGCTTGACCGGCTCGTCCGGCACGTTGCCGATCTGCGCGGTCGTCTCGGTCTGGCCGTACCCGTCCCTGATCGTCAGGCCCCACGCCTTGGAAACCTGGTCGATGATCTCGGGGTTGAGCGGCTCGCCGGCGGCCACCAGCGTACGCAGAGGCAGTTTCCACGCCGCCAGGTCCTCCTGGATGAGCATCCGCCACACGGTCGGCGGCGCGCAGAACGTGGTGACCCGCTCGCCGCGCAGCACCTCAAGCAGCGCGGGCGCGGAGAAACGCTGGTAGTCGTGGATCAGCACGGTGGCCCCCGCGTTCCACGGGGCGAAGACGTTGCTCCACGCGTGCTTGGCCCATCCCGGCGAGGACACGTTGAGGTGCACGTCGCCCGGCCTGACCCCGATCCAGTACATCGTCGACAGGTGCCCGGCCGGGTAGGAGGCGTGCGTGTGCTCGACCAGCTTCGGCTGCGAGGTCGTGCCGGAGGTGAAGTAGAGCAGCAGCGTGTCGTCCGCGCGGGTCGGCGCGTCGGGCTCGAAGCGCTCGCCGGCCTCGTACGCCTCGTGGAACGGCAGCCAGTTGTAGGCGTCGCCCACGGCGATCCTGGTGAATCCGCCGGCCCTGAACTTGCCGGCGTCAGCGGCGTTGGCGATGACGTGGGAGACGTTGCCGCGGTCGATCCGCTCGGTGATGTCCTTGGCCGTCAGGAGCGTGGTGGCCGGGATGATGACCGCGCCCAGCTTCATCGCGGCCAGCAGCGACTCCCACAACTCGGCCTGGTTGCCCAGCATGAGCAGGATCCGGTCGCCCCGGCGCACCCCCTGCTCGTGCAGCCAGTTGGCGACCTGGTTGGAGCGGGCCGACAGTCCGGCGAAGGTGTAGGTGGCGCTGCTCTCGCCCACGATCTTGAGCGCGACGGCGTCGGGGGTCTCCTTGGCCAGGACCCCGTCGAACCAGTCGAGCGCCCAGTTGAACGCGCCGAGTTCCGGCCAGTGGAAGTCACGGCGGGCGGTCGCGGGGTCGGCGCCGAGGAGGAAGTCACGGGCGCCACGGAAATCGCTCATGCCCCGGATCCTGCTACGTGACCAGCCGCCGCTCAAGACCGTCGAGCACGGACGCGAGCCCGAAGTCGAAGGCCATCTCCCGCATGGCCTGCGGATCGTCGTAACTCGTCATGTCGATGCGCTCCAGCATGTCGGGGAACTGGGCTGCGGCCTTGGCGACCGACGCGCGCATCTCGTCGGCGTCGTAGGAGTGGTCCGCGGTCGCCGCGTTCCAGGCGACCTCCGGGATCGTCATGCCGAAAACGTATGCGGTGAGAGTGGATCCCGCGTAGTCGATCTCCAGCCCGGCGAACCCGGCGACCTTGAACATCCTGCGCATCTGGTCCGCGACGCGCAGGGCGTTCGGGCCGAGCGCGGGCATGCGGCCGATGAGGTTGCCCGCCCACGGGCGGCGCAGGATCGCCTGGCGCATGCTGTGGGCCAGGGCCGAGGCGGAGTGGCGCCAGCTCACCCTGCCGGGGTCGGGGACGACCATGTCCGACCAGACCTCGTCGTAGGCCAGTTCCAGCAGTTCGTCCTTGTTGGCGACGTACCAGTAGAGGCTGGTGGCGCCCGACTGCAGCCGCGCGCCGAGCTTGCGCATGCTCAGCCCGTCGAGGCCCTCTTCGTTCAGCAGCTCCAGGGCGGCCCTGACGATCTCCTCCCGGCTGCGCCCGGGACTGGTGGCCTTGCGCGGCTCGCGGAGCCAGACGGAGGAGAACGCCTTGCCTGTCATCCTCCCAGGATAAAACCTCTCGCACACTGTACGAGGATTGTCGTACGCTGTGCGAGTGAACTCGAACACTGTACGAGACCCCCGTCGCTGGTGGATTCTCGCTGCCCTCTGCCTTGCGCTCCTGGTCCTGGTCATCGACAACACGGTGCTGAACCTGGCCATCCCGTCGCTGAACCAGGAGATGGGCGCGACACCGTCCGACATCCAGTGGATCATCGACGCCTACGTCCTGGCCTTCGCCGGGTTGCTGCTCACCTCGGGCAGCTTGTCCGACAGGTACGGCCGCCGCCTCTTCCTGGTCATCGGATTGGTCTTCTTCGGCGGCGCGTCGCTGCTCGCCGTGCTCGTCACCGAGCCCTGGCAGCTCATCGGCGCCCGGTTCCTGATGGGCGTCGGCGGCTCGCTCGTCATGCCGTCCACGTTGTCGATCCTGATGACCGTGTTCGACGAGGGTGAGCGGCGCAAGGCCATGGCCGCCTGGAGCGCCGTGGCCCTGGTCGGCATGGTGTCGGGCCCGACCCTGGGCGGCTTCATGCTGGAGCACTACTGGTGGGGCTCGGTCTTCCTGCTGAACATCCCGGTGGCGGCGGTCGCCATCGTGGCCGCCCTGGTCCTCATGCCCGAGACCCGCAGCACCGGGCGCAGGATCGACCCGGTGGGCGTGACGTTGTCGATCGTCGGCCTGACCGCGGCCGTCTACGTGATCATCGAGCGCGAGTGGAACATCCCCGTCATCGCGCTGGCGGTCGTCGCCCTGGCCGGGTTCGTGATCTGGGAGCGCAGGCAGGAGGAGCCGATGTTGCCGCTGCACCTGTTCGCCAACCGCAACTTCAGCGGCGCCTCGTTCTCGATCCTGCTCATGTCGTTCGGCGCCGGCGCGGTGATGCTGATGCTGACGCAGTATCTGCAGTTCGTGCTGGGCTACGGGGAGATGCAGGCCGGTCTGGCCATGCTGCCCTACGCCGTGGCCGCCGCGGTGTTCAACGGGGTGGGCGTCGGGCTCGGCAAGAAGCTCAGCAACCGGGCGCTGATCTGCGCCGGGCTGCTGTTCATGGCCGGGGGCTTCGCCGTCATGGCCCTGACCACCGGCTACCTGCCGCTGCTCACCGGACTGGTGATCATGGGCGTCGGTGGCGGTCTGGCGGGTCCGTCCGCCTACGCCTCGCTCATGGGCGCCATCCCGGTGGACCACGCGGGTGTCGGCTCCGCGCTGAACGACACCGTCCAGCAGGTCGGCATGGCGCTCAGCATCGCGGTCCTGGGCAGCGTCCTGGCCGGGCGCTACACCTCGGAGATGCCCGCCGGCCTGCCCGCGGCGGCCAGGGAGTCGATCGGCGGCGCGCACGCCGCGGGCCTCGCCGAGGCCGGCAACCAGGCCTTCACCTCCGCCATGCACCTCGGCTCGTGGGTGGGCGGCGCGTTCTGCGTGGCCGCCGCACTGCTGGCCGTCACCGTGCTGCGCCCGGCCGCGCCGGCCGCCACCCCAGAGGCCGCTCCTGTCAATGTGTAACCCAACTCCCGCCCTCTCCGACAGGTTGCAGTTGGGGGTCGAGGGCGGGAAAAGGGATACTCAGTAGCATGTCGGAGCTTCTCGCGCGCCACCGGGCAGTCATGCCGAACTGGTTGGCACTCAACTACAACGAGCCCATCGAGATCGTCAGCGGCAAGGGCAACCGCGTCATCGACGCGGACGGCAAGAGTTACCTCGACTTCTTCGCCGGGATCCTGACCAACATGATCGGCTACGACGTGCCCGAGGTACGCGAGGCCGTCGAACGCCAGATCGCCACAGGAGTCGTCCACACCAGCACCGTCTACCTGCTGCGCGGCCAGATCGAGCTGGCCGAGAAGATCGCACGGCTGTCCGGGATCCCCGACGCCAAGGTCTTCTTCACCAACTCAGGCACCGAGGCCAACGAGGCCGCGCTGCTGCTGGCCACGTACGCGCGCAAGAGCGACCAGGTGCTGGCCATGCGGCAGAGCTACCACGGGCGCAGCTTTGGCGCGATCAGCGTCACCTCCAACCGGTCGTGGAAGAACAACTCGCTCTCCCCGCTCAACGTGCACTTTCTGCACGGCGCAGACCGGCACCTGACGCAGTTCAAGGGCCTGTCGGACGCCGACTACATCCAGGCGTGCACCGACGACCTGCGGCACGTGCTGGCCACCAGCGTCTCCAGCGACGTGGCGGCGCTCATCGCCGAGCCGATCCAGGGCGTGGGCGGGTTCACGATGGCCCCCGACGGGCTGTTCGCCGCGTACAAGGAGGTGCTCGACGAGCAGGGCATCCTGTTCATCTCCGACGAGGTGCAGACCGGGTGGGGCCGGACCGGCGGCTCGTTCTTCGGCATCGGCAACCACGGCGTGACCCCCGACATGATCACGTTCGCCAAGGGCCTGGGGAACGGCTTCGCGGTCGGCGGCCTGGTCGCGCGCGGTGACCTCATGGACGCCCCGCACGCCGTGGGCCTGTCCACCTTCGGCGGCAACCCGATCTCCATGGCCGCGGCCAACGCCACCCTCGACTTCGTGCTCGACCACAACCTGCAGGCCAACGCCGCCCGTACCGGGGAGATCATCATCGGCGGGCTCAAGGCGGCGGCCAAGCGGCTGCCCGTCGTGAAGGACGTGCGCGGCAAGGGCCTGATGTTCGCCGTCGAGCTGGAGAACCCCGCCCAGGCCGGCCGCTTCATGGAGCTGACCAAGCGGGCGGGCCTGCTGGCGGGCAAGGGCGGCCTGTACGGCAACGCCATCCGCATGGCCCCGCCCCTCACCCTCACGGTGGACGAGGCGACCGAGGGCCTCGGCATCATCGTCACCGCCCTGGAGACCATCAACGCGGAGGCAGCGCAGCAGTGAAGTTCGTCAAGCACTGGATCGACGGAGCCCTCGCCGACGGCGACTCCGCGCGTGCCTCGGAGTTGTTCAACCCGGCCACCGGCGAGGTGAGCGGGCACGTCGCGCTGGCCGCCGTCTCCGACGTGGACGCCGCCGTGGCGGCGGCCGTCGCCGCCTTCCCCGCCTGGCGGGACGCCTCGCTGACCAGGCGGGCCGGGGTGCTGTTCCGCTACCGCGAGCTCATGTACGCCCACCGCGACGAACTCGCCTCCCTGATCTCCTCGGAGCACGGCAAGGTGCACTCCGACGCGCTCGGCGAGGTGGCCCGCGGGCTGGAGGTCGTGGAGTTCGCCTGCGGCATCCCGCACCTGCTCAAGGGCGGCTTCTCCGAGGGCGTCTCGACCCGCGTGGACTCCTACTCGCTGCGCCAGCCGCTGGGCGTCGTGGCCGGGATCACGCCGTTCAACTTCCCGGCCATGGTGCCGATGTGGATGTACCCCGTCGCGATCGCCTGCGGGAACGCGTTCGTGCTCAAGCCTTCGGAGAAGGACCCGTCGGCCTCGCTGCTCATGGCGCGGCTCTGGCAGGAGGCCGGGCTGCCCGACGGCGTGTTCAACGTGGTGCAGGGCGACAAGGTGAGCGTGGACCGGCTGCTGGAGCACCCGGACGTGCGGGCGGTGTCGTTCGTCGGCTCCACCCCGATCGCCAGGTACGTCTATGAGACCGGCACCGCTCACGGCAAGCGCGTCCAGGCGCTCGGCGGCGCCAAGAACCACATGCTCGTCCTGCCCGACGCCGACCTCGACCTGGTGGCCGACTCGGCCGTCTCGGCGGGCTTCGGCTCGGCGGGGGAGCGGTGCATGGCGATCTCCGTCGTGCTGGCCGTGGACCCGGTCGGCGACGAGCTCGTGCAGAAGATCGTCGAGCGGGTGGACAAGCTGGTGATCGGCCCGGGCGACGATCCGGCGTCGCAGATGGGGCCGCTGGTGACCGGGCCGCACCGCGACAAGGTGGCCTCCTACCTGGACCTCGGGGTCGAGGAGGGCGCCAAGCTGGTCGTGGACGGCCGCGAGACGATCGTCGCGGGGGGCGCCAAGGCGTCCGAGTCGCCCGGCTTCTGGCTTGGGCCGACGCTGCTCGACCACGTGCCGGCCGGATCGCGGACGCACACGGAGGAGATCTTCGGGCCCGTGTTGTCGGTCGTGCGCGTCTCCTCCTACGAGGAGGGCCTCGACGTGATCAACGGCGGCCTGTACGGCAACGGCACCGCGATCTTCACCAACGACGGCGGCGCGGCCAGGCGCTTCCAGAACGAGGTCGAGGTTGGCATGATCGGCATCAACGTGCCCATCCCGGTGCCGATGGCCTTCTACAGCTTCGGCGGCTGGAAGTCGTCCCTGTTCGGCGACACGCACGTGCACGGGACCGAGGGCGTGCACTTCTACACCCGCGGCAAGGTCGTCACCTCCCGCTGGCTCGACCCCTCGCACGGCGGCGTGAACCTGGGCTTCCCCACGAACGGGTAAGAGGCGATCACGAGCGGGAGGGACTGGCATTCCTCCCGCTCCCGTCCCCGGTAAGCTCCAGCACACGGACAAGGGGGGACAACGTGAATCGTCGTCGTACTTATGCCATGGCGCTCGCCGTGACGGCGCTGACCGCCGGCATGGGTGCGGCTCGTCCGACGCCCTCACCGTCCCCCACGCCGTCCCCCACGCCCTCTCCCAGCGCCTCCCAGAGCGACGGCACCCTCCAGATCCTCACCTACCGCGGGTACGCCGAGTACGGCGGCACCAGCGGCCGGGTCAACTGGGTGGGCTCGTTCGAGAAGGAGACCGGCTGCCGGATCGCGCGGCTCGACACCGTGCAGAGCGCCGAGGAGATGGCCGACCGCGTCGGGCAGCGCCCCTACGACGTGATCACCGCCGGGCCGGTGCTGGCCGGGGACCTGATCGAGCGCAAGCAGGTGCAGGCCATCGATCCGGCCAAGGTGAGCGGATACACCGATCTCGACAAGCGTTTCCGTGACATGTCCACCGTGTCGGGCAAGGTCTATGGAGTGCCCTATCTGTGGGCGTACGACGAGTTCATCTACGACTCGACCAAGGTCACGGGCGGGGGGCTGGAGCAGCTCTTCGCCTCCGAGCGGGCGGCGCTCAGGGACAACCCGCTGACGATCGCCGACGCGGCCCTGGCCGACGGGTCCGTGAAGGAGCCATACGAGCTGAGCGAGGCCGACCTCGACAAGGCAGTCGCGATGCTGGAGCGCAACAAGGACCGCACCTACTGGCGCAATCCGATCGACCTGGTCAAGGGGTTCGCCACCGGGGCGCTCGACTACGCGCAGGTCACTCCTTACTATCGGCTGCTCCTGCAGAAGGCCGGCAAGCCGGTCAAGGTGCTCCAGACGCCCAGGACGACCGGGTGGGTCGACTCCTGGATGCTCGGCGCGAACCTGCCCGACACCACCTGCGCCTACCGGTGGCTCAACTGGGTCACCGCGGCGAACGCGCAACGCGACGCGGCCGCCTGGGCGGGCATGGCGCCGGCCAACGACAAGGCGTGCAAGGGGCGGGCGAAGGCGATGTGCGAGACGTACGGGGTGGGGGAGTCCAAGGCGCTCGACCGGGTGGAGTTCGCGGTGCGGCCGCCCGGGGGTTGCGGGGCGAAGGACGGGGAATGCACTGACTACGCCGCCTGGACGGATCGGTGGCGCGAACTCGCGAAGTAGGTGGTGGGGGCCGTTGATCCCCACGTGACCGTGCCGCGGACCTGCCCTTCCCCCCGCTGGGCCAGGCCCGCCAGAGGCGCCCCGGGCCTTCCCCCCGTCCCGGGGCGTCTCGTCTGCTCCTGACCACGTGACCGGGCAACGTGGGCTCGCGTAGCGGCGGCTCGCCGCTGAAGGGTTCAGAGGGCGTTTCCTGGAGGGTCGTCAGCCGGAGTGCGGCGGGTGGCGGGCCACGGCGCCGCGTAACGGATGATGGAAGATCAGCGGGACGGGAAGGCGACGACGGTGGCCATGGGAGCGGGCAGGAGCGCTTCTGAGCAGTCGGCGCAGGCGAGGACGGCGGCGTCGTCGGGCAGGCGGCCGACGCGCACCCGGGGCCGTGGCCACCTCTTGTGGCAGACCACGCAGGCATCGCCGTCGCGCTGGGCTGTGGTCAGGCCCTCAGGGTCGAACGTCAACATACTCCGCGCCGTTCTGGTCGGACCCCAGTTCATCACGCTCCCAGCAGCCATCGCCCCTCCGTATGTCGGAACCGTTATAACCCTGACCGAGGCCGCGAGCGTCTAGCTGAGCGTCAAGTCAGGGTGAATTCTCTACCCGAGTGACGCCTGTTACACCACAAAACGGGCATCCAGCCTCAAGCTGGATGCCCGTTTGGTTGGTTTTCGTCTAGACCTCGGCGATCGCCTTCTCCAGAATGCCCAGGCCCTCCTCCAGGAGGTGCTCGGGGATGACCAGGGGTGGCAGGAAGCGCAACACGTTCCCGTACGTGCCCGCCGTCAGCACCAGCAGCCCCTCCGCGTGGCACCGTTTGACGATCTCCGCGACGGCGGCCGGGTTCGGCTCCTTGGTGCCGGGCTCGACCAGTTCGATCGCGATCATCGCGCCCCGCCCGCGCACGTCGCCGATCACGCCGAAGCGCTCCTTGAGCGCCTCCAGCCGGGGCAGCATGATCTCGCCGATCCGGCGCGCCTTGGCGACCAGGTCCTCGGCCTCGATGGTCTCCAGCACGCCGAGCGCGGCCTCGCAGGCGACCGGGTTGCCGCCGTACGTGCCGCCGAGCCCGCCGGCGTGCACCTTGTCCATGATCTCCGCCCGCCCGGTGATGGCGGCCAGCGGCAGGCCGCCCGCGATGCCCTTGGCGGTGGTGATGATGTCCGGGACGACGCCCTCGTCCTCACAGGCGAACAACGTCCCCGTCCGCGCGAAGCCCGTCTGCACCTCGTCGGCCACGAACACGATCCCGTTCGCCCGGCAGAACTCCGCGATCCGCGGCAGGAACCCCCTGGCCGGCACGATGAACCCGCCCTCGCCGGCGATCGGCTCGATCACCACGGCGGCCACGTTCTGGGCGCCGATCTGCTTGGTGATCAGGTCGATGGCCTGCTCGGCGGCCTCCTCCGCGCAGTTCTCCGCTCCGCCCGGCCAGCGGAACGGGTAGGCCAGCGGCGCCCGGTACACCTCTGGCGCGAACGGCCCGAAGCCCTGCTTGTACGGCATGTTCTTGGCCGTCAGCGTCATCGTGAGCAGCGTGCGCCCGTGGTAGCCGTGGTCGAACACCACGACGCCCTGCCTGCCGGTGGCGTGCCGGGCGATCTTGACGGCGTTCTCGACGGCCTCGGCGCCCGAGCTCACCAGGAACGTGCGCTTCTCGTGGTCACCCGGCGTCAGCTCGTTGAGCTTCTCGCAGACCTCCACGTACGACTCGTAGGGGGTGACCATGAAACAGGTGTGGGTGAAGTCGGCCACCTGCTTCTGGACGCGCTCGACGACCTTGGGCGCGGCGTTGCCCACGTTCGTCACGGCGATGCCGGAGCCGAAGTCGATCAGCGAGTTCCCGTCGGCGTCCTGCAGCACCCCGCCGCCGGCGCGGGTGACGAAGATCGGCAGGGTGGTGCCGATGCCGGGCGGTACGGCGGCCTGCTTGCGGGCCAGCAGCTCCTGCGACTTGGGGCCTGGGATCGCGGTCACGACGCGCCGCTCCTGGGGAATGCTCATGGTCTGACGCTACGGCGGGCGCCAACCTGCGCCGATACGTCGATATGTCACACTAGGAGTGCTCCTCTTTGCCGGAATGGACAAATCTCGCATGCCGCCTTCGTTGCAGACCGTCGTGCGCCGCATGAACCTCCGGCCACTGGCCGGGACCTCGGCGCCCGGGGTGCTGGACGCCGCGGTGCGCTGGGTGGCTGTCAGCGAGCTGGCGGACCCCACGCCGTACCTGGAAGGCGGCGAGCTGCTCCTCACCACCGGCATGCGCATGGAAGGCGACCTGTACCACTATGTCGCCCGCCTCGTCGCCCGCGGCGTCGCCGGTCTCGGTTTCGGCGTCGGCGTCTCCCACGAGGAGGTCCCGCCCGCCCTGGTCGAGGCCGCGGAGGAGGCCGGGCTGCCGCTGCTGGAGGTGCCGCGCGAGACCCCGTTCATCGCGGTCGGCAAGGCGGTCAGCGAGCTGCTGGCCGCCGAGCAGTACGAGGAGATCAGCCGCGCCTTCGCCGCCCAGGGCCGCCTCACGCGCGCGGCGCTGCGGCCGGAGGGCATGCACGCGGTCATCGACCGGCTCGCCAAGGAGGTCGGGGGCTGGGCGGCGCTCCTGGAGGAGTCGGGCGAGGTGCGCCACGCCACGCGCGGCGCCAAGACCGAGGCGGTGTCGGCCGAGCTGACCCGCCTTCGCGTCGGCCGCCATCCCGAGCCCGCCGACGCCCGCCCGCGCGGCGGCCGCCGTCCCGAGCCCGCCGACGCCCGCCTGCCCTCCAGCCTCGCGCTGTCCGGGCCGGGCGAGCACATAGTGGTGCAGCCGCTGAGCGGCGGCACGCGCCCGCGCGGCTTCTTCGCCGTCGGCGCCAAGCACCCCTTCTCACCCGTCACCCACACGGTGATCAACGCCGCCGGGTCGTTGCTCACGCTGGCCATGGAGCAGGGCAGGACCCAGCTCGCCGCCGCCCGCCGCCTGCGCGTCGGCGTGCTGGAGATGCTGCTGGCGGGGGAGGAGGAGCACGCCCGCGCCGTCCTGGGCCCGCTCGGTGAACGACTCCCGGAGGGCCCCCTGGTGGTGCTCGCGGCGCCCGCCGACGCCCTGGAAGCCCTGGAGGCGCACGCCTTCGCGGCCCTGGCCGACGACGGTCGGACCGCCGTCGCGCTCGTGGCGGAGGAGGCGGCGCTGAGCGCGGAGGCGCCCGCGGGCCTCAGCCTGCCGTCCGGATACACGACCCTGCCCAACGCCCTCGACCAGGCCAGACGCGCACTGGAAGCAGCCAAAGGCCGCGGCGGCGTGGTCAGGTTCGGGGAGCTGGCGGGTCAGGGGCTGCTCGCCCTGCTCGACCCGGCCGCCGCCCAGGCGTTCTCGGCCGCGATCCTGGCCCCGCTCACCACCTACGGCTCCAGGGCGGACCTGGTGGAGTCCCTGCGCGCGTACCTGGACAGCAACGGCCACTGGGACGCGGCGGCGCAGCGGCTCGGCGTGCACCGGCACACGCTGCGCTACCGCATGAGACGCGTCGCCGACCTGCTCGGCCGCGACCTCGACGACCCGGGTGTACGCGCGGAGCTGTGGCTGGCCATGGAAGCGGCCGGCCGCGCGCCTACTCCCCCTTCTCCACCAGGTAACAGCAGATGACCGCCGTGGTCACCGCCTCGAACGTGCGACCGTCGCGCAGGTGCCCGGCGCGTTCCAAACTGACCGCTCCCTGCGCCGCCGCCCACAGCGCGTCCGCGATCTTGCGGGGCTGCGTCGGGATGAGGTAACCGGCCGAGATGCAGTCGGCGATCACGCGGTCGAGAATGTTCAGTGCGGCCCTGGCCAGGGTCCTGGCGCGTTCGCTTGGCTCGAAGCCGGGGATGGCCCGCTCGAACATGAGGCTGTAGTAGCCGGGCTCGGCCAGGCATGCCTGACGGTAGGCGGGGCCGAGCGCGTTCAGGTGCTCGAACGGGTTGCGCCGCTGCGGCACGGCCTCCAGGATCCGGCGGAAGCGCTCGAACCCCTCCAGATAGAGCGCCTCGGCCAGGCCCTCCCTGTTACCGAACATCGTGTAGATGACGGTCGTCGTGCAGCCGGCCTCCGCGGCGATCCTGCGCATGGTCAGGCTCTCGGGCCCGTCGCTCTGGAGCAGGTTCACCGCCACGTCCAGCAGGCGGGCGCGCAGTTCGTCATGGCCGGCGCGCTCACCCAGGAGATAGGCGCCCTGAAGCCCCAGCGGCACCGAGGTCATGAGGCCTCCCTCGTGGCCAAGGAGCAGGTATGCGTCCTTGTGACCTCACGGTGTTCGGTCACGGGGCCCACGCCTTTCAGATCGGGGGCCCGCCGCGCTGGAGACCCGCACCCGGTGACTTAGCCATGGCGGAGATCGCTCAAACCACTCCGTATGGTAAACATCCCGAATTAGGTCTAGTTCTGTTACATCCTGGGTATGAAACGGGGCTTGTACTTAACGGCGAGCCCCCATGAGCGTCTTGTGCATCGTGGTGTAAATCCCCGGTTCACGCCTTGGCATAACGTCGTGGGTATGGACGTGCGTACCTTCTGGCTGGCCGGCCGCGCCGCGACCGGGGACACCGAGCTGACTGTCACCAACCCGCATGACGGCCGGGAGATCGGCCGGCACTCCGTGCCGACCGATTCCCAGATCGAGGAGGCCGTCGCGGCGGCGCACGCGGTGGCCAAACAGGCCGCCGCGCTGCCCGTGCACGTACGGGCCGAGGCCCTGGCCCACGTCTCGCGCCGCCTCGCGGAACGGGCCGACGAGATCGCCCGCCTCATCACGGCCGAGAACGGCAAGCCCATCTTCTGGGCCAGGGGCGAGGTCGGGCGGGCCGTGGCCACCTTCCGCTTCGCCGCCGAGGAGACCCGCCGCTGGTCGGGCGGCGTGCAGCGGCTCGACACCGAACCGGCGGCGGCCGGGCGGCTGGCGTACGTGTCGCGCGTGCCCCACGGCCCCGTGCTGGCGATCACCCCGTTCAACTTCCCGCTGAACCTGGTCGCCCACAAGGTCGCCCCCGCCATCGCCGTCGGCGCCCCGGTGATCGTCAAGCCCGCCCCCGCCACCCCGCTGTCCTCGCTGCTGCTGGGCGAGATCCTGGCCGAGACGGACCTGCCCGCGGGCATGTTCTCGGTGCTGCCGATCGAGAACGACCGCGCCTCGGCCCTGGTCCAGGACCCCAGGCTCCCCGTGGTGTCGTTCACCGGCTCCGCCCCCGTCGGCTACGCCATCGCCGACCAGGTGCCGCGCAAGCACGTGACGCTGGAGCTGGGCGGCAACGCGGCCGCGGTCGTGCTGGCCGACGCCGACCTCGACTGGGCGGCCCAGCGCATCGCCCTCTACTCCAACTACCAGGCCGGGCAGAGCTGCATCGCCGTGCAGCGGGTGATCGTCGAGCGGCCGGTGTACGACGCGTTCGTCGAGCGCCTGCTGCCCGCCGTGTCCGCCCTCGTCACCGGCGACCCGGCCGACGAGAAGACCCAGGTGGGCCCGCTGGTCTCGCTGGCCGCCGCCGAGCGGGTCGAGCAGTGGGTGGGGGAGGCGGTCGCCGCCGGGGCCAAGGTCCTGGCGGGCGGCACCCGGGAGGGCGCCACGGTGGCGCCGACGGTCCTGTCCGACGTGCCGCACGACGCCAAGGTCGCCTGCGAGGAGGTCTTCGGGCCCGTCATGATCCTCCAGCCGGCCGCCTCGATCGACGAGGCGTACGCGATGGTGAACGACTCCGCGTACGGGCTGCAGGCCGGGGTGTTCACGCGTTCGCTGGACTCCGCCTTCCGGGCCAACCGGGAGCTGGAGGTGGGCGGCGTGATCGTGGGCGACGTGCCGTCGTACCGGGCGGACCAGATGCCTTATGGCGGGGTGAAGGACTCGGGGGTCGGGCGCGAGGGGCTGCACTCGGCCATGGAGGACTACACGTACGAGAAGGTCATGGTTTTGACGGGTCTGTCGCTTTGAACCCAGCGGGCACCGGAGGGGGCGCCCGCCGGGTCAGGCGTGTTCCGCCGTGTTGAACAGAGCCTTGACCGAGTCCCCGAAATACGGTCCGTACATGGTTCGCTCGTCGTCGCTGTACTTGAAGCTGCTCAGCGACATGATCGTGCCCTTGCCCGTGGCCGCGTCGAACTTCGACATCCAGGGGCCGCCGCTGGCGCCCGCGGTCATGTCGCAGCCCAGGCCCTGGTCGCGGGTCTGGGCGTACGGGTCGTCCTTGAGCCGGCCCGCGCAGTAGACCAGGTGGCCGCCGTCGTACGGCGGGTCGGCGGGGTAGCCGAAGCCGAACGCCTGCCCGCCGCGGGCCGGGTTGAACGCGATCTCCTGCGTGCCCACCGCGTCGGCCACGTGCTTGCCGCGCGAGGTGGCCAGGGCGACCATGCCGACGTCGTAGTTGTCGTCGCCGCTGCGTGACCACGGGCCGGCGACGAACATGCGGCGGGCGGTGTACTGGCCGTACGGGTGCTCGCCGGCCATGCCGTAACCGGGGACGAACGTCCAGTTCCCGGCCCATTCGCCGGCCCCGTCCTTGACGCAGTGGCCCGCGGTGACCACGACGTCCCTGTTGGCGCTCTTGACCGTGCTGGCCGAGCAGACGAAGTCGGCCCCGCCCACGGTCATGAACACCCGGCCGGTGGTCTTGGCCACCTGGCCGCCGGTGATCCAGCGGGCGCCGACCGTGCCGCCGGAGGGTCTGGAGCCGGCCGTGCCGGTGCCGGGCCTGGCGGCGGCCTGGTGGCGGGGGATCGACAGGTCGGCCTTCCTGCCCGACAGCTCCGGGGTCGCCTGGATGCCCGCGCGGCTGGTCAGGCCGCTCAGCAGGTCGTCGGTCACGGCGTCGAGCAGGCCGGCGGGCAGGGCCTTGGCCATGCGCTCCGGCGTCCAGTAGTCGAGCACGCGCCGCTGGTCGGCGCCGGTTCTGGCGGCGACGTGTTCGACGATGTCACTGCGTTTGGCCGTATGGGCGGGTACGGCGGTTATGGCGGCCTGCTCGCGGTCCGGAGCCGCGCCGAGGAGCGCGGGGCCGATCAGCCCCGCCAGAAGCGGAGCGGCCGCAAGCAGGGGGGTGCTCAAGGTCATGTCCCCGAAGTGTGCACTACGAGATGTGTTCTTGTGACTACTTTCGGTAAATTACTCAGAGTGCGTTCGTGCTTTGTGCTGGCGCTGGTCACCCCGTACCGGAGGCTGGTCACCCCGTACCGGAGCGGGAGGCGTTGCCGCCCGGCGTGGTGGAGTAGAGGCCGTGTCGGTGGCGGCGGCGTGCTGGGCGGGCTTCGGGGTCCGGGCTGGGCCCGTGAGTGGCAGGATGGCGGTGGGCGCGACCGGCGGTGCATTACGTACCTCCCTAAACCGGGCGTGACCTGGGAAGATAGCCGTCTCAATAGCCAGATTTCTCAAGTTTTGCGCATTCCGATATAGCGATATTCCGACATAATTAACTGTGTTATCTCGCGTCACATAAGGTGGAGAATTTTGGGATGACCGGTGCCGCGTGCCCGAGCGCGCCGCACAGCGGGGACAATGGACACGTGCATGCAGAGACCCTCCGCTCCGTCATCGTGCTCGGCTCAACAGGTTCGATCGGCACCCAGGCCCTCGACGTCATCGCCGCCAACCCCGGCGACTACCGGGTTGCCGGGCTGGCGGCAGGGGGTGGCAGGGTCGACCTGCTGGCCAGGCAGGCGGCGGAGTTCGGCGTCGAGGTGGTGGCGGTGGCCGATGCCTCGGCCGTGCCCGCGCTGAAGGAGGCGCTGCGGGCGCACGGAGCCGGCCCCGTCGTGCTCGGCGGGCCAGAAGGGGTCGCCGAAGTGGCCGGGTGGCAGTGCGATACCGTGCTCAACGGCATCACCGGCGCGCTCGGGCTGACCTCCACGCTCGTCGCGCTGAAGGCGGGCAGGACGCTCGCGCTGGCCAACAAGGAATCCCTGATCATCGGCGGGCCGCTGGTGAAGCGGCTGGCGCGGCCGGGGCAGATCCTCCCGGTCGACTCCGAGCACTCGGCGGTGCAGCAGTGCCTGTGGGCCGCCGGACCCGACGGCTACGACCCCTCGTGCGTCAAGCAGCTCGTGATCACCGCCAGCGGCGGGCCGTTCAGGGGCATGAAGCGCGAGGAGATGGCCGACGTCACGCCGGAGATGGCGCTGGCCCACCCCACCTGGTCCATGGGCCCTTTCATCACGGTCAACTCCGCGACCCTGGTCAACAAGGGGCTGGAGGTGATCGAGGCTCACCTGCTGTTCGACCTCGGCTTCGACCGGATCGAGGTCGTGGTGCATCCCCAGTCGATCATCCACTCCATGGTCGAATACGTCGACGGCTCCACCATCGCCCAGGCCTCCCCGCCCGACATGCGCCTGCCGATCGCGCTCGCGCTCGGCCACCCCGGCCGCATCCCCGGCGCGGCGCGGGCCATCGACTGGACCATGGCGCACACGTGGACGTTCGAGCCCCTCGACGACGCGGCCTTCCCCTCGGTCGCGCTGGCCAGGCACGTCGGCAGCGAGGGCGGCACCGCGCCCGCCGTTTACAACGCGGCCAACGAGGCGTGTCTGGATGCCTTCATCCAGGGAAACCTGCCGTTCCTGGCCATCGTCGACACCGTGGCCAAGGTCGTGGAGGAACACCAGGTCACCCCGGCCGACTCCGTCGAAGAGGTGCTGGCGGCCGATGCCTGGGCCAGGGCCCGTGCGGCCGAACTCACAGCCGGGCACTCCCGATAACTACCTAAACTGGAAAGCGTCGTCACAGTAAGGGTTGAAATGTCTCCTGTAGCTCTCGGCATTCCGTCGATCCGGCCCAAGCCGCTCGCCGAACGCCGTCACTCACGCCAGATCATGGTCGGCGGTGTGCCCGTGGGCGGCGACGCCCCCGTGTCGGTGCAGTCGATGACGACGACGGTGACCGCCGACGTCAACGCCACTTTGCAGCAGATCGCTGAGCTGACGGCTTCCGGCTGCCAGATCGTCCGCGTGGCGGTGCCGTCCCAGGACGATGCCGACGCGTTGCCGATCATCGCCAAGAAGTCCCAGATCCCGGTGATCGCCGACATCCACTTCCAGCCCAAGTACGTCTTCGCCGCCATCGACGCGGGCTGCGCCGCGGTCCGGGTGAACCCCGGAAACATCAAGAAATTTGACGATAAAGTCGGCGAAATCGCCCGGGCGGCGGCCGACCACGGCGTCCCGATCCGCATCGGCGTCAACGCCGGCTCCCTCGACCCGCGCCTCCTGCAGAAATACGGCAAGGCCACGCCCGAGGCCCTCGTGGAGTCCGCCCTCTGGGAATGTTCGCTGTTCGAGGAGCACGGCTTCCGCGACATCAAGATCTCGGTCAAGCACAACGACCCGGTCGTGATGATCAACGCCTACCGCCTGCTGGCCGCCAAGTGCGACTACCCCCTGCACCTGGGCGTCACGGAGGCCGGCCCGGCCTTCCAGGGCACCATCAAGTCCGCCGTCGCCTTCGGCGCCCTGCTCGCCGAGGGCATCGGCGACACCATCCGCGTCTCCCTCTCGGCCCCTCCCGTCGAGGAGGTCAAGGTCGGCGCCCAGATCCTGGAGTCCCTCGGTCTGCGGGAACGCGGCCTGGAGATCGTCTCCTGCCCGTCGTGCGGGCGGGCGCAGGTGGACGTCTACACGCTCGCGGAGCAGGTCCAGGCCGGCCTTGAGGGCATGAAGGTGCCGCTGCGGGTGGCCGTCATGGGCTGCGTCGTCAACGGTCCTGGCGAGGCCCGCGAGGCGGACCTGGGGGTGGCCTCGGGGAACGGCAAGGGGCAGATCTTCGTCAAGGGCGAGGTCATCAAGACCGTGCCGGAGTCGCAGATCGTCGAGACGCTGATCGAGGAGGCGCTGCGGCTCGCCGACGAGATGGGCGTCGAGGTGGACCTGGAGGAGGACTCCGCCCCGACGGTCACCGTGGGCTGACCCGTTCAATTCAATGAGGTGTGAGCCTGGAGTTGGGCCCACACCTTGTGCCCGGTCGCGTCATCTCCCTCGTACCCCGTGCGATGGGCTGTGGCTTCGACGATCGCCAGGCCCCGTCTGTGCCTGGCGCTCGTGCGCTGCGGGATGCCGAAACGCGGGACACCGCCCCAGCCGCAGTCGTACACGGCGATGGTGGCGGTCGTGATGGTGCGGGAGATCTCGACGATGAACGTGCCGCCTGGACGGCCGCTGCTGGTGTGCCTGAGGGCGTTCGTGGCCAGCTCGGAGACGATCAGCTCGGCGTCGTCCTGGTGCGGGGAGTCGGTCAGGAGATAGCGGGCGAAGCGGCGGGCCTCGGGGATCTGGCCGGGGGTTCCGGCGAACGTACGCCGCCAGATAAGGCCACCGGGGCTCAGGTCGATCATGGCGTCGATGTGGCGGCCGTGGATGACAGGCTGCTTGGGGACGGCGAATTCGACAAGTTGGGTGCGCATGTCGGCTCTCTTCACTAGATCTCCACGTTCGTGACTCGCGGGTGTGCCGTAGCGGTGACGGTCATGCGTTAAACCGTGCGCTACCTTGGCGCGCAGGTTACGCTCCGATCATCCGCATGTACGGATCGTCACCCAGCCGATGCTGGCCCGCCTAGGGATCTGGTGTTGGGGAAGAAACCAACGCGGGGCGGGCGAGGAGGTTTCGTGATGGACCGCAACGACGACACCGACGCCGCGGCCTACGCGTTCGGGCCGGTCCTGCGCCAGTTCCGTGAGCAGCGCGGCTATTCACTCCGCGAACTCGCGAAGATCACGTTCTACGACTACACGCAGATCGCCCGTGCTGAACAAGGCACTTCCCTCATCCCTGTGGACCGTGTCAAGGATCTCGACCGCGCACTCGGTGCAGGCGGCCTGATCACCGCACTGCGACAGGGCGACGGCCCAACCCCACTGGTGACCCAAGCCCCTGGAACCTGCCAGGGCGAACCCGTCATCCTGGACATGCAGACCTCGGATGGCAGGATGGTGACAGTGAAGATCTCACGCCGACACTTCGCGCAGTTGCTCGCCGGTGGAGCACTTTCCTCCGTCCTGCCCGCTATCGGCAACGCTGAGCAGGCCCAGCGCGTCTCACGCGCCATCGAGCAACCCGCGCGCGTGGACGACGAGGTCATCAACTACTTCCGCCGCGTGTTGAACGAGCACTACACCGCCGACAAGATGCTCGGCCCCCGCAGCCTGCTACGTCCGGTATTGGCCCAGATCGAAGTGCTCGACGAGCTACGCCGCGGCGCTGGTCCCCGGCACGCCGACCCGCTGCTGCAAGTGCTCTCGCAGTACGCCGAGATGGCCGGATGGCTTCACCAGGACCTCGGCGAGCTCGACGAGGCGATGGACTGGACGCGTCGAGCTGCCGAGTGGGCCCAATGCGCCGACGACACACAGATGGCCGCCTACATGCTGGTCCGCCAGAGCAACATCGCATGTCTGACCGGCGACTATGCCGCAGTCGTACAGCTCGCCGCCGCCGCGCGCCGCCGTCCCGCAGAGCTGGAGCCGAAGCTGAACGCGCTGGCTGCCCAGCAGCAGGCGCGCGGCCTGGCCATGCTCGGCGAGCACGGTCAGGCGTTCAACCTCCTGGACGACGCCGCCGAAACGTTGCGTGACCACCCACACACCAGCCATCCGCACCTGCCGGTCTACCTCTATCATTACGACGCCGACACTCTGCAGGAGCAGTCCGCGGTCTGTTATCGCGCGGCAGGCCGCGCCGACCAGGCGGTCCACATTTTGCAGAAGCAGATTCACAGACTGTCCCCCACGCTGGTGCGTGACCGTGGCCATCTAACGGCGAAACTGGCAGTGGCGGTCGTTCAAGCCGATAAAGACCCGACCCAGGCCGCGTATCTTGGGCGCGAAGCTCTAAGTGCCGCTGCGCAGACCAGCTCGGCGCGTATCCAGCGCGAATTGCGCATCCTTGACGGGGAGTTGCTCGATCGGTGGCCGGATCATGCTGACGCCAAGGCATTCCATGAGGCCCTCGCCACCGTATAGCTCCATGAACTTGGACGCTGCGGGTTCGCGGCTTGCGGTACGACGTCGGCCGTGAGCACGCGTAGCCTTGTTGCCGCTGGTGGAGCCGATGAGGTGGGGCGGGTGGGCACGGTGGCGGATCATCGGTTGTTCTCTCTGGAAGTGGAGAACTTCCGCAGCCTGCGGCAGGTGACTCTGCCGCTTGGACCGGTCAACGTGCTCGTCGGGCCGAACGGTGCGGGCAAGACCAATGTCCTGGAAGTGTTCCGGTTCCTGGCCGACATCGTGCACACGGATCTTGTTCCCGCGCTGGACCGGCGTGGTGGGTTCGAGCGTCTCGTCTTTCATGGCGGCGCCGCAGATCCGGAACACATCCGAATCGGAATCAAGGGATCGTGGTCGTCGGAGCCGGGAGACCAACAGGACGAGTACGACCTGCGGATCGCAGGGGCCCCGTTCGCCCGGGAAGAGATCTTCCGGTCCAGCATGGAACGGCACCTGTTGCAGACGATCACAGTCTCGGACATAGCGGCGACCACACGTGCCGAGGCGGACCCAACCCGGTCTCCTGAGCCGCTCTCGATGGAGAAGACGAACGCTGAGGAGATCGGCATTCAAGCAGCGAGTAGCGGGCTGTCTACACTGCCGAGGCTTCATGACGAGAGGTTCGCGCGGATTACGGGTCAAGTCGCAAGGTTGCTGGGTAGCCTCCGGGTCTTCGAGGTGGATGTCCCTGCGGCAACGCGGCCGAGTCGGGCACCGATCAGGCTCGGCGAGGGGATCGCCAACGACGCATCCAACCTCTCGACCTTCCTCGTCTGGCTCAGCGCCAACGAACCGGACATATGGCAGCGGTTGCAGGCAGATGCGGTTGAGGTGTTGCCTCAGTTGGAGGCCATCGAGTTCGAACACGCTGGGCCGACCGTTCTGGGGATGCTGCGGGAGCGGGGGTTGCGCGAGCCTACGCCGCTGTCGGACGCCTCCTACGGAACCATCCGGCTCCTGGGGCTGCTCGCGATGCTGCACGACCCGAACCCGCCCGCATTGGCCTGCGTCGAGGAGATCGACCACGGGCTTCACCCTCAGGCGCTGGAGCTGCTGGTCGAGCGCGTTCGTGACGCAGGTGAGCGGACACAGTTCATCATCGCTACGCATTCGCCGGCGCTGGCCGACCGGCTCAAGCCAGAGGAACTCATCGTGTGCGAGCGAGGCGACGACGGCTCGTCGCTCATTCCGGCGATCTCCAGGAGCAAGGTCGAGAAGATCGTCCGTGCCAGTGAAGGCTGAGGTTTCAGGGGGGCGGTATCGGGAGTCGGATGCGCCGCTCGTCCTGGAGAAGGCGGTTGAGCTGGGGTTGATCGCTCGCCCGACCGGCCGGAACCGGTCATTCGCCCAATTCCTGGGCGGCGCGATGGAGTGCTGCGCGAGCCATATGAGGGACGGCTGCTCCGCATCCAGGACCGTGTAACGCGCCCAGCAGTGCCGCGATCATCGACGGGTTGGCCTCATTCGCTCCACGACTGTAGCCGTCTGAGATCCGTTACCGCTTGCAATGGTCCGATTACAGATTGGCAAGCGTTTCGCTATACCCAGCGTCACCGCTCGGTTGCTTACGGGAGCATCGCAAGGCCTATGACAGTGAAGGGGGCCGGGTGAAGCGGGTAGTTGGGGTTGTCGCCGGACTGGTGGTGCTCATCGCCGGGAATGTCAGCGCGGATGGTGCGGCGGCGGTGGCCGGGCGGAAGGCGCCGGCGGCGGTGGTCTGGGGGGCCTGTCCGAAGGTGGCGGGGAAGACGGCGTCGGCGGCGGTGGAATGCGCGTCCGTACGGGTGCCGCTCGACTACCGGGTGCCCATGGGGCAATCGATCACGATCGCGCTCAACAGGGTCAGGGCCAAGGTGTCCAGGGACGCCAATCATCTCGGCACTCTGCTGGTCAATCCTGGGGGGCCGGGGTCGTCGGGCAGGAATCTGGCCGAGTTCGTGGCCACGTCCCTGCCAGCCGACGTCTCCGAGCGGTACGACATCGTCGGGTTCGATCCGCGGGGCGTCGGGGGGAGCGAGCCGTCGATCCACTGTGTGGATCCTGAGACGTACTACAAGGCGCCGCGGCCGGACCAGGTGCCGCACGGTCAGGCCGAGGAGAAGGTGCTTTTGGGCCGTGCCGCCGAGTACGCCGAGCGGTGCGGGCACTTCTGGTCCTGGTTCCTGCCGCACCTGACCACCGAGAACTCCGCCAGGGACATGGACAGGATCCGGGGGGCCCTGGGCGAGGAGAAGATCAGCTACCTGGGCTACTCGTACGGGACCTACCTCGGCGCGGTGTACGCCACCCTCTTCCCGAGCCGGGTCAAGCGGCTGGTGATGGACAGCACCGTGGACCCGACCGGCGTCTGGTACGAGTCGAACCTCAAGCAGGACCGCGCCTTCGAGCGCCGCCACCGCGACTTCCTGGCCTGGACCGCCCGCCACCACGACGTGTACAAGCTGGGCGCCACCGCCAAGCAGACCTCCTTCGCCTACTACGCCATGCGCGACCGGCTGCGGTCCCATCCGGCGGGGGGCGTCGTGGGGCCGAGTGAGCTGGACGACCTGTTCACGATGGCCGGGTACAGCGACAAGATCTGGCCCACGTTCGCCCAGGTCTGGTCCTCCTACGTACGGGACGGCGACGTGAAGAGCCTGACCGAGATCTATCAGAAGCAGGCCAAGAACGACGCGGAGGACGAGAACGGGTACGCCGTCTACCTGGGCGTTCAGTGCCGGGACGCCCGGTGGCCGCGGCATTGGGACACCTGGCGGACCGACATGGTCGCGATGCACGAACGGGCGCCGTTCCTGACCTGGCCGAACGCCTGGTTCAACGCCCCCTGCGCCTTCTGGCCGGTCAAGGGCGGGACGCCGGTGAAGGTGCACGGGTCGGCGAAGTTGCCGCCGTTCCTGATCCTGCAGTCGAAGAGCGACGCCGCGACCCCGTATCAGGGGGCGCTGGAGATGGCCAAGGCGTTCCCGAGGGCGCGCATGGTGGTGGACGACGGGGGCAACCACGGGGTGTCGCTGTCGGGGAGCCCGTGTGTGGACGGGCATCTGGCGGCGTACCTGAGGGATGGCACGCTGCCGCGGCAGAACGGGACGTGTGCCGCGACCGCCGAGCCCCGTCCGGCCGCCCACATGACGTCGGGGAGCCTTCGGACGGACCCGCTGCTGGGCATTCTCGGGGTGCTGGAAAGGTTGCGTGCCGGCTGACGTCAAGAAAGGGTTACCGTGGGCAGTGCCAGATGAGCTAATCGGTGACCCTTCGCGTAGTCTGACCGTGTGATGCTGCGTACATCGGCGTCGCGCGTGCTCGACGACAACGACCGGGACGAAGTTCTCGCCTTGCTGGACTCCGACCCGGTCGCCAACGTCTTCGTCTCCTCCCGAGTGCGGGCCGTCGGACTCAATCCCGCGAGGCTGGGCGGGCAGATGTGGGGATTCGGGACGCGCGGTGGCCTCGTGTCACTCTGTTACGCCGGAGCCAACCTGGTGCCCGTCAACGCCGGTCCCGAAGCCGTGCACGCCTTCGCCGACCGCGCCCGCAAACAGGGGCGGCGCTGCTCGTCCATCGTGGGCCCCGTCGACGCGGTCTCGCTGCTGTGGGAGCGGCTGGAGCCGCACTGGGGGCGGGCGCGCGCGATCCGCTGGGCGCAGCCGGTCATGGCCACCTCGCACAAGGCGCCGGTGC
Organism: Nonomuraea insulae; assembly: GCF_042656245.1. Lineage (NCBI taxonomy): Bacteria > Bacillati > Actinomycetota > Actinomycetes > Streptosporangiales > Streptosporangiaceae > Nonomuraea > Nonomuraea insulae. The sequence goes on from NZ_JBHSPA010000060.1 coordinate 35,649, forward strand.
GCTCCGATCCGCTGGTACGCCGGGTGCGGCCGGAGGAGTTCGAGACCCTGCTGCCGGCGTGCGTGGCCATGTTCACCGAAGAGGTGGGGGTCTCGCCCAACCTCGGTGACGGCGGGGTGCTCTACCGTACGCGGGTGGCCGAGCTGATCAGGATCGGCCGGTCGTACGCGCGGATCGACGACGGGCGGGTGGTGTTCAAGGCCGAGGTCGGGGCCGTCACGCCGTACGCCTGCCAGATCCAGGGCGTCTGGGTGGCGCCCGAACTGCGCGGCAAGGGGCACGCGGCGGCGGGCATGGCGGCCGTGGTGGAGGCCGCGATGAGCTGTTTCGCCCCGATCGTCACGCTGTACGTCAACGACTACAACCACTCGGCGCGGGCGGTCTACCGCAAGGTGGGCTTCCGCGAGGTGGACACCTTCATGTCCGTGCTGTTCTAGCCGGGAACGCGCAAGGTCAGCAGGGCGACGTCGTCGTCGTTGTCGGAGGGCCGGACCCGGGTGAGGAGCCGGTCGCAGAAGGCGCTCAGCGGATGCCGGCTCAGCGCGGCGGCGTGCCGGCGCAACCGGTCCAGGCCCTCGTCGATGCAGTGGCTGGGCGACTCCACCAGCCCGTCGGTGTAGAGGAGCACGGTCGAACGCGGCGGCAGTTCGGTGACGGCGTCCTCGCGGAGCGGGCAGAGGCCGGTGCCCAGGAGCAGGCCGCTCGCGTCGTCCAGGAAACGGGTGCGCCCGTCGCGCTCGACCAGCAGCGGCGGCGGGTGGCCGGCGTTCGTCCAGCGCAGCCGCCAGCCTCCGTCCGCGTGCTCCACCAGGGCGAGGATGACGGTGGCCATCGTCGTCTCGGTCATGCGCGACACCGCCTGGTCGAGCCGGTCCACGATCACGCTGGGCGGCGCCTCCACCTCTCCCACGTACGCGCGCAACATGTTGCACACCTGGGCCATGCCCGACGCGGCGTCCAGGTCGTGGCCCACCACGTCGCCGATCACCAGGCCGGCCGTGCCGCTGGGCAGGACGAAGGCGTCGTACCAGTCACCGCCCACCTGGGAGGCGTCCGGCGCCGGCACGTAGCAGGCGCCCATCTCCAGGCCCGGCAGGGTGGGCAGGCGGGGCAGCAGGTGGCGCTGCATGGTCTCGGCGACGCGTCGCTGCCGCTCGTACAGGCGGGCGTTGTCCAGCGCCAGCCCCGCACGGCGGGCGATGTCCTCGACCAGCAGCAGATCGCCTGTGGTGAACGGCTGGGGCCGGTCGGCGCGTCCGAGGGTCATGGCGCCGATCACCTCTCGTACGCCGCGGATCGGGGCGATGCACGCGGATCGGATGCCGGTCGCCACCAGCATGTCGCGCTGGGCGACCGCGAGGTCGGACTCGAGAACGCCTTCGTAGTTCTCGGGGCCCACCAGTGTCGCGGTGACCCCGCGCAGCGCCCGCGCCAGGGGCATCGCGGACTCGCTCGGCACCGGCGGCATCGGCCGCTCCAGGTCGGGGCGCTGTGTCAGAGCGCCGTTCTCGTAGTGGACGACGATGGCGCGCGACACGCCGCCCTCCTCGGTGAGCAGGTCCACCACCGCCCAGTCGGCGAGCAGCGGCACCACCAGGCGTACCAGGTGGCGCAGCGTCTCGTCGCTGTCGAGACTGGAGATGAGCGTCGCGGTCGTCTCCGCGAGCAGGGCCAGCCGGTCCAGCTCCGACATCGAGGTGAGGGCGAGCGGCGGCCGCCACTCGTCCTTGGGGTTGGCGGTCTCGTGGAAGAGCACCAGGGCACCCGTTCTGCAGGGGGTGACCAGCCAGGAGACCTGCATCAGCGAGCCGTCCCCCCGCTCCAGCCAGTCCCGCTCGCCATACGCGGTGCTGCCCGTCAGGAGGGGCCGGCGCATCGCACACCGGCTCCGCGGCAGCGGCTCGCCGCGCTCCCCTCGGTGCATCGCGTCGTGGGCGTCGCGGCCCAGCAGCTCATCGGCGGTACGGCGGAGCAACTCCTCGGCACGAGGGTTGATCTCGACGATCAGGCCTCGATCGTCGACGACGTACGTCCCCGCGTCCGAGAGATCCGGCAACCGGAAAGGGCGCTCGCCCTCCATGCCAGGCCCTCCTTCCGTCCCCCTTCCCTCTCATACCCATATCGCCGCAGGTCAGCGGGTTTCAGACGCGGACGAGCTTGTCGAAGAGCCTGGCCAGTTCGGTGCCGGGATCGGCGGTCAGGCCCGCGTGCACCGGGCCCGCCTGCACGATCGTGCTGCGCGGGGCAGTCAGCCAGCGGAACCTGCCGCCGAGCGACTCGCCGGCCAGCGGGCCCGGCTTGTCGCCGCAGGCCAGCTCGTACGCGGTGAGCGCACGGCGGACACCGTCGATGTCGGCGTTCGGGTCGAGGGCCCGCAGCCGGCCGGGGTCCAGCTCGACCCGGGCGCACAGGTAGTCGCGTGGCTGGCAGTAGAGCAGCACGCCGGTGTTGATCAGCTCGCCCCGCTCGATCCTGGGCACCACGCGGATCACCGCGTACTCGTAGACGTCCCTGGTCACCGGCCGCCGCCTCCTCGCCAGAACCGGCCCACCGACCCGGTCTTCCCCGCCTCTTTCCGCTCGCCCTCGACGAGCCACTCGCCGGGCGCGCGCTGGAGCAGATGATCGACGTACGCCTCGCGCACCTCGGCGGGGGAGCCGAAGCCCGGCTCCCCGTCCAGCCACTCGTCCGGCACCAGCGCCGTCACGGTCTCCAGCAGCTCCCGCGTGATCTTCCGCGCCAGCTCAGCGCCCGCCGCGCGGACGTCGCCCGCGTACGGCGCCAGCACGTGGTCACTCGTGTCGAACGGCCGCAGCGGGTCGGCGGTGCGCCAGTTGTGGTGGAACCAGAGCGCGGCGCCGTGGTCGATCAGCCACGTGTCGCGGTGCCAGATCAGCAGGTTGGGGTTGCGCCAGCTCCTGTCGATGTTGTGGATCAGCCCGTCGAACCACACCACCCTGGCCGCGAACAGCGGGTCCGCCATCCAGGCCAGCGGCTCGAACCCGAGCGCGCCCGGCAGGAAGTCCACCGCCAGGTTGAGGCCGGTGCTGGCCTTGAGCAGGTCCTGCACCTCCTCGTCCGGCTCTCTGATGCCCAGTTGCGGGTCGAGGTCGATGAGCTTGAGCTCCGGGGTCCGCAGGCCGAGCCGCCGGCCCAGCTCCGCGGCGATGATCTCGGCGACCAGCACCCGGCGGCCCTGCCCGGCCTCGCGGAACTTCACCACGTAGGTGCCCAGGTCGTCGGCCTCGACCACGCCGGGCAGCGACCCGCCCTCCCGCAAAGGGGTGACATAACGGGTGGCTGCGATCTTTTCCAGCACCCGAAGAGGCTATCGTCCCCGGCCCAGCGCTGAGACCGGGGCGAACGGGTGCTCCCTGGAGGCCCGCACGGCCGCGTACGCGGGAGCCCACGCCCTCCGCCCCCACGAGCAGGTCGCCGTCCACGCTCCGCCCGTCCGCGAAGTGGGCGCGCACCCCTTTAGCTCGGTAGCTGTCGCGACAGCAAGTGTCCCGTCAAGTATCCTGCACGACATGATCGACCAGTTCCAGCTGGTCCTCGGTGGAGGGTCGCTGCTCGTGCAGGTGGGCCGGGAGCTCAACACCGAGACCGAGCGGCGCCTCGCGCCCCTCGGCCTCACAGCCCAGCAGGCCGCGCTGCTCCTGCACGCGGCGCGCGGCGACAGCACGCCCAGCCTCCTGAAGAGCCGGCTCGGCACGGACACGGCCGGGATGACCCGGCTCCTGGACCGGCTGCAGGCCAAAGGGCTGCTGCGGCGGGCCCGGCATCGCTCGGACCGGCGCTCGATCGTCGTCGAGCTGACCGACGAGGGACACGCGCTGGTGCCCAGCCTGCCGCCGATCTTCGGGAAGATCAGTCACCAGGTCTTCGAGGGCTTCTCGCCCGAGGAGATCGAGCAGGTCACGGAGATGCTGGGGCGGATCCTGCGCAACCTCTCCGAGGAGGGCTGAGCCGGTGGGGCGGTTGAGCGCGGAGGACTGGACGCGGGCCGCGCTGGAGGCGCTGGCCGAGGGCGGGCTGGCCGCCGTGGCGGCGGAGCCCGTCGCGGTGCGGCTCGGGGTGTCCAAGGGGAGTTTCTACTGGCATTTCCGCAATCGGCAGGCGCTGGTGGAGGCGGCGTTGCGGCGATGGGAGGAGTGGACCGAGGAGGTCATCGTCCGGCTGGAGGACGTCGGGGACCCGGTGGCGCGCATGCGGGCGCTGCTGGAGGGCGCCTTCGGCAACCGGCACGACGCGGCCGTCTCCTTCCGGCTGATCAGCGAGGCCGACGATCCCGCCGTCGGCGCGGTGGCGCGGCGGGTGAGCGAGCGGCGGCTGGCGTACATGCGGGCCATCCTGGAGGAGGCCGGCCAGCCGCCGGAGGAGGCCGCGCGGCGGGTGTTGTCCGGGTACGGGACCTATCTCGGGCTCGCGGCACTGGCGCGGGTCGGGGTGGTGCGGGAGATGCCGTCCGACCTGGTGGATCTGGCCATGGCCGAGCTGGGGCTCACATCTTCGCGATGATCTCCTCGGCGAAGCGTTCCATGGTGGCGATCTTGAGGTCCAGGGTGCCCTCGCCGTACCGGGACTTCTCCTCGGGGGTGGCCAGCCACCACGGGGCGGCCATCGTTCCCGTGACGCCCTTGGCCTCGAAGCGGCGGTAGGTCTCCGCGTCCGGCATGACCGCCAGGGGGGCGATGATGTCGATGGTCCTGCCTGCGAGATGATTTCGCAGGGAATCCAGGACGACGTCGAACTGCTCCTCCGTGTAGATGCGGTTGCCGATCCAGCCGTCCCCGAGCCTGGCCGCCCGGCGCAGGGCCGCGTCGCTGTCGCCGCCCACGTACACGGGGATGGGGGCGGCGGGGGTGGGAGAGATCGACAACGGCGGGAGGCCGTCGAGGGTGACGATCTCGCCCGACCAGAGGGAGCGCAGGGCGGGGAGCATCGCGTCCAGGCGGCGGCCGCGGGTGTGGAAGTCCTGGCCGGTGCCGACGAACTCCTCCTTGCACCAGCCGACCCCCACGCCGAACGTCACCCGGTCCCGCGACAACACCGCCGCCGTGGAGACCTGCTTGGCGACGGTGAACAGGTCACGGGCGGGGGCGATGTAGACGTTCGGGGAGAAGCGCAGGGTGCTGGTCACCGCGGCCATGGCGCCGATCGTGACCCAGACGTCCGGCCAGTGCGTACGAGCGTCCCAGCGCGGCTTGCCCGAGCGCGAGTACGGGTACGGCGTGGCGAAGTCGGCGTAGAAAAGGTGGTCGGACAGCGTCAGCGTGTCGAATCCGCACCGTTCGGCGGCCCGCGCGAGTTCGACGAACTGGTCCGCGTCGGCGAACGAGGCTCCCAGCCAGAACTTCATCGGAACTCCGGTGCGACCTTGGTGGCGAACAGTTCGAGGTTCCGTTTGACCGTGTCGAGTGGCAGCACGCCCTGCTGGCCCTGCATGTACAGGCCGAACCACTCCAGGTCCGGCATGCGGTCGAGCATGCGCTGGATGCCGCGCTTGATGTCGTCGGGGGTGCCGAACAGCGCCATCTCGACGTCGTTCATGCGCTTGGCGTCGCCCTTCTCGGGGGAGATGGGCTTGTGCTTCTCGTCCTCCTTCTTGCGCAGCACCTCCAGGTAGCCGAAGGGGCCGAAGAAGGCGGCGAAGTCCTTGGGGATGCTGCGGCCGAAGGTGTTGATGGCCTGCTCGGTCGTGTCCCCGATGCCGACGATCTTGAGGATGCCGGTGTGCTCGCCCAGCTTGTAGTGGCGGCCCTGCCTGGCGGACTCCTCCTGGTACAGCTTGGCCTTGGCCGCGTGGTCGTCGGGGTTGGGGGTGAACATCCACGGCAGGATGTTCTCCTGCGCCGCCCTGATGACCGACCGGTCGGAGATGGTGAACGGCTGCCACAGCTCGGGGTAGGGGTTCTGGTACGGCCTGGGGCAGACCGACACGGCCTTGATGGTGCCGTCCTCGTCCATCTCCTCGGGCGAGCCGAACGTGCGGGTCCATTCCTGCGCCGGCCAGCCCTCGATGCCCTCATATGGATAGGGCACCTGATAGTCGAGCACGTCCGACTTGTAGCGGAGTGTTTCCTGCGTCCACGCCATCTTCATGATCTTCAGCACCTCGCCGAAGACGTCGAAGTTACGCGTGTCGCTCGCCGAGCCGTCGGAGCGGGCGGCAGCGGCCTGCCAGCGCTGGCCCAGGACGTTCATCCAGCGGTTCTGGTAGCCCCGCGCCACGCCCAGCCGCAGGCGGCCCTTGCTGAACTGGTCGAGCAGCGCCACGTCCTCGGCCGCCCTGATCGGGTCCCAGGCGGGCAGGACGAGGCCGAGCGGCGCGAGCAGGATGCGCTCGGTCCTGGCGGCCAGGTCGGTGAGGAACATCAGCGGGTTGACCGAGAACTCCATGCCCTCGGAGTGGAAGTGGTGCTCGGTCATCATCAGCGCGTCGAAGCCGATCTGGTCGGCGTGCACGGCTATCTCGCGTACTTCGTGCAACAGTCTCTGGTACGAGTCCGTGTCACGCCCGATCGGGCGTTTTGCCCTGGCGTTCTCCTCGGCCGCGTAACCCGAGCCTGGAATTTGCGGATTCAGGAAGAGAGAAAACTTCACCGGGGACCTCTTTCCGCGGGATGGTCTTCTGCAAGGTACTCTGGAAATCTTACCCGAGCAATCGCTTGGTTTAGGGGTTGACTATGAGGCTCGGCGTCACGATGTTCGCCACAGACCTGGCCATGCCGGTCCAGGAACTGGCCAGGGCGGCGGAGGAGCGCGGCTTCTCCTCCCTGTACGTTCCCGAGCACACGCACATCCCCGTCGCGCGGCGCACCCCGTACCCGGGCGGGACGTCGTTGCCCGAGGAGTACAAGCGCACGCTCGACCCCCTCGTCGCCCTCTCCTTCGCCGCCGCCGCGACCAGCAGTCTGCGCGTCGGGACCGGGATTCTGCTCGCGGCCCAGCGCGACCCCATCGTGACCGCCAAGGCGCTGGCCACCCTGGACCTGCTGTCGGGCGGGCGCCTGGTGGTCGGGGTCGGGTTCGGGTGGAACGTGGAGGAGATCGAGCACCACGGGGTCCCGTACGGGCGGCGCCGGGAGGTGGCGCGGCGCAACGTGCTGGCCATGCAGGCGCTGTGGCGGGACGAGGTGGCCTCCTTCGAGGGGTTCGCCCCGTCCTGGTCGTGGCCCAAGCCCGTCGCCGTGCCGCCCGTCTATCTGGGCGGCGCCGCGGGGCCCAAGCTGTTCGCGCAGGTGGCCGAGTACGCGGAAGGCTGGATGCCGATCGGGGGCCGCGGCATCAAGGACGCGCTGCCGGCGTTGCGGGAGGCCTGCGAGAAGGCGGAGCGGCCGATGGCGAAGGTGATCCCGTTCGGCACGCTGCCCACCCGGGAGAAGCTGGACTACTACGCCTCGCTCGGGATCACCGAGACGGTGGCCAACCTGCCCAGCGGGCCCGCCGACGTGGTGCTCCCGATCCTCGATCAGTACGCGGGGCTGCTGCCATAATGTCGCCCTATGCCCGAGCTTCGCGCTGACGATCCCCAGTGGCTGGGGCGGTACCAGCTCTCGCGCAGGCTCGGTCAGGGCGGTCAGGGCGTCGTCTACCTGGCCCACGCGCCGGGCGGGGCCCAGGTAGCGGTCAAGCTCATGCACGCCGGCCTGTCCGGCGATCCGGAGGTGCGCCGCCGCTTCCACGGCGAGGTCGAGGCGGTGCGCAGGGTGGCGGCCTTCTGCACCGCGCAACTCCTCGACGCCGACCTCGACGGCGACCGCCCCTACCTCGTCAGCGAGTACGTCGAAGGGCCCTCCCTCGGCGAGCACGTGATCGCCAAGGGGCCGCGGCTCGGCGGGTCGCTGCACCGCCTGGCCATCGGCACCGCCACCGCCCTGGGGGCCATCCACCGGGCCGGGGTCGTCCATCGGGACTTCAAGCCGCAGAACGTGCTGCTCGGGCTCGACGGGCCGCGGGTGATCGACTTCGGGGTGTCGCGGTTGATGGACGCCGCCGCCACCAGCACCGGGGTCAGCCTCGGCACGCCTGCCTACCTGTCGCCGGAGCGCATCCAGGGGGAGTCCGCCGGGCCCGCCGCCGATCTGTGGGCCTGGGGGTTGACCGTGGCCTACACGGCTACGGGGCGGCATGCGTACATGGCGGACACCTACCAGGAGGTGCTGGCCAGGATCCTCTACGGCAAGCCTGATCTGCGGGGGATGTCCGGGCGGTTGCGGGAGATCGTGGAAGGGTGTCTCGCGCGCGATCCCGGGGAGCGGCCGGACGCCGAGGAGGTGTTGCGGTGGTTGCTGGGGCACGATACGGACGACGTTCTGCGCACCGGCGCCCAGGCCGCCACCGGCCCTGGCTCCCGGCCGGTCATGGATCCGGGGGCGCCCGTAGTGCTGGATGCTGACCTGCCCGGAGTGGTCGAGGAGGCGCGCCAGGCCGGCGACACCAGCCCGCCGAGCCAGCCGGACACGGGCCCGCCTACCGGACCGCCTTCTGGGCCGCCTTCTGGACGGCGAGGGTGGCGGGGATTTCGGGTCGGGGCGGTGGTCGCCGCGGTGGCCGTGGTGGTTACCGGGGGCGTCCTCTGGGCGGTCGGTGCTCAGCGGGCGGGATCGGTGGAGCCCTCGCGGTCGATCTCGTCGTCTTCTTTTTCGCCGTCTTCCGTCCCGTCGTCCTCCGCTCCGCAGACGACGGCCGCGCTGGATCTGAACGGTACGTGGACCGGGTCGGCCGAGCATCCCACGGCCAAGCGGATCTTCCCGGTGGAGCTACGCCTGCGTTCCACGGGCTCGTCCACCATGCGCTGGGGAGCCGACCTGCACTGCTCGGGACGGCTGAAACCGGCCGGGACCGCGTTGACGTTCGTGCTCGACCAAGTAAAGGGCGACATGTGCTACCCAGGGACATTGCGCCTCGTCCCGTCCGCCGGTCCCGACCAGGTCGCCGTCCACGTGACGCGCAAGGGGGAGGACGAGATCACCTACTCGGGCAAGGTCTTCCGGGATTCCTGATCGAGCGGCGTCGCCGCTGCTCCATCAGTACGCCGCCCATCGAGGTGAGCGGGCATAATGAAAGGATATGTCCGAGCTACGTGCCGATGACCCACAGCAGTTGGGGTCATACCGGCTGACACGAAGGCTTGGTCAAGGTGGCCAGGGAGTGGTCTATCTCGGCCACTCGCCGCAGGGGGAGCAGGTCGCGGTCAAGCTGCTGCACGCGAGCCTGTCGGGAGACCCCGACGGACGGCGCCGCTTCCTCGGGGAGGTCGAGGCGGTACGCAGGGTGGCGGCCTTCTGCACGGCGCAACTGCTGGACGCCGACCTCGAAGGGGACCGGCCCTACCTGGTCAGCGAGTACGTGGACGGGCCGTCGCTGCGCGAGCACGTGACCGCCGAGGGACCCCGTCAGGGCGGCTCGCTGGAGCGCATCGCCATCGGCACCGCCACCGCTCTCGGAGCGATCCACCGGGCCGGAGTGGTGCATCGGGACTTCAAACCGGGCAACGTGCTGCTCGGCATCGACGGGCCGCGGGTGATCGACTTCGGGGTGTCGCGGCTGGTGGACGCCGCGGCGACCGCCGCCATACCCATGGGGACGCCCGCCTACATGGCGCCGGAGCGGATGAAGGCGGAGTCCGCCGGGCCTCCCTCCGACATGTGGGCCTGGGGGCTGACCGTCGCCTATACGGCGACGGGGCGGCAGGCGTACACGGCCGATACCCATCAGGAGGTGCTGGCCAGGGTCCTGTACGGCAAGCCTGAACTGGGGACGTTGAGCGGGCAGCTGCGGGAGATCGTGGAGGCGTGCCTGTCGACGGAGCCCGGGGAGCGGCCGGACGCCGAGGAGGTGCTGCGGCGGTTGCTGGGACAGGGGGCGGCCGGTGCCGACCTGCTGTCGACGGGCGCGATGGCCGCCGTCGCCGCGACCGGCGCGCCTGCCGGCAGGAAGACCCGTGAACCGGCCGGTCTGAAGTCGCTCACCGCTCGTCCCGGCATGGTCGTCGGTCTGGGCGCCGCCGAGGCCGAGCCCGGTGTGATCACCGACCCCGATCCGACCACCAGCTTCCCCGCGATCACGGCCCCCCAACTCGCGGCCGCCCGCCGCACCGACCCCACGGAGCCGGTGTGGCGGCGGATCCGGCCCTGGCAGCTGGCGATCGTCGCGGCCGGACTGCTGGCGGCGGCGGCCGGGTTCGTCTTCTGGCTGCGCGGTGCCCAGGAACCCGGCTTCGAAGGCACGTGGACCGGCTCAGCCGAGCACCTCACCGCCAAGCGGATCTTCCCGGTCCAAGTGCGCCTGGACGGCGACGGCGACGGTTCGATGCGGTGGGGAGCGGACCTGCACTGCGCGGGACGGCTCGGGCGGGACGGCACCGGGATGGTCTTCGGGCTCGATCAGGTCGAGGGCGAGGAGTGCTATCCGGGGACGGTACGGATGTTCCCGACCTCCGACGTGAACCAGATGGCCATCAAGGTGACACGCGAGGGTAAGGACGAAGTGACGTATTCGGGCAAGGTCGCGCGTACCTCCTGACCGGCTGTGTCACGGTCAGGCCGCGATTGCGCTGAGCACGGTTGACTGATCGCGGCCGGTTGCTTTCAGTAGAGAGCAGTAAAGGGGTGGCGGCTGAGGGGAGGCGCCCCGTGCCAACGGCGCAGCCGCTCAGAACGGGGGACCCGCAGCAACTCGGGGAGTACGCACTTTCCGGGCGCCTGGGTGAGGGTGGTCAAGGTGCTGTGTTCCTCGGTTCTCGGAGCGGGGAGAGCTACGCGGTCAAGCTGCTGCATGGGCCCGTGGGGGATGAGCGGGCGGCGTTCCTGCGGGAGGTGGAGCTGGCCAAGCATGTGGCTCGGTTCTGTACGGCGCAGGTGATCGACGCCGGGTTCGACCTTGGGCGCCCGTTCATCGTGAGCGAATACGTGGACGGGCCCTCACTCCAGCGTGAGGTCGCGCTCACCGGGCCCCGGCGGGGCGGAGGGCTGGAGCGGCTGGCGGTCAGCACGGCGACGGCGCTGGTGGCGATTCACCGCGCGGGGATCGTCCACCGCGACTTCAAGCCGCAGAACGTGCTGCTCGGCTCGGACGGGCCGCGCGTGATCGACTTCGGCCTTGCCAAGGCGCTGGACGCGGCGGCCACGGTGAGCGGGCGAGGGGTGGGGACGCCCGCGTACATGGCTCCCGAGCAGATCACCGCCGAGGCCGTCACGGGGGCGGCGGACGTGTTCTCGTGGGGCGCGACGATGTGCTTCGCCGCCAACGCCTCCGCGCCCTTCGGCCAGGACTCGGTCGCACCGGTGCTCCACCGCATCCTGACCGCCCAGCCGGAGCTGGGGCGCTTGGACGGGCGGTTGCGGACGCTGGTCGACGCCTGCCTGGACAAGGATGCTCGAAACCGGCCCAGCAGCCGGGAGTTGCTGTTCGAGCTGCTGGGGGAGTCGACCGACGAGCTGCCGTCCGATGTGCTGCGCTCGCCCCCGCCGCACATCCTGCCTGTTCCGGAGCCGCGCTCACCATCGTCATCGGATCCGGCCCCGATGGCTTCGCCCGAGGCGACGGGCGCGTCCGGCGGGTACGTCCTGTCCGGGTTAGAGGGCTTAGCCGGACCTGAGAGCGTCCGCATGGGCCCCGGCCCCGTCAGCGCCGGTAGCGGTGAGGACCGGTCTCAGCAGCCCAGAAGGGTTTGGCCCAGGGCGGCGATCGCCGTCTGCGCCGCCCTGTTCGTGACGGCCGCCGTACTCCTCACCTTGATCATCCCCTCGATGAACAAGTCCGAGTCCCTGGCAGCCCCCCAGGCCGCCGGCCCCTCCCTCCCACCGAACTCCTCCCCGTCCGCCGCCTCCGAACCCCAGAAGCAGAAAGCCACCCCTGCCAAGCCCCAGGACAGTCACGGCCCCCGCGAACCCACCACCAACCCACCAGTGATCCGCCCACCGATCACGGTCGCGATCCCACCCCTGGCAGGCATGGACAAGGGCGCGGCCGGCAAGGCGATCAAGCAGGCCGGTCTGCTCCTGGGTCCGGTCACCAAGGTCGACTCCCCCTTGAAGGTCGGCCAGGTCCTGACCAGCAAGCCCGCCTCCGGCACAGTCGTCAACCGGGGCGCCACGGTGACCCTGCAGGTGTCGGCGGGCTTGCCCGTACCCTCGCTGAGGGGTCTGCAACGCAAGGCCGCCGAGACGACACTGACCAACGCGGGCCTCAAGGTCGGCGCCGTCACCCGTACCTGCTCCCAGGAGCCCGCCGGCCGCGTGCTCTCCTCCCAACCCGGCGCGGGCAGTCGCCTCCCCGGAGGCGCCCCGGTCTCCCTCACGCTCTCCCGCAACGGCGCCCCGGTCCCGTCGGTCGTCGGCCGTCCCCGCGATGGGGCACGCGACGCCCTGACAGCGGCCGGCTTCACCGTACGAACGAGCGACCAGGTCGTGGACGACGAATCCCGAGTGGGCCTCGTCCTGTCCCAGAGCGTTCAACCCGGCTCCTGCACCAAGCCCGGCACCCAGATCGCGCTCACGGTCGGCGTAGCGGGCCAATCCGGACCTGACCCCCACGAGGAGCCCACAGAAACCCCCAGCGGCTCGGTCTCCGGCGACTGAGATGCGTGTTCTGCCTGTTCAGGGGCAGTTGTGGTCCCATGATGAAGTTGCTCAAGCTCTTGGTGGCGCGGCGGTTGGCGGTCTCGCCGATGGGCCTGGTCGTCTTGGGGCTCGGCTGGTTCCTGGCCCGGCGACGTAAACGGCAACTGGTCGAACGCGAGGGCGGGCGGGCCGCACATGAGAGCGGGCGGGCCGGCCCGAAGCGCGAGCGGATGGTGCGGGCCGGACGGCATTGACCACCGTTTGGCCGCCCTCGCTATCGAGCCCGGCCATCAAGCAGAGCAGCCCACAGCTCTCTCACCGCAGCGGTGCGAAGCCATGGGCTCTCGCTGACGCGGTCGCCGTTGTGGTAGAACCACAGCACCCAGATCCGGTTCGTGTCAGGGTTCTTGCTTGAGCGCGGTAGCCACCGCAGAGAACCAGGCGGCCGCGTGAGGGCAGGCATTCCTGATGGTGTCGATGCCGATCTCAGCTATGACGAGTGGGCCGTCGGAGGTCTTGCGGTACCGCGGATACAGACGCAGCAGACGCTTGGAGGGGGCTGTGCTGACCCCGTCGTTGACCAGTTCGGCACCCTGGGCTTGCGCCACGATCGCTTGGACGGCCCGGGCAAGTGTGTCATCGCCGGTGAGCTCGCCGAGTGCCTCGTGGCCCAGCAGGACCCACGCCTCCAACTCGTGGAGTACCAGGTGAGGTAGGAAGCGAGAATCGCCGATGGTGTCGGCCATAGCACGCTCGACGTGAGTCACACGGTCATGCGGCGAACCCGAGGGGCGTGTCGCCATGCCGGGCGCGTCGGTAGGGAGCCCGTAGTAGTCCAGCATGGTCGTCAGGACGGTGATGGAGGAATCGCCCAGAAGTAGGCGGATCTCTGAGACGAGTTTGCCCCACGTGGACAGACCTCCCCTGTAGGAAGGGCCACCTGCGGGACGTTTGGTGGTGAAGATGGACCAAGTGACGTAGAGGTCGGAGCTGAGCAGGTAGGGCTCGATGACTTCGCGTACCACGGTCTCCTCGGTCTGGCCCTCACACAGAATGTGCAGTCGGCGCATTCCCGTCACCGCGGCTCGGCCTGCGGCCTGCCACCGAGCAGATTCTTCTCCCACAACTCACCCAAGGAGTACTCCGCCAGCCAGTCGGACAACCCTTCGGGGGCGAGGCGATTGAAGGCCGACGCTCCGCCGGCGCGCTCGACGACGATGAGATCGTCCACCTCGAACTGGTTCATGAGCGTCACCGACTGGGTGGCGATGAGGACCTGGCTGGCGCTGCTCGCGGCGCGCAGCATGTCGGCCAGTTGGACGATGGCATACGGGTGCAGACCGAGCTCCGGTTCGTCCAGCACGACGAGGTTCGGAAGGTCGGGCAGGCTCAGCAATGTAGTGAGGCAGATGAAACGGAGCGTTCCGTCCGACAGCGCGTCGGCAGGGAAGACGACGTCCGAGCCCTCTTGTTGCCACCGCAGTCGGAGCCGGCCATTCTCCTCGATGAGCACGAAGTCCCTGAAGAACGGCGCGACCTGCTGGATGGTTCGGACGATCCTCCTGTATGCGGCGTGGTCCTCCCGCTGAAGGCGAAGCAGGATGGCGGCCAGATTTCGGGCATCAGGGTGCAGCGCGATGTTGTCGGAGGCGAACCCTGTCTGTTTGACCGGGGCGTTCACGCTGGTGTCGTGGAAATGGAAGACGCGACAGCCTCGCAGCGTGTCGACTACATGTTCGGCGACGGACGACAAGCCTGACTCATCGATCTCATCCAAGAGGCGGGTCTCCCGATGTCCCCGTCCCAGGACATGTCCTTCGCCATGCAACTCGATAGCTTCAGTGCCGAAGATCAGCTCGTCGCGAGCCGCCGGAATGAGCTCGGCACGATATTCGTCGGTCGCGAATTCCAGGCGCAGGGAGATCTCTGGGATGCTCTCACTTCCACGATAGAGCAGGGCGGAGGCCCCACCCGCCTGGCCTACGAACAGGTTGAGCTCTTCGTCGACAATCCGGCCGAGCAGGGCAAGGGCAGAGATGAAGTTGCTCTTGCCCGCACCGTTGGCGCCGATCAGAACATTGAGATCACGCAACTCCACCTCGGCGGAGCGGATCGAGGTGTATCCCCTGATCCTGATCGACTGCAACCTCTGCGGCGCCATGCGCCCAGCTTAGAGTGACTTACCCAGGCGGCGCGTCCACCCTCCTGCAGTCGGAGAGTGAACACACCACTTCCGCGACGTCACCTACCGCGAGGCCGCCTCCCGCGTCCGGACCGGCACCGCACCACGGATCATGGTCAGGCTGCGCAACCTGGCAGCCAGCGGCCTCGGCTGCCTGGTCGGCTGGATGTGCTGTGCCCCAGCCCACTCAGCCACCTGCGGAGCAGGGACTCCGGCGTTGAGCCACATGGACACGCGGGGATATTGCTCTAAGTGTGGAAACGCTCACGAATGGTCGCTCCGGCGAGCGAAGCGAACGGGTTTTCGGGGTGGTCCCAACGATCCAGCCGCTGAATGGGGCCCGGGGGCGGGCGTTTGAGGGCGAGCGGCCTTTTCGGGGGTTCGAAAGGGGGCGGCAGCTTTCTTGGGAGGGGTTGTCTGGAATCCCGTGGCGCGTAGCGTCCCCTTGTGGAAGGCCTTGCAGTTCCCCGGGCGTTAGCGGCGTTTTTTGCCCTTGCCCTTGGGGCGGCCGCGGGAGCCTGGGGAGGGGCTGGGGACGAGGCGGAGGTGGGTTCGGGCGGCGCGTAGGGGTTCGGCGACCAGTTCGCGCATGTCCGCCAAGCCCTCCACGTCATGGTGCCCCGACGACAACACCGACTGGACGAACTCGTACGCGTCCGGCCCAGCCATGGCCTTGAGCTGCTCGATGAGCGATTCCGGCCCCCCGAGTTCGAGCAACGTCAGGAAGTTCTCGGCCCCCAGGAGCAGATGTTCCCGCTGCCCCAACGCCCCAGGATCGATCTCCCCAGAGTCCATGAGCAGGCTCAGCGCGGCGGGCCCGAGGATGGGGTCGTGGCGGAGGTCGCGGATGAGGGTGTGGCCCTCGGGGAGGGCTTCGGCCAGGACGTTGAGCATGGCGGCGGCCCTGGTGCGGAAGGGGCAGTCGCGGATGGCCCGCAGGAGTGACTCGATGTCCTGGCCCGGGTGGGAGAGCCAGCCGTTCAGCTCCGTGGCGGCCTCTGGGGGCGGGTAGTGCTGGGTGAGCATGCCCAGAAGTTCGGCGGGTGCGGCGGCGGCCAGCTCGCCCACCAGAGGCGCGTCGCGGCCCTCTGACAGGAGGCGGTTTCGTACGGCGCGCAGGCCGAGCGGGGTGAGGCGGGCCTGGAGGAGGTCGGGCTCCTGGAGGCGGGCGCGGAGGCGGTCCACCGCGTCGGGGGGCAGGTGCTGGTCCTCGTGGTCCAGGTCGCTGGAGTAGAGGTCGTCCGCCGGGCCGCGGGTCAGTTCGACGGCGCCCAGGTCGACCAGGACCTCGAAGGCGCGTCGCAGGTCGCGGGCCGCCTGGCCGCGCCAGAGCTCCTGGATGTGCTCCTGCTGGTCGTCGACGACGAAGTATTCCTGGCAGGCCAGCCAGACGGTCTCCTCCAGGCGAACGAGCGGGATGTCGTCCATGCCGTACATCGTGTTGAGGACGTCCGGGAGGAGCTCGTCGAAGGCGTCGCCCAGGAGGGAGACGGGGCGCCAGGTCGCCACGGGGGTCGTGATCACGTCGCCCAGCTCGGGGAGCACCTCGAAGGCGCGGTTCCACAGGGCCTCGGGGTCGCGAAGGAGGGGGCCGGCCTTGGCCACCGCGACCACGCGGCCCTTGGCGACGCGGATCAGGCGGATCTCTTTTGCCCAGGCGAGCAGGAGGTTCAGGTGGGGGAGGTCGGCGGCGCTGCGGACCTGGTATTCGTCCTCGCCGGTGCCCAGCAGGGCCGACACGGCGCGGGCGTCGGCCAGGGAGAGGTTGCCGGCCTTGGTGAGGGGGTGGCCGTCCTTGCCCGCCCAGGTCGTCAGGGAGATGAGCTGTTGGACGATCTTGCTCTGGGTGGCCGCCTCGGAAAGGGCGGCAGGCGGGGGCAGGACGATGGGCGGCTGGGGGAAGGCGCGTTCCTCGTCGAGTACGTCCAGGCCCGTCTCCATGAAGCGGGCCTCCAGGAGGTTGTCGAGGACGTCCTGGTCGAAGCGGATGCGGCCGGCGTCCAGGTCCTGCTGGAAGGTCTCCAGCTCGCCGGGGGTGGCGAGGTCGATGCCGTGGTCGAGGGCCGTCTGCGCCCAGAATTTCGCAAGGCCCTGGCGGTTGGGGTCGTCGAGGGCCTTCTGGAAGTCGGCGGAGAGGCGGGCTATCGAGGCGTCGGCCTCGGCCGGGGTTTCGCCTCTTGGGTCGCGCAGGCCGGTGTCGTGCAGATAATCCAGGTAGGTGCGCAGGATCTCCGGGGTGATGTCGAGGATCTCCCTCGGAGCGACGACGTACTTCGGGATCCAGCCCAGAAGGAAGCGTCTGATCTGGGTTTCGTCCCAGTAGCCGAGGCGGCCGTCGCGGCTCTCGTGGCGGGCGTCCATGGCGGCGGTGATCAGCAGGTCGTCGGCGGGGCGGCCGTGCTCGTCCGCCCAGGTGAGACAGCGCCGGAGCAGCACTGCCTTCGCCGCCTCGAACTCCTCCGTCTCCTCGGGCTCGAACCAGGTACGCAAAGCGCGACCCTCCTGCTTGTCTCTAGTCCGGACTCCCAGTATTCCGGTTCATGGCCTGTTCATGGGGCCACTTTGGGCCTAGTAAGCGCGGGCCTAGTAGGCGCGGGCCGCTTCCAGCAGGACGGCGCGGACTTGTTCCTCCGGCAGATCCATCGTCTTGACCGCGCCCCACTGCAGCGCCCCGAGTAGCGCCCAGCTCTTGAGCCTGGTCTCCGGGGCCGGGTCGTCGCCTGCGAGCTTGGCGTAGATCTCGTCCCTGAACGTTCCGACCTGATCGCGTTCGGATCCGGGCGCGGTCGTGGCCTCGTCCGCCGCCAGGTCCTCCATGAACAGGCGGATCACCGAGCGGTAGCGCACCGCGAACTCCACCAGCGTCTCGACGAACGCCTCCCGGCTCGGGTACGAGGTGTCCAGCAGCGCCAGCATGTCGCCGGCCGCGGGGGACAGGAGCTCGGTGGCCAGGCGGTCCTTCGGGTGGAAGTGGTAGGCGACCGCGGTCTTGGTCAGGCCGACGGCGGCGGCGATGTCGGCCAGGGACGTGGCCGCGTAGCCGCGTTCGGCGAACAGTTCTCTGGCGGCGGCCAGGATCCGGCCGCGGGTGTCGTCGGCTGTGGTCATCGTCTCATTTCCCTGCGGGAGACAGCCTTCCGGATATATCCCGTCTTATCGTATGTCCTGTACGCCCGTACAGGACGGCCGTCGAGTGGGAGCTGAGCGATGACGCGGTTGCTGGGACGGCTGGGCGGCTGGTGCGCGCGGCACGGATGGATCGTGCTGGTGGCCTGGGTGGTCGTGGCGGCCGGGGTGATGGGGGCGAGCCTGGCCTTCCCCAGCCCGACCAGCAGCGACGCCAGCATTCCCGGCACCGACGCGCAGCGGGCGCACGACCTGATGAAGACGGGCTTCGGGTCCGGATACGGTACGGCGGGAACGGTGCAACTCCTGGTGTACTCCCCCGACGGGGCCCTCATCGAGGACGACCGCAAGAAGGCCGTCGAGACGTCGATGGACCGGTTGCGCACGATGCCGCACGTCAAGCAGGTGGACACCCCGTTCCGCAAGGGCGGCATCTCCTCCAACCTGCAGATCGGCCTCATCACGATCAAGCTGGAGGGCAACGACTCCGACCAGATCGCCGACACCACGCAAGAGTTGTCGAAGGCGGCGGATCCGGCGCGGGCCGCCGGTCTGGAGGTCGTGCCCGCGGATGCCTCCAACCCGGCCGACAAGGAGATCAAGACCGGGCCCAGCGAGATCATCGGGGTGGTCTGCGCGCTGCTGGTGCTGGTGTTCGCGTTCGGGACGCTGGTGGCCGCGATGATCCCGATCTTCGTCGCGCTCGTCAGCGTCGCCACGGGGCTCGGCGTGATCGGGTTGCTCGGATGGGTCGTGGACATGCCGAAGCAGGCCGGCATCATGGCCACGATGATCGGGCTCGGCGTGGGCATCGACTACGCGTTGTTCCTGCTGTCCCGCCATCGGCGGCTGCTGGCGGAGGGGGTGCCGGTGGCGGAGTCCGTACGGCGTACCGTGGCCAGCTCGGGCGGGGCCGTCGTCTTCGCGGGCGGCACGGTGATCATCGCGTTGAGCGCGCTGATGCTGGCCGGGTTCCCGCTGCTGGCCACGCTCGGCTGGGTCACCGGCATCTCGGTCGTGGCCGCCGTGCTCACCTCGGTCACGCTCGTACCGGCTCTGCTCGGGCTGCTCGGCCACCGCGTCAACGCGCTCAAGGTGCCCCTCCTGCGCGGCGGCGGGACCTCCGGCACCGGCTGGGCGGGGCTCGGCCGGTGGGTGGCGCGCCGTCCGTGGCAGGTGCTGCTGGCCAGCGCCCTCGTGCTCGGCGCGCTGGCCGCGCCCGCGCTGGCGCTGAAGCTGGGGGCGATCGACGAGGGGTACGGGGCCAAGGGGTCGGAGCCGCGCCGCGCGTACGAGCTGATGGCCACCGGCTTCGGCCCCGGCTTCAACGGGCCGCTGATCGTGGTCGCCGAGCTGCCCTCGAAGGTGGCCGGCGCCGAGGACCCCATCGTCGACAACCTCACCCGCGAGGTGGAGGACGTCGATGGGGTGAAGTATGTGGGCGATCCCAAGGTCAACACCTCCGGCCGCTCGGTGCTGCTGCAGGTCATCCCCGAGTACGCCCCCAGCGACGACCGCGCCGCCCAGGTCGTCAGGGACGTCAGGGCCATCTCCGTGCCCGGGGTCCAGATGCACGTCGGCGGCAAGGTCGCGGGCCTGACCGACGCCGGGGACCGCATGGCGGAGCGCACCCCGCTGGTCATCGGCGTCGTGGTGCTGCTGAGCGCGCTCCTGCTGCTGCTGGCCTTCCGCGCGCCCGTCGTCGCGATCAAGGCGGCGGTGATGAACCTGGTGTCGCTGGGTGCCGCGTTCGGGGCGCTGGCGCTGGTGTTCTCGATCGGACTGGGGACGGGGCTGGTGGGCATGGATCCGCCGGTCAACTCCTCGTACGTGCAGACGGTCTTCTTCTCGGTGCCCATCGAGAGTTACGTGCCGCTGATGTTGTTCGCGGTGCTGTTCGGGTTGTCGATGGACTACGAGGTGTTCCTGCTGACCGCGGTGCGGCAGTCGTACCTGCGGCACGGGCGCAACTCGCGTGCGGTGGCCGAGGGGCTCGGGTCCACGGGGCGGGTCATCACGTCCGCGGCGCTGATCATGGTGGCCGTGTTCACGGCGTTCGTCGCCTACCCGGACTCGATGGTCAAGACGTTCGGGGTGGGGCTGGCGGTGGCGGTCGCGGTGGACGCCACGATCATCCGCGGGTTCCTGGTGCCGGCCACGATGGTGTTGCTGGGGCGGCTCAACTGGTGGTGCCCGCGATGGCTGGATCGGATCCTGCCGAACCTGTCGGTGGAGGGGCACGAGGAGGACGAGCCCTCGGTGCGGCGCGAGGAGCCGGTCAAGGTGGGCGTGTAGGTCAGGCGCCCAGATAGCGCAGGACGGCCAGCACCCGGCGGTGGTCGCCGTCGGAGGGGGCCAGGCCGAGCTTGGTGAAGATCTGCGTCACGTGTTTCTCCACCGACCCGTACGACAGGAACAACGCCTCGGCGATGGCGCTGTTGGAGCGGCCCTGCGCCATCATGGCCAGCACCTCGCGCTCCCTGGGCGTCAGCAGGGACAGGGCGTCGGAGCGCCCGCTGGCGCCCATGATCTGGGTGACGACCTCGGGGTCGAGCACGGTCTCCCCGGCCGCGATCCGCTCCAGGGCGGTCAGGAAGTCGCGGATGTCGGCCACGCGCTCCTTCAGCAGATAGCCGACGCCGCGAGCCCCGCCGGCGAGGAGCTGGGCCGCGTACCGGGTCTCGATGTACTGGGAGAACATCAGCACGCCCAGGTCGGGGTGGTCGCGGCGGATCTGGATCGCGGCCCGCAGGCCCTCGTCGGTGTGGGAGGGCGGCATGCGGACGTCGACCACCGCCACGTCGGGGCGGTGCTCGGCCACGGCCGCCGCCAGCGCCTCGCCGTCGCCCACGGCGGCCGGCACCTCGTGGCCGCGCGAGGTCAGCAGCAGGCACAGGCCGTCGCGGAGCACCACGGCGTCCTCGGCGATCACGATGCGCATGCGTCCTCCGTGCACGAGCCGGCTGGTGACCACCGTAGGCCCTCGGGCAGGCCCCTGGGGGATGTCCGGAACCGATGTGGCGGAGATCCCCGTGGTGCGGGGCCGGGCGCGTGGCGGAAGGTGGGCCTGTGCCCACCTGCCGAACGGAGAAGACGCCATGCTAGGCAAGCTGACAGGGCCGGCCGCCGGACTGACGATGGTCGCGGCGCTGACGGGTCTGACGCCCCCGGCGGCGGCGCAGTCGGGGGTCGCCTGGCGGCCCTGCGCCGGTGAGGGACTGCCGGAGGGGATGGAGTGCGCGGCGATCAAGGTGCCCGTGGACTGGGCCAGGCCGCGGGGGCGGAAGGTCGAGCTGGAGCTGGCCAGGCTGCCGGTCGGCGAGCCCGGGCGCCGCATCGGCAGTGTGCTCGGGGTGCCCGGCGGGCCGGGAGCCGACGGCATCGAGGACCTCAAGCACGCGGCGGGCGACCTGACCGAGTTGCGCCGCCGCTTCGACCTCGTCGCCTACAAACCGCGCAACGCCGTCTGGCGCGAACGGATGCCGGCGTCGTGCGGCCGGCCCGCGCTGACGTTGTCGGAACCCCGCGACCGCAGGCAGTACGCCGCCCTGTCCGCGACGATGGCCAAGGGCTTCAAGGCGTGCCGGGACGACGACCGTACGGGCCTGTTCGCCCACCTCGACTCCCTCTCCGTGGCCAGGGACATGGACGCCGTCCGTCAGGCGCTGGGTGAGAAGCGGCTGAGCCTCATGGCCAACTCGTACGGGGGAGTGCCCGCGGCGGCGTACATCAGGCTGTTCCCGCAGCGAATCCGGGCCATGTACCTGGACGGGGTCGTCAACCAGACCGAGGGCTGGCCGACCACGAACCTGGTGGCGGCCGGCGGCATGGAGGCGGCGCTGACCCGGTTCGGTCGCTGGTGCGCGGAGACGCCCGCCTGCGCGCTGCACGGGCAGGACGCCGCGGAGGTGTGGCGCGAGCTCACCCGTGATGCCGACCGCGAGCCGATCCCCGTCACGTCCGAGCAGTTCGGCGAGGGTGAGCTGACGGGATGGCGGCTGCGGAGCTTCGGCTTCGTCCCGGATCCGGGCCAGGACGGCTCCCGGTGGCTGGCCTTCGCCGCGTCCGTGGACAAGGCACGGCGCGGGGACGGTTCGGGATTCGCCGAGTTCGTCCTCGGCAACGCGAACGTGTGGGCGATGCCGGGGGCGCTGGCGATGACCTGCGGCGACGAACGCGGCTACACCGGCTGGGACCAGCTGCGCGAGTATCGCCGGCAGTTCCGCGAGGTCGCGCCGAGCTTCGCGGGGGCCTCGTTCGACGCCCTGGGTTGTACGGGCTGGCCGGTGGAGGTGGCGAACCCGGCCCGTCCGCTGGACACGCGCGGGCTGCCGCCGATGCTGGGCGTCGGCACCCTGGAAGGGGACTTCCCGTGGACGGAGCGGTTCACCCAGATGGTGCCGGGGTCGGTCACCGTGGGCTATGACGGGCCGGGGCACGTCATGTACCTGTCGGGCAAGAAGTGCCCGATCGCGTACGCCACCGCGTATCTGACCGAGCTGCGGCTGCCCGCGCCCGGCACGGTCTGCCCGGCCGAATGACCGCGCCTCACCCGTCCTTGCCGCCGAGCTTGTCCTTGCCGTCGAGCCCGTCCTTGGCGTCGAGCAGGTGGGCGACGTGGTCGGTCAGGGCCTTGGCGGAGGCCGCGTCGAGGGCCTTGATGCCCTTGGCGGTCAGTTCCACCGAGTCCTCGCCGCGGCTGACCTTGACGCTCACCTCGCCGCGCCGCGTGCCCAGCCAGGCGACCAGCACCGTGGCCATCGTGGCGAACGCCCCTCCGGCGCCGAGCAGGAGTTGCAGCAGGTCGGGGGCCGTGCCGAGGGTGCCAGGCTCGGGCGGGGCTTCGATGATCCTGATGCGGCCGCGTAGTTCGGGCTCCTCCGACAACCACCCGTACAGGTCGCGTAGTTCGTCACCGCGGTTGTCGCCTTCGACGTTCAGCTGAACGGTCACGAGCAGGAATCTACCGCCGGATGCCCCTCCGGGGGAGGGGCATCCGGGACGGTCAGCCGATCGACCAGCCGATGTCCGTGCAGTCCTGGAGCGTGACCTCGCCGGGCAGCGCGGCCGTGCCGCCGCCCGTGCACCGGATCTTGAGCGGGACCTTCTGGGCGACCCCGATCGCAGTGCCGGAGAAGGGGCCGTTGGTGACGGCGCCGGGCGTGGCGTGGCAGTTGCCGAACAGCACCGCCACGCCGGGGTCGCCGCGCACGGTGTCGCAGGTGTAGGTCGGCACGGAGGCCGCGTGGGCCGCGTGGGCCGGGGACAGGCCGCCCATGACGAGGAGGGCGGCGGGGACGAGGTGGAGCATGGGGAACCTCCGTCAGTCCGGGTCGGCGAGGTTGCAGGCGGGGACCCAGCCGACGACGCCGGTGGTGGCGTTGCGGCCGTGGTGCCACAGGGTGCTCTCGAAGTTGTCGCACCGGTAGAGCCCGTGCTCCTCCGACCGATCCGACTCGAAACCCTGCCCGGCGAAGCCGAGACCGTTGCGGCCCGACCCGCCCCGTGGCTCGCTCCAGATGATCACGCCTTGGGCGCCGAAGTCGTACAGGCGCCTGGCCTGCGCGGTTTCGGCGGGGATCAGGGCGCCCAGCGTCAGCGCCGTGAGCAGGCCGGCCATGGTGGCTCGTTTGTGCACCGTGCCTCCCTCTGTGAATCTCCTGTTGCTCACAGTAATGGCACGGTCACTCAAGGTTCTAGTGGTTTTTCCCCGCGTCGCCAGCCCAGGTAGCCGCCGTCCAGCGGGCGGGCGTCGTAGCCGCGGGCGCGCAGCAGGCGTACCGCGTCGGGGGAGACCACGCAGTACGGCCCGCCGCAGTACGCCACGATCTCCGCCTCCCTCGGCAGGCCCTCCAGCCGGCCCGGCAGCTCCGCCATCGGCACCGAGATCGCCCCCGGCAGGTGGCCCGCGGCATAGTCGGCCGCCGAGCGCACGTCCACGACCACCGTGCCGGGATCCGCCAGCCGGTCCGCCAGCTCGTCCGCGGTCACGCCCTCCAGGGAGCCCAGCCGCGACCGTACGGCCTCGCGCAGGTCGGCCAGCCGGCCGTCCGCGAACGCCTGGAACTCGCCGAGGAAACGCGAGACCCCCTCGTCGGCCAGCCGGTAGTAGACCCGCGTGCCCGCCCTGCGACTGGTCACCAGGTGGGCGGCGCGCAGCTGCTGGAGCTGGGCCGAGGTGTTCTTGAGCGGGATCTCCGCCGCCTGCGCCAGCTCCTCGACCGTGCGCTCGCGCTGGTCGAGCACGTCCAGCAGGCGCAGCCGCACCGGGCTGGCCAGGGCCTTTCCGATGCGGGCGAGCTGCGCGTAGATCGGCTCTTCCGGGAACATCAGACCATGTACTGGTCGTGGCGCAGGTACACGTCGGTCCATTCCTCAGGGGTGAGCTGCCGGCCGCTCTCGGCGATCTCCGCCAGCTCCTCGAAATATCTCTCCCTCGGGGCGCCCGGCGTGAACAGGATCAGCATCGTCGCCGGTTCGCCCGACTCGTTCCTGAAGGCGTGCACGCCGCCCTCGGGCAGGAACAGGAAGTCGCCCGGCCTGCCGTCGGCCCACTTCTCGCCGTTGTAGAGCCTGATCGTGCCGGACAACACGTGGAACGCCTCGGTCATGGTGCGGTGGAAGTGCGGCCCGGGCCCGCCCGGCTTCGGGCCCATCTCCCACCTGTACAGCCCGTACGCGCCGTTCGTGGAGGCGCCCGTGGCCAGGTAGTGCACCTTCGTGTTGGTGCCGATCAACAGGTCGGGCTCCTCGCCGGTCAGGTGGAACGTGCCGCTGTGCTCGCCGTTCTCGGCGAGGTAGCGGGGCTCGGGGTACGACATTCCGCCTCCTCTTCCAGAGTTCTAAGGAACCTTAGAATAGCTCGGGAAGCACCTCGGCGGCCAGTAGTTCGAGCTGCTCGGGTTCGTCGGCCATCGGATCCAGCAGGACCAGGCCGGCACCCGCCTCGATCACCTCGCGCAGCCCGTTCACGCATTCCTCGGGAGAGCCGGTGACGGCCACGTCGGCGCTGCCGTACATGCGCCGGAGCTGCTCCTCGATCCGGCCCTGCGCGCCGACGGAGACATAGACGCGCTTGGCGACCCCGAAGCTCGCCGGGTCGCGCCCGGCCTGCTCCAGCTCCTCCCGCAGCGTGCGCACCTGCTCCGCGAACGCCGCCGTGGTCGCCCCGCCCGCGCCGATGAAGCCGTCGCCGTAGCGGACCGCGCGCGCGATCGCGGCGGGCTTGTGGCCGCCGATCCAGATCGGCGGATGCGGCTTCTGGAACGTCTTGGGCTCCATGGTCGCCTCCACCTGATAGAACCGCCCATCGAAGGTGATCTTGGGATCCCGCCAGCACGCCTTCATCAGCTCGATCCCCTCGGTGAACCGGCTCACCACTCCCTCGGCCGGCACGCCGAACGGCGCGAGCCCCTCCCTGGCGCCGAGCCCGAACCCCACCTCCAGCCGGCCCCGGCTGAGCTGGTCGAGGGTGCTGAGGCTCTTGGCCAGGTGCAGCGGGTTACGCAGGACGCTGACGAACACGGCGCAGCCGATGCGCAGGCGCTGGGTGCAGGCGGCGGCGTACGTCATGATCTCGACGGGGCCGAGCGCGGGGATCGGGGAGAGCGTGCCCTCGCGGGTCCAGACGCTGTGGAAGCCCAGGTCCTCGACGCGGCGCACGTAGGCGCGGAAGGCGTCGGGGTCGAAGGCGCCGTCCGGGACCTGCTGGGGGAGGGACATGGCGAACCTGGTGTTCGTGGAATCTGTCATGCTCCACCGAATAGCCCTGTTCAGGGGGCGCGTCCAGTCTCGCGCGCCGCTTCAAGCGGCGTGTCCGCGAACGTGCTCGCCGTACCGGGGAGTCCTACACCGCTGCCCTGCGGCACCTGCGGCGCATCGAAGCCAAGGAGTGGCACGTCGTGCAGTGGCAACGTTTCGACCAGCCGGGTTACGGCTGCAGCATCGAGGTTCCGCAGGGGTGGGACGAGCGTCCGCCGAACCTGAGGAACTTCGTCGTCAGGGACGATGTGCATTTCGTTCTGGGGTGCGGGACTTCGGTTCCTGAGGAGGATCGGGAGTTGTTCGCGGGGATCGTGGAACGGTTCGAGATCTGGGCGGAGGACGAGCGGCCGGAGGCGTAAGGTCCGGGTGCCCGTGGGAATTCATCGCCCGTGCGGTGACATCTGCATCTGTTCGCCGGCGTGCCCAGGGGGACAAGGTGGAGGCCATCCGCGGCGGCAGCCGAGCGCCGCATGGACTCAGGAGGTAGCCGGATGACCATCCGACGGCTGGAGAACGTGGGCATCGTCTTTGACGATCTCGCCGCCGCGATCGAGTTCTTCGTCGAGCTCGGACTCGAGTTGGAGGGCGAGGGTCCGGTCGAGGGACGTTGGGCGGACCGCGTCGTCGGGCTCGACGGCATGCGCCTCGACGTCGCCATGATGCGGACTCCGGACGGCCACGGCCGGCTTGAGCTGATGAGATTCCACACGCCGAAGGCGGTCGGCGCCGAGCCGGACGCACCGGTGAACACGCTGGGCATTCGTCGCATCCTGTTCGCCGTCGAAGACATCGACGCCGTCGTCGCCGGTCTGCGAGCCCGGGGCACGGAACTCATGGGCGAGGTGGTGCAGTATGAGGACAGCTATCGGATGTGCTACGTCCGCGGCCCCGAGGGGATCATCGTCGCGCTGGCCGAGCAGCTCAACTGACGGTCCCTTGTAGCCCGGCCGGGTTTGTCGCGGGCGGTCGCCCTCCAGTCCGACTTTGTCACGCTGGTCGACGGCCGGGCCCGCGGGTGACCTGGAGCTGGTTCACCGCCTCGATGACGGGCGCCGCGCCGTCTTCCGCCGAGATCCGGGCTGAGAGGGCCTGGGCGCGGTGCAGGTAGGCCGGATCGGTGACCGCGGTGGTGAGCGCGGTGGCCAGCCGTTCGGGTGTCAGGCGGCGGAACGGGATCGCGGCCGGGGCCACGCCGAGTGTCATCAGCCTGGACGCCCACAACGGCTGGTCGTTCATGACCGGCACGGCCACGGCGGGCACCCCCGCCCGCACCCCGGCGCCGGTGGTGCCGCCGCCGCAGTGGTGGGCGACGGCGGCCATGCGGGGGAACAGCCAGTCGTGTGGCACGTCGCCGACCGCCAGCACATCGTCAGAGATGCCTCCCCGCAGGCCGGTCTGCAGCACGCCGCGCAGCCCGGCCCCCCGCAGCGCGTGCGCGGCCAGCTCCGTGTACTGCTCGGCCCGCGTGCCCGCCAGGCTGCCGAAGCCGACGAAGATCGGTGTGGGCCCCGACGTCAGGAAGTCGCACAACACCGGCTCCGGCCGCCAGTCCCGCGGCCGGAGCGGCCACCAGTAACCCGTGATCTCCAGCCCCGGCCGCCAGTCGGCCGGGCGCGGCGGCACCAGCGGGCTGACCCCGTGGAAGACCGGCCAGCGCGTGCTCTCCCGGCGCCGGTAGAGATCGCGCGGGGTCACCGGGGGCAGGCCGAGCCGGGCCCGCATCTTCGTGCTCATCCCGGCGAGCAGCGGTCCGGCGGCGGGCAGCTCGAACGCGAGCCGGGCCGCCCTGCGGTTTCCCCACCTCCCGAGCGATCGGCGGAACAGGCTCATGACCGGCGGAAAGTCCCCCGTAGGGTCGATCGGCTGCAGGTGCACCCCCATGCTCGGCACGCCCATCGCCTCGGCGACGTGCGAGCCCAGCGCGCCCGCCACGCCCAGCAGGAGCAGGTCGGCCTCCTGCTCGGCGATCTCGGCCAAGCCCGCCATGAGCTGCTCGCTGTATTCCTTGAAGGCGCTGAGGGAGAAGCGGCCGGTCAGTGCCGGGAGCGGATCTCCGGGAAGCGGCAGATGCTCCAGGCCCGCATCGGTCACCAGTTCCGCGTACGGCTCGTGCGCGGCGATCGCCACCTCGTGCCCGGACTGGCGTAAGCGCACCCCCAGCCCCGTGTACGGCGCCACGTCCCCCCGTGTGCCGACCCCGATGATCAGAACCCGCATGCGGACCACCCCCTTTTGTCATACAGTCGCATGATAAACGGGAGCGATGGTTTTTACCATGCACTCGCATGAGAAAGGCGCGGGACATGCCGAAGATCGTCGACCACGACGCCCGGCGGCGGCACATCGCCGAGGCGGTGCACCGCGTCATTCACGACAAGGGCATGGAGAGCGTCAGCCTGAGGGAGGTCGCCGCCGAGGCCGGAATGTCCATGGGGACCGTGCAGTACTACGTCACCACGAAGGACCAGATGCTGCTGCTGGCGCTGGAGCACTTCAGGATCTGGATCGGGACCCGGGTGGCGGCCGTGGCCGCGCGCGAGTCCACGCCGCTCGACCTGCTGCGGGAGACCGTGCTGGAGCTGTTGCCGCTGGACGACGAGCGCAGCTACCTGAACCGCGTCGGGCTGGCGTTCCAGGCGAGCTCGGTGGTGGCCGGCGACCAGGCGGCGGCGATCCGGCTCGGGCTGCCGCACCTGCTGTCCTTCCTCTCCGAGCAGATCAGGGCCGCCCAGGCCGCCGGGCAGCTCGCCGCGCACCTGGATGCCGACAAGGAGGCGAGCATCCTCTACGCCTTCGCGCAGGGCATCGTGAACGCCACCCTGGTCGGGCACTACACGCCCAAGGAGGTCGTGGCGGCGCTCGACTACCACCTGGCGCGGCTCCGCGCGGGGTGATGGCCGACCGGCGCGTCCTGACGCTGGCGAGGCGCACGATCACCGATCAGGCGGCATGCGCACGGATGGCTCAGGAAGCGCCCCGGTAGTCTCAGGGCAATCTTTGGTTGTCGCGACAGCACGGAGGCCGTGAATGATGCGGTTAGAGCGAGGTACGAGTCGGCTGTACGGGCTGATGCTCGTGCCGGCCGTGGTGGTCCTGCTCGCGGACCAGCTCACCAAGCTCTGGGCGGTCTCCGCGCTGTCCGGCGGCGAGCGCGTCGCCGTGATCCCTCCTCTGATCCACTTCCGGCTGCTGTACAACGCCGGCGCCGCGTTCTCCATAGGTACCGGCGCGACATGGGTGTTCACCTTGGTGGCGGCGGTCGCGGTGTTCGGCATCCTCTACATCGCGCGCCGGCTGGCCTCTCCCGGCTGGGCGCTCGTGCTGGGCGTGCTGCTCGGCGGCGCGGTATCCCACCTGGGCGACCGGCTCTTCCGCGAGCCCGGCTTCGCCCGGGGGCATGTCGTGGACTTCATCGACTACGGCCCGTTCGTGGGCAACGTCGCCGACATCGCACTCGCCTGCGGGGGTGTGGCGATTGTGCTGCTCAGCTTGCGTGGTGTGCCGCTCGCCAAGGTGCCGGGCGGAAAGTCCGCCTAGTGGCCCGTCCCTGAACGTTGACCCGGTAATTGATCTCAGCCGGTGAACCGTAAGGCTGGCTGCCTCTGGAATCTGGGAGGTAGTCGTGGCTCGTCCACCGGACGGCCCTTGTCGATGGAGGGCCGGAAACTCCAGCGCATCACCCGGACCGCGAAGGACCCGGTCAAGCTGCGCCGGGCGGTCGTGGTGATGATGTCCGGGCAAGGCCAGTCAGTCCCGGACATCACCTCATTGATGCAGGTCGGCGATGACTACGTGCGGGATGTCATCCACGCCTTCAACGAGCGGGGGTTCGACGCGCTGGACCCAAAATGGAGCGGAGGTCGTCCGCGGGTGGCCAGTGAGCGGGTGTGTGAGCACATCTGCCTGATCGCCCGGACGGTCCCCGCCGAGTGGGGCATCATCGGCCATTCCACCTGTAGTCTGCGCATGATCGCCGCGCTCGACCTGGCCACCGGCAAGCTGTACTACCGCATCCGTAAGCGCAAGCGCTACGCCCTCAACGGCACCGACCACCGCACTCAAGACGAGCAGAACGCGGCGATCGGCGGCTACGTCCGCTGGCGCACCGCCCGCGCGCAACCGAAAACCAGCTTCGCCGCCAGCTCACCCATCCGAAGCTGGAGCAGTTACCCGGCCAAGGTTGCGTGACGGGCCACTAGCCCGCGAGGATTCTGTCCCAGTCCACCGTCTTGGCCCACTCGGCGTAGCTGTGCCAGCGCACGGCGGGGTACCTGGCATGCAGAGTCTCGATGTCAAGGAAATCGGTGTTGTTCTCGAAGTTCTCGAACATCGTGGCCACCTCCTCGCCGGCCCACTGCCGCACCATGTCCAGCGGCATCTGCTGGTAGGGGATCTCCCGGCCGAGCACCTCGCTCAGAATCTGGGCCGCCTCCTGCCCGGTGACGCGATCGGAGGCGATGTCGATCCGCTGGCCGATGAGCTCGTCGGGGTTCTCGACGGCATGTACGGCCATGCCGGCGATGTCCAGGACGCTCACCTGGTCGAGCGGCTTGCCCGGGGTCAGCGGGTTGGCGAGCATGCCGTCACCGAGCTGGCTGAAGCCGAGGTTGAGCACGTTCTCCATGAAATACACCGGGCCGAGCACCGTCGCGCGCGCCGGCCGCTCGCGCAAATACGCCTCGATGAGCTGCTTGCTGTCGGCGTGGTCGACGTTGGTGGCCACCAGCCGGTCGCCGCCCCGCACAGACGAGTACACCAGGTGGACGTCGAGGCGAGCGGCGGTGTCGACGAGTTGGCGTCCCTGCGCGACCTCCTCGTCCTTGCCGCCCTCGCCGAACGGCACCGACAGGCCAAAAATCGCGTCGGCGCCTGTGCAAGCCCGCTGGAGCGCATCGGGATCGGCGAGGTCGCCGGTGGCAAGCCGTACGCCTCGGGCTAACAGCGCCTTCGCGGCCGGCGACTCGGGCGAGCGCACGTACGCCACCACCTCGTGGCCGCGCTCCAGGAGCAGGTCGGCGACTGCGCCGCCCTGATTGCCGGTGGCGCCAACGACGACGACTTTGCTCATGAATATCTCCATGGTTGAGATGGGATGGGATTCGATCCAGGACAGGCGGGCGCGTTCCGACCGGCCCATCCGGCCGAGCCGCCCGCCATCAGCGATTCTGGGACCTCAACCACCATTGAGGTCAAGCGCCGGACAGCCTGACACTGCCTTGAGCATCACCCGTCGGGCTGGCCACCCGCTGTTTCTGGGCGATGAAGTGCGGGTCGTTGGACGCCTTCCAGGTAGTGGTGGGCTGTCAGCTCACCACGCCAGCGTGCAGGATGCGTCGCAGGCTCTCGCGACTGATCGCCGCCACCACACCCCGGGGTGAGGAGGCGTTCGGCCAGGGTGCGCAGGCTCCAGGTGGAATGGCCCGTGATATCTCACTCGGCGCGATCAGGCAGATGTGCCTACGCACCCATCAATTACCGGGTCAACGTTCCGGGACGGGCCACTTGTTTGCAGGCCATACCTACATCCCGACGAGGTCCGCTCGGGGTGGGCACACCCGGGACGGAATTTCGGTCGGCGATGTCGATTCGGGCGGTCGGCGCTCGTGTAGGGGGTGAAGGGACCGCCGCAGGGCGGTCCGCACGAGCGGAGGAGGCATTTCGGTGCGTTCGATCATTGTCACCATGAACATCAGCCTGGACGGCGTGGCGCAGGGCCCGGGTCGTCCCGATGAGGACATCCGCGCAGGCTTCATCCACGGCGGGTGGGGGGCCTGGAACCAGGACGAGGCCTTGGCTCAGGAGATGGCCAAGGGCATGAGCGGTCCCGGCGACATGTTGCTCGGGCGCCGCACCTGGCAGGACTTCACCACCGTGTGGGCGCACCGCGAGGACGGCAATCCGTACACCGCCCACATGAACGCCGCCACCAAGTACGTCGCCTCCGGCACGCTTGACGACGCCAGTGCCTGGCAGAACTCGGTGCTGCTACGCGGTGACGCGACGCAGACGGTCGCGAAGCTGAAGGCCCAGGACGGTAACGACCTGGGTGTCGTCGGCAGTGCCGCACTGGTGCGCAGCCTGCATGCGGCCGGTCTGATCGACCGTTACACGCTGGTGGTTCACCCGGTCACCCTGGGGTCGGGCACGCGGATGTTCGAGGGGGCGGCGCCGTTGACTCGGTACCGCCTGACCAGCAGTGTCACGACCACCAAGGGTGTCATCGTCGCCCGCTACGACCGCCTTTGAGGGAGCTGGTGCTTCTCCTCGCCTCTATGGGCGGCATGGCGGCCAAGCCGGTAACCGTCTCACGGGTGGGTGCTGGGCGAGCGTGGTTTCGGGCGGGCGTACGGGGCCCACCGTGTAAACGGCCCACGGGTGGGCTGGTTTTGGGAAGGACGTCCGAGCGATTAGCGAGGTCCCTGGTTTAGAAGGTGATGACCGTGCGGGCGACGGTGCCCTGGCGGACGTGGGTTACCGCTTCGTTGATGCTGTCCAAGGGGAGGCGTTCCGTGATCAGGGCGTTGAGGTCCAGGTGGCCTCTCTCGTACTGGGCGGCGAGCATGGGGAGGTCGCGGTGGGGGGCCGAGTCGCCGCCCTGGGTGCCCATCAGGCGGCGGGAGGCGAAGAGCAGGCTCGTGTCCAGTTCCATGGGGTGGCCCGAGGGTGGGCTGCCGACCATGACCGTGGTTCCGCCGGAGCAGGTCGAGGCGAAGGTCTGGGCCAGGACGCCCGGTACGCCGGTCGCGTCGAAGGCGTAGTCCACCCCGCCCTTCACCACGTCGGACACCTGTTTCGGGAGGTCCGTGGGCAGGAGGGTGTGGGTGGCGCCGAAGCGTTGCGCCAGTTTGAGTTTCTGGTCGGCCACGTCGGCGGCGATGATCGTGGTCGCGCCTGCCAGCACCGCGCCCTGGATGACGTTGAGGCCGACGCCGCCGCAGCCCACGACCAGGACCGTGGCGCCCGGGGGGACCCGGGCGACGTTGAGGACCGCGCCCACCCCTGTGATGACGCCGCAGGCCAGCAGGCACATGGCGTCGAAGGGGGCGGATTTCGTGATTTTTACGCACATGGGGTCGGGGACTACCGCGTACTCGGCGAACGAGCCTATGCCGATGAAGCGGCGGGTCTCCACGCCGTCCAGGGTGATCCGGGGCGGGCCGCCCATGATGGTGGGCAGGCGGTCGGGGCCCGAACACAGGTGGAAACGTCCGGCGGAGCAGGGGCGGCAGCGGCCGCAGGGGCCGTTCATGGAGATGATGACGTGGTCGCCGGGCTCGACGGCGGTGACGCCCGTACCGACGCTCTCGACGATCCCGGCGCTCTCATGACCCAGGACGAACGGCAACCGGCTCACCACGGGGCTCTTGCCGTCGATGGCCTTGAGGTCGGAGCCGCACACGCCCGACGCCTTGATCTGTACGCGGACCTCGCCGGGGCCGGGATCCGCGATCTCGACCTCGTGGATCTCCATGGGGGAGTGGAATGCGGTCAGCACGGCCGCGCGCATCAGCATGGGCCACACGGTAACCGGGGCGCCTGCTGTGAGCAAGCGGTTGCTCGGGAAGCTCGTTGACGGTCTCCGCGGTCGAACCTACGCTCGATCATACCAAGCGAGCGCTAGGCCAAGGAGGCTGCCATGGTATGGGGTGGATCGGTGGCGGTCCTGATGGTGGTGCTCGTCGCGGGATGCGCGGCTCAGCAGCGGCAACAGGGTACGAGCACCGCGGGCGTGACCGACACCACGATCAAGGTCGGCGGGGTGCTGACCAAGACCAGCGCCAGCGGTTACTCCACCAAGGACGCCGAGATCGGCGCCAAGGCCAGGTTCGAGCGGGCCAACGCCGAGGGCGGCGTGCACGGGCGGAAGATCGAGTTCCTGGGCGCCGAGGATGACGGGCAGGACGCGGCCAAGGGGGACGCGGCGGCGAAGAAGCTCGTACAGAAGGATCAGGTGTTCGCCCTCGTGCCCGTGCACGCCCCCAACTTCGGCGGCGCCGCCTTCCTGGAGCAGCAGGGCGTGCCCTGGTTCGGGTGGGCGACCGGGCCGCAGTGGTGCGGCACGAAGACCGGCTTCGGCTACAACGGCTGCCTGGCGCCCAAGCAGGGGGCGGGTTCGCAGACGTGGTGGGGCCGGCAGATGGCCGACCTGCTCGGCGGCGCGGAGGGGAAGAGCGTCTACGTACAGACCTCCGACTCCAGCGGCAGCAAGTACGGCGGCACCACCATCTCCCAGTCCTTCACCGCGGCCGGGTTCGACCTGGCCGGGGTGAACTCCGGCCTCCCGGCCGCCGCCCCGCCCCCCGACTGGCTCCCGTACGTCAACAAGATCATGACCTCGGACGGCGGCGAGCCCCCGGACATCGTGGTGTCCGTGATCGCCGGGACCAAGTTCAACGTCGGCCTGTACGCGGCGCTCAAGCGGGCCGGATACAAGGGTGTGCTGACGGACGCCACCAGCTATGACGCCGCCATCCTGAAGGATCCGGCCAGTGCGCAGGCCCTGGAGGGCGTGATCGCGGCGCCGATGTTCGAGCCGTTCGAGTCCAGCGCCCCCGAGATCGCCCGGCTCAGGCAGGACGTCGAGAAGGTCGCCCCCGGCACCCCGCTCACCCAGCACCTGGCCATCGGCTACTGGGCCGCCGACATCTTCCTCGACATGCTGAACAAGACCGGCAAGGACCTGACCAGGGCGAAGTTCCTGGCCACGGGCAACGGCTCCTACCTGTACGAGAACGCCGGATTCGGCAGGATCCAGTACCCCAAGGACCACAGCGAGCCGAACGGCTGCGGCGCCCTGGTCAAGCTGGACACCGGCGCCTTCCAGGTGGCCAAGAGCATGAAGTGCTTCGACAACGTGCCGCTCAAATGATCCTGAACTACGTGCTCAGCGGCCTGGTCACCGGCGCCATCTTCGCGATCATGGGATCGGGCCTGACGCTCTCGTACGCGGCCACCGGGGTGTTCAACTTCGCCCACGGCGCCATCGGCTTCCTGACCGCCCTGGTGTTCTACCAGCTCAACCTGGCCGGACTGCCCGCGTGGCTGTCGGCCCTGGCGTCGGTGGCGGTGTTCGCCCCCGCGCTCGGCTACGCCCTGCACAAGGCCATGTTCCGGGGGCTCGCCCAGGCGGGGGAGACGGCGCAGATCGTGGCCACCATCGGGCTCACGATCGCGCTGCCGGCGCTCGGCCTGCTGGTCGTGGACGTGGCGGGGCTGCCTCCCGCGGACGCGACCGCGTTGCCGCGGGGCGTGGGGCCGCATCCGGCGCAGGGGTTCGACATGCTCGGCGTGCGGCTGGACAGCGATCAGCTCATCACGTTCGGGTTCTCGGCGGTGGCGGCGGCCGGGTTGTGGGCGTTCATGCGGCACACCCCGTACGGCCTGCGCATGCGTGCCTCCGTGGACCGCCGCCGCCTGGCCACACTGCGGGGCATCGACGCGGACGCCACCTCGGCGCTGGCCTGGATGCTGGGCTCCGGGCTCGCCGGGCTGGCGGGGGTGCTGGCGGTGTCGGTGCTGGGGCTGGACGCGACCGCGTACACCGTGTTGCTGTTCGCCTCGGCGACGGCGGCGGTGTTCGGGCGGCTGCGGTCGATCCCCTGGACGTTCGCGGCCGGGCTGGCGCTCGGCGTGGTGCAGAACCTGGTCGCGGGATACACCGACTTCCTGGAAGAGGTGACCGGGCTGCGTACCGCCGTGCCGGTGATCCTGCTGTTCGCCGGGCTCGTGTTGCTGAACCGGTCGCGTGAGCGGGTGGCGGGGAGCGCGGCGGAGGATGTGCCGCCGCCCGATCGCCTGGCGGGGCTGCCGCCGTGGCGGCGGCGAGGGCCGTGGGTGCTCGGCGTGCTCGCGCTGATGGTGTTCACCTTCGCCGGGTCCGAGTACTACGTGGGCGTGGCGGCGCAGGGGCTGGTGCTGGCGCTGATCTTCTGTTCGTTCGTGGTCGTGACCGGGATCGGCGGCATGGTGAACCTGGCGCAGGCGGCCTTCGCCTCGATGGCGGCGCTGACCTGCGGATGGGCGTTCACCTCCGGAATGCCGTTCGTCGTGGCGATCCTGCTGGGCGTGCTGGCCGCGGCGGCCGTGGGGATGCTGGTGGCGCTGCCCGCGCTGCGGCTGGGCGGGCGGGTGCTGACACTGGCCACGCTGGCCATGGCGTTGCTGGCCGACCAGGTGGTGTTCCAGGTGGACGCCTTCAGCAACGGGACGATCGGGTGGTCGCTGCCCGCTCTCGGGTTCGGGTTCGCCGACACCTCCGACGCCCGGGTGCGGGTCGTCGTGTTGCTCGTGCTGATCGGGGCCGTGGCGCTGCTGGTGCGCAATCTCGAACGGTCGGCTTCCGGGCGGGCGATTCTGGCCGTGCGGTCGGCTCCGGCGGCGGCCACGACGTCTGGGGTGTCGGGGCCGCGTACCAAGATCGTGCTGTTCGCGCTGGCGTCGGCCATCGCCGGGCTCGGCGGGGTGTTGTTCGCGATCTCCAAGGGGTCGATCACCGCGACCGACCTGCCCGCCTTCTCGGGGTTCGTGTGGCTGGCCGTGGTGGTGCTGCAAGGGGTGCGGCGGATCGGCGGAGCCGTGGTGGGCGGGCTCATCGCGGTCGCCGTACCCGAGCTGCTGGCCACCTGGGACGTGTCGGCGCACGTGGGGGCCATCCTGTTCGGGGCCGGAGGCATGATCCTGGCCAGACATCCCGACGGAGTGCTCACCCTGCGCCCTCGGCGGGCCAAGAAGAGCGTCTCCGTGGAGGTGCCGGTGACCGGCGAGCGGGCGTTGTTCGTGATGCGGGGCGTCGTCGCGGGGTACGAGGACAGCACCGTGTTGCATGGCGTCGACCTGGTCGTCAACCCGGGCGAGGTGGTCGCGCTGCTCGGCGCGAACGGGGCGGGCAAGTCCACCACCTGCGCGGTCGCCGCGGGAGACCTGCCGGTGACCTCGGGCCGGATCCTGCTGGACGGCCAGGACGTCACCGCCTGGCCCGCCCACCGCAGGGCCAGGGCGGGAATCCTGCTCGCGCCAGAAGGCCGTGGCGTCTTCCCCGGCCTCACCGTCGAGGAGAACCTGCGTACCTGGCTGCCCGACCCCGAACCCGTCTTCGAGCGCCTGCCGATGCTCGCCGAGCGCCGTACCGTCCTGGCCGGCGCCCTGTCCGGCGGCGAGCAGCAACTCCTCACGCTCGCGCCCGCCCTCGTGCGCCCGCCCCGGGTGCTGATCGCCGACGAGCCGTCGCTCGGGCTGGCGCCGATGGTGGTGCGGCAGGTGTTCGAGCTCTTCGCCGAACTGCGTGCGCGCGGGGTCGCGTTGTTGCTGGTCGAGGAGAAGGCCACGGAGGCGCTGGCGATCGCCGACCGGGTGGCGTTCATGGCGCTCGGCCGCGTGACCTGGGCCGGGCCGCGGGCCGAGGTGGACAGCGAGCGGCTGACCGCCGCCTATCTGGGGGTGCGGTGACCATGCTGGCCGTGGAGGGTGTGTCGGTGGCCTTCGGCGGGGTCAGGGCGCTCGACCAGGTGTCGTTCGAGGTCGGTGAGGGCCTGGTCTGCGGGGTGATCGGGCCGAACGGGGCCGGCAAGACCACGCTGTTCGACGTGGTGTCGGGGCTGCGCTCGCCGAGCGAGGGCCGCGTGCTCGTGGCCGGCCGGGATCTGACCGGCGTGTCCGCGGTCAGGCGGGCCAGGGCCGGGGTGCGCCGCACGTTCCAGCGGACCCAGGTGTTCGGGCGGCTCACCGTCGCGGAGAACGTGCTGGCCGCGCTCGACTGGCACGGCGGCGGTGGCGGGCTCGCCGCCGACCTCGTCGGCCGGCCGGCCCGCCGGCGGCTCGAACGTGAGCGGCGCGAGCGGGTGGCCGAGGTGCTGGAGTTGTGCGGGCTGAGCGCGCTGAGCGACGCCTACGCCGCCGCGCTCCCCGTCGGCCGGCGCCGCCTCGTCGAGCTGGCCAGAGCCCTGGCCGACCGCCCCCGGCTGCTGCTGCTCGACGAGCCCACCTCCGGGCTCGACGCCGGGCAGGCGGCCCGCCTGGGCGAGGTCGTCAGGGCCCTGGACACGACCGTGCTGCTGGTCGAGCACGACATGGGCTTCGTCATGGGCGTCTGCGACCGGATCGTCGTGCTCGACCTCGGCAGGGTGATCGCCACCGGCACACCGGGCGAGGTGCGGGACGATCCGGTCGTCAGGGCCGCCTACCTCGGCTAGGAGCGGCGCTCGGTGGAATGGCACATGGGCTCAACCATTTCCTAGTACGGCGGCGCGGAACGCAGCGCCCTGATCAGGTGGGCCCGCACCTCGGCCACGGCGGGCCGCGCCTGCGCGCCGGAGCGGACGGCCAGGTAGCCGGTGTTGATCGGGGCCTCGGCCGGTTCCGCGAGCGTCACGAGCGTGCCGTCGGCAAGATCACGGCGGCACAGGTACGCGGGCAGCACCGACACGCCGACCCCCGCCCTGACCGCGCTCAGCACCCCCCGCAGATCGGGGATGACGACCTGGGCCGCCATCGCCGGGCGGCGCCCGAACACGGTCCGCCAGTAGCGCCGCACGATGGGCAGATCCTCCGCGTACGCCACCAGCGGCACCCCGGCCAGCCCCTTCGGCCCTGCCTCGGGCACCGACGCGGCGACCTCCGGCGAGGCCACCAGGAGGAACTCCTCGTCGTAGACCGGCTCGGCCCGCACGCCGCGCAGCCGGGGCCTGATCGTGGACAACACCAGGTCCAGCCGCCCGGCCGCGAGGCCGGCCAGCAGGTCGTCGGCCAGGCCCAGGGTGAAGCGCAGCCGCAGCCCGCCGCGTACGAGGGGGGCGAGCAGCGGCATCACCTCCTCGCACAGGAACTCGGCGGGCCCGCCCAGGTGCACGGCCTCGTCGGAGGGCAGCTCCGAGGCCACCACCTCGTCCAGCACGTCGAGCCCCGGCGCCACCCGGCGGGCCAGCTCGTCGGCGGCGGGCGTGGGCGCGACGCCGCGCGGCAGCCGGTCGAACAGCGGCCGGTCCAGCGCCGACTCCAGTGCCTTGACCTGCGCCGTCACGGCCGGTTGCGAGAGGCCGAGCGTCTGGGCGGCGGCGGTGATCGAGCCGGTCCTGTGCACGGCGAGGAAGGTCCGCAGCAAGTCCAGCGACATGGGCGACATATCACCATCCTTATGCCTCGCGGCATATGTTGTTATCTGTTGCTGATGGTGGACAGCCGTCTCGTCACCGGCCGGCGGCCCGCTCCTCGACGAACGGCGGGCCCGGGGTGGGTAATCGCCGCCGGACGGCGGTTGTGCGCCAGGGCGTGGGCTCTGACGATGAGGGGTGACCCCACCGTCCTAGTGGAAGGCAAGCCTCATGGCATTTCACCCCAACCTCGATCCCGAACTGCGCGCCGGGGTCGAGCAGGCGCCGCCGATGTCGTTCGACCTGGCCGCCCTGTCGTATGAGGACCTCGCCGGGCAACGGGCGCAGATGAGCGCGATGATGGCCGCGATGCCCGCGCCGGAGACGACGGTGGTGATCGAGAACCGGCTGGTCCCTGGGCCTGAGGGCGCGCCGGACGTGCGGTTGCGGATCTACCGGCCGGACGGGTCCGGGCAGGGCCGGCCGGCGATCTACTGGATCCACGGCGGCGGCATGATCTTCGGCATGCCGGAGATGGACGACGCGATGATGATCGACTATGCCGAAAGGCTCGGCGTCGTCGCGGTGTCCGTGGACTACCGGCTCGCGCCCCACCACCCGCACCCCGCGCCCGTCGAGGACTGCTACGCCGGGCTGGCCTGGACCGCCAAGAACGCCGCCGAGCTGGGCATCGACCTCGCGCGGCTGGCGGTGGGCGGGGCCAGCGCGGGCGGTGGGCTGGCCGCGGCGACCGTGCTGCTGGCCAGGGACCGGGGCGGGCCCGAGGTGGCTTTCCAGCTCCTCATCTACCCGATGCTGGACGACCGCAACACCACGCCGTCCAGCCACCAGTTCGCCGAGGCCGTGGTGTGGGACAGGTCGGCCAACCTCTACGGCTGGAAGGCGCTGCTCGGCGACCGCGCCGGCGCCGACGACGTCTCCCCGTACGCCGCCCCCGCCCGCGCCACCGACCTGTCCGGGCTGCCTCCGGCGTTCGTGGACGTGGGTGAGCTGGAGGTGTTCAGGGACGAGTGCGTCGACTATGCCCTGCGGATGGCGCAGGCGGGGGTCTCGACCGAGCTCCACCTGTATCCCGGGGCGTTCCACGGGTTCGACATGATGGCGCCCGACGCCGCGCTGAGCAGGCGGGCCAAGCAGGCCAGGGAGGCGGCGCTCAGGCGGGCGTTCGGCCTCTGACGCCGGCCCGCGGGGGGTCAGGCGGGTGTTTCGCCTCTGATGTTGGCCCGCAGGCGCACGAGGGCCAGGGCCAGGTGGGCGCGCATCCGGCCCGGCTGGTCGGCCAGCGAGAAGCCGAGCACGCGCTCCGCGCGGGCGATGCGGACGGCCAGGGAGCTGTGGTGCAGGTGCACGGCTCCCGCCGCGCCCCGCACCGAGCCCACCAGGCACAACGCCCGCACGGCGAGCAGCGACTCCCCGCCGAGGCGGGCCATCGCGCGTACGTCGTCCAGGCCCGCGATCGCCTGCTCCGGCAGGTCGGCGAAGAGTGCCAGCGCGCCCAGGTCCGACCAGCGCATCACCCGGTCGTGGGGGCCGGTGAAACGCAGCGCCGTGCGGGCTCCCGCCCACGACTCGGCGGCGCGCGCGCCCGGCAGCTCCGGGCCGATCCCCATCCTGGCGCCTTCGGGCAACTCGGGATGGGTGGTGGCGACCAGGACGGCCTCCGTGTCGCCGATCCTGGCGGCGCGTACGCGGTGGCCCATCGCGCGCAGCCCCGAGGCGAGGTCCGTGTCCGGCAGGGCGATGGCCAGGGCCTGGAGCGGGAGGGCGGGGTCGAAGCCCAGCAGGCGCAGGGCGCGGGCACGTTCGGCCTCGCCGGTCTCGGCGGACAGGGCCAGCTCGACCAGCGCCGGGTCCTGGCCCGTGCGCGCGAGCGCGGCGGCGCGTTCCAGGGTGACCTCCGCGGCGGCGGCGTAGCGTTCGAGCACTATTTCGTCGAGCCCGTGCGCCGGGCCCTCGCGCTCCATCCAGACCGCGCCGAGCCCGGAGCTCAGCTCCCTGACAGCCTCCAGGGCGGCGGGAGTGTCCACGGAACCGTCCGGCCTCGTGCGGGTGCGGCGGCCCGTGGCGGCGTCGAGCAGGCCGACAGGGCACTGCGTCAGCCGGGCCGTGGCCGTGAGCAACACCGGGACGCTCACATGGTCGCGCACCAGTGAGTCGAAGTAGGCGATCACCCGCACCGCGCTCTCCGCGTCGGCGTCGAGCGTAGAGAGCCGCAGCAGCAGTCCCTGCACGACTACCAGACTACTGGCAAGCCCACCAAGCGTGCGCTAGGTTGGTCGGTGTGGATCTCGACTTCTCCCCGGCCGAGCGGGACTTCCGCGCCGAGGTTCGCGACTGGCTGAGCACGCACGCGCCGGGACCGCTCCCGTCCATGGACACCCCCGAGGGCTTCGCCGCGCACCGCGGCTGGGAGGCGTCGCTGGCGGGCGCGCGGCTGTCCGTCGTCTCCTGGCCCGAGGAGTACGGCGGGCGCGGCGCCTCCCTCATCGACTGGCTGATCTTCGAGGAGGAGTACTGGGCCGCCGGATGCCCCGCCCGCGTCACCCAGAACGGGATCTTCCTGCTGGGACCTTCGCTGATGAGGTACGGCACGCCGGAGCAGCGTGAGCGGTGGTTGCCCAGGATGGCCAGGGGCGACGACGTGTGGGCGCAGGCGTGGTCGGAGCCCGAGGCGGGCAGCGACCTGGCCGCGCTCACCTCACGCGCGTCGCCCGCGCCCGGTGGCTGGCTCCTGTACGGGCACAAGACGTGGAGCTCCCGTGCCGCCCACGCCGGCCACGGGTTCGGCCTCTTCCGCACCTCCGGGACCCGGCACCGGGGCCTGACGTACTTCATGTTCCCGCTGACCGAGGTCGGCGTGCGGCCGATCGCACAGCTCGACGGGCTGCCGGGGTTCGCCGAGTTGCACTTCGACGGTGTGTTCGTGCCCGACTCGATGGTGCTCGGGCAGGTGGGCGAGGGCTGGCGGATCGCCATGGCCACCACCTCCTCAGAACGCGGACTCGCCCTGCGCAGCCCAGGACGTTTCCTGGCCACCGCCGATCGGCTCGTCGCGCTGGCCCGCGAGATCGGCGACCCGGCCGCGGCCGATCGGGCCGCCAGGTGCTGGGTGGAGGCCGAAGCGTACCGGCTGCACACGTTCGGGATCGCCCGGCGTCTCATGGCGGGGGAGGAACTCGGGTCCGCGGCCAGCCTGGGCAAGATCTTCTGGTCCGAGCTGGACCTGCGGATGCACGCCCTGGCCATGGAACTCCTCGGAGATCGGGCCGGGCCGTGGCTGGACGGGTTCCTGTTCTCCCTGGCCGGGCCCATCTACGCGGGCACGAACGAGATCCAGCGCACCATCGTGGCCGAGCGGGTCCTGGGGCTGCCGCGATGAACTTCGCCTTCACCGACGATCAGCTCGCCCTGGCGGCGACCGTGCGGGACGTGCTGCGTGACCACTGTCCGCCTGCCGCCTTGCGTGCGGAACGGCGTCCGGCCTGGGAGCACCTGGCCTCGCTCGGGTTCTTCGAGCTGCTGCTGCCTCCCGAGGCGCTCGCGCTGACCGACGTGGTGCCCGCATTGGAGGAGACCGGGCGCGCGTGCCTGCCGGGGCCGGTGGTGGAGACGGCCGTCGTGGCTCCGTACGTGCTGCCCAAGGCGTCCGGGACGGTGTGCGTGCTGCCTGACGGGCAGGCATACATGGCGGACGCGGACCTGGCCGACCTGCTCGTGGTGGTGCGGGACGGTGAGTTGCGGCTGGTCGCCCGTGAGTCCGCCCGCCTGGTGCCGCGTCGTGGGGTGGATCCGTGCCGGCCGCTGTTCTCGGTGGAGTTCGATGTCTCCGAGCCGCTGGACGGGTCGCCCGAGCAGGTGCTGCGGCGGGGGGCGGTGGCCACCGCCGCGCAGCTCATCGGGGTCGCCAGGGAACTGCTCGCGGTCTCCGTCGCCTACGCGGGGGTTCGTACCCAGTTCGGGGCGGCGATCGGGTCCTTCCAGGCGGTCAAGCATCTTCTCGCCGACGTGGCCGTGGCGGTGGAATTCGCGGCGCCGCTGGTGTACCGGGCGGCGCTGTCGGTGGACCGGGCGGCGCCGAGCCAGGGGCGGGACGTGAGCGCGGCCAAGGCCGCGGCGGGGGAGGCGGCCACGCTGGCGGCGCGGGTGGCGCTGCAGGTTCACGGGGCGATCGGGTACACGGAGGAGCTGGATCTGCGGTTCTGGCTCGCGCGGGCCTGGTCCCTGGCCGGCGCGTACGGCACCACCGCCGCCCATCGTTCGCGTCTGCGTGCCGCCCTCGCCGACGGCGACCTGCGGAGGTACCCGTGAAGTTCGGCGTGCCCCTCGGCCTGCTGCACCCGGCGGCCTGGAAGGACGTGGCGGTCGCGGCCGACGAGCTGGGGTTCGAGTCGGTGTGGCTGCCCGAGCACCTCGTCTTCGCCACCGACCTGTCCTCGGCCGTCTACCCGGGCACCTCCGATCCCGGGATCAAGCCGTCCACGCCGCTGTTCGACGCGCCCGCGTACCTGTGCTGGCTGGCCGCCTTCACCTCCCGCGTCCGGCTCGGTACGGCGGTGCAGCTTCTCGCCCTCCGCCACCCGTTCATGTCGGCCCGCGCGTTCGCCACCCTGGACGTGGTCTCCTCCGGGCGGGCGATCTGCGGAGTCGGGGCCGGATGGTATCGGGGGGAGTGGGAGGCGGCCGGGGTGCCGTACTCGACCAGGGGGGCGCGGCTGGACGAGGCCATCGAGGTGGTCAGGCGGTTGTGGAGCGAGCCCGTGGTCGCCCATTCCGGGCGGTTCTACGCCTTTCCCGAGGTCGCCTTCGAGCCCAAGCCTGTGCAGCCTCGGCTGCCCGTGCTCGGAGGCGGGGAGTCGGCGGCGGCGCTGCGCAGGGCGGCCCGGTTGTGCGACGGGTGGATCAGCATGCCGCACACCGTGGAGTCGATCAAGCCGCAGATCGAGCTGCTCGGCGCGGGGGTGCCGGTGACGGCGCACGCCTACGACCTGGCCGGTCCCGAGGAGGTGGCCGCGTGGGAGGGACTCGGGGTGGAACGGCTCATCGTGCGGCCCTGGACGCGTAGCCGGGACGCGGTGTCGCGGCTGACCGCCTTCGCCGCCGAGTACGGTCTCCTCGGTTAAGCGCGGTGGCGGCCTCTGCCGGAGGGGGCCGCGCCCACCAGGTCGTCCTGCCCGCGGCGGCCTCTCGGCGGGGTGCCGTGCGGGAGCGGGTCGTGGTTCGAGCGGCGGTGGCGGCGGCCTCGGGGCGGGAGGTCGGGGGAGAACGCGATGGGCTCCTCGACGGTGTGGCCGCGGCGCCGGCCCCGGTAGGAGG
Source organism: Nonomuraea insulae (assembly GCF_042656245.1). Taxonomy (NCBI): domain Bacteria; kingdom Bacillati; phylum Actinomycetota; class Actinomycetes; order Streptosporangiales; family Streptosporangiaceae; genus Nonomuraea; species Nonomuraea insulae. Next base: position 79,709 of record NZ_JBHSPA010000060.1, read on the forward strand.
CGCCGGGCTCCTGGACGTCCAGGATGTCGCCGCGCCTGCTCCTGGGCGGGGCGAACGCGTCGAACGCGCTGCTCGCGCCGGGGATGAAGATGCGCTCGAACGAGCCGGTGTCCACGACGCGCTGGAGGGGTCCCGTGTCGAGGACGACCTCCAGCGGTCCCGTCTCGTCGGTGAAGGTGAAGCGGCCGCGGTCGAAGTCCGGCTCGTAGGAGTCGAAGGCAGGCGTGTACGAACTCGCGCCGGTGCCGGTGCTTGTGCCGGTGCGGCGATGGGGCGCGGCGTCTGATGCCAGGTCGAAGGGCCTGGTTTCGAGCCTTCTGTGCCTGGAGTGCCGGGCCGCCTCCCTGGCGGCGGCGTGCCGGGCCGTGTCGCGGGAGGTGGTGTGCCGGTCCGCTTGGTGGGAGGCGGCGTGGTGGGAGGCGGCCTGGTGGGAGGCGGCGTGGTGATGCGTGGCCCGGGCGGTGGTGGAGTGGTGGGAGGCGGCGGAGAGCGAGCGGAGGGCGGCCGCCGTGGCCAGGCGTTCGGCGGACTCCTGGAGTTCCACGGTGCTGCTGGTGGCCGCGATCGGTGCGGTGGCGGTCCTGCGACTGGTGGCCGTGATCGGTGTGGTGGTGGTCCTGCGGCGGCGGCCCTTGGCGCGGCGGGCCGGCTTGTCCGCCGCCGTGGTGGCCGCGCTCAGGCGCAGGCGGCGGGTCTTGGCCACCGCCAGCAGCGCGAGGGCGGCCACGACCGCCGAGCCGATCAGGGTCGGGGAGTTGATGGCGGGCAGCGGGCCGGTGGCGGAGGCGTCGGTGTGCACGGGGAGCGGCTTGGCGGTCGCCTCCTCGGTGTCCGCCGTGGTCGGCTTGGCGTGCTTGCCGGTCTTCGCCGTGGTGGGGGAGGCCCCGGCTTGCGGGGTCTTCGCCGTTGAGGAGGCCGCGTGCGAGTCGGAGGCGGAGGCCGACGGCTGGGGGGAGGCCGTGTCCGAGCGCGGCTTCGAGGCCTGGGTGCGGCCCTGGGTCTCTTTCGAGGTCTGTTCAGGGGTCTGGGGCTCGGTGCGGCCTTGGGCCTCTTCCGGGGTCTGGCCCTTGACCTGGCCTTCCTGCTGCGACTCCGGCTGCGTGGGGGTTCTGGACCCGAGGCGGTCGGTGGAGGTCAGCGGGGCCTGCGTCCCGTCCTCGGACCGGGGGATCAGGGAGTTGAGCGCCTCTTCAGGGAGCGTGCCAGGCTCGCTGCCCGGCTTCGACGCCTCCTTTTCGGCCTTCTTGGCGGCGGCCCTGTCCAGGCGGGACTTGATGCGCTCCGGGTAGCCGTAACCGACGACCTTGCTCGTGTCACGTTCCTTGCGCTTGGCGACGCCGCCGTCGATGTTGCCCTCGATGGTGAAGATCCTGCCGTGCTCGACCTTCGTCACGATGCCGACGTGGTCGATGTTGTCGATCTTGTTGGTGCCGCTCCAGTCGTAGAAGACGAACGCGCCGACCTTGGGGGTCTTCCCCCACGCTCCCTGCTCCTTGAACCATTCCGCGTGCCGTACCGTCCACGCGAACTGCCCGATCCAGTCCTGGTAGCCGAGCTTGTGCGCGGCCCAGGAGAGGTACATGTCGCACCAGGGCGCGGAGCTGTAGTCGGCGTCGAACTCGATGTGGTTGCCGTACCACTTGCCGAACTTCGTGTACGAGCCCGACTTCTCGGAGTAGCCGACCTGGCTCTCGAGCAGTTCGATGTACTTCTGGATCTCTGGCGTCATGGAAGTGTGGGGAAACCTTCCGAGCAAGTCCGGGTTTATCCACGCAGCCATGGGTAAGGGGGGTAACCCGTGACTGGTGTGACAAAACCGGAGGCCTGTCGCTTCCGGGAAGAGTGAGGTTATCGTGTTGTAACCCCAGCTCAAGCACATCCCCAGGGAGACTGTTGCCCTCCTGGGGGTAAAAGCCGCAGGTCAGGATGCTGCCAGAAATGTCCGGGCCTAGGTGGTTTAACACTAAAAGATCTACCTTGTGGTGAGATCTTAGTATCCTGCGCCCGTCGTCAGGCCCCCGTCCACGGTGAACTCGCTGCCCGTGCAGTAGCTGGCCCGGTTCGAGGCCAGGAAGGCCACCACGTGCGACACCTCCACGGGCTTGGCGAAGCGCTTCATGACCATGGACTTCACGAACGCGTCGGCGTCGACCTCGTTCATCATGTCGGGGTCCAGGGCCATCGAGGTGTTGATCGCGCCGGGGTGCACCGAGTTCACCCGGATCTTGAACCTGGCCAGCTCCCGCGCCGCCGACTTGGTGATGCCGCGCACGCCGAACTTCGAGGCCGAGTACGCCGACAACCCCTCGGCCCCGACGAACCCCTCGATCGAGGAGATGTTCACGATCGAGCCGCGCCCGGCCGCCTTCATGGGCTCGATGACCGACTTGATGCCCAGCCAGGTGCCCTTGAGGTTCACGCCGATCACCTGATCGAAGTCTTCGAGCGACATATCGGCGATGCGCCGAAATTTCAGGATCCCGGCGTTGTTGATCAGGATGTCGAGCCTGCCGTACAACTCCTCAGCCGTCCCCACGGCCCGGCCCCACTCCTCCTGGCTCGCGACGTCGTGCCGCACGTACGTCGCCCCGGTCTCCTCCGCCAGCGCCTTGCCCTCCTCCTCCAGCACGTCCCCGAAGACCACGCGCGCCCCCTCCTCCAGGAACAGCCGCACGTGCGCCTCGCCCATGCCCCGCGCCCCGCCGGTGATCAGCGCGACCTTGCCGTCAAGCAGACCCATGACGTCCTCCTGCCGCGACGGCCACCGCGGCCGCCTCCATCGTCCGGTAGACGGGGATTCCCGCCGCCGCCGCGATCCGCCCGACCTCGTCCTCGACGCCCGGGGGCGCGCACTCGCCGTTCCTGGTGACCAGGGTGATCCTGGTGCCGGGGTGCGCGGCCTGGGCTCCCGCGAGGGCGCGCGTGCAGGCGTACAGGGGTTCGGGCGCGGTTCCGTACGTGAAGAAGGCCTGAACGTTCACGTGCGCCACCACATCCCGGTACGGCACCCCGAGCGCGTCGATCACCTCGGCCACCAGCCCGGCCCGGCCCAGCGGCCCCACGGGCACTTCGAGCGGATTGCCCGCCGCCACCACCCCGAGCCCGCGCAGCGCCTCCAGACGGTCGTCCGGCAGCGGGTCGAGCCGGACCCCGGCCAGGTCGAACGCGTCCGCGGCCAGCACGCTCGCGCCCCCGCTCGGCCCCACCACCAGCACCCGGTTCCCGGAGGTGACGCGTTCGCCGTGCGCCTGGAAGTACGCCAGCACCCCGATCAGCTCGTCCTGACCGGACACCAGCGCCGCGCCCGCCTGCTCGGCCACCGCCTCCCAGATCCGCCGGTCGCTCACCAGGCCGCCCGTGTGCGAGGCCGCCGCCCGCTGTCCCTGCCCGGTGCGCCCGCCGACCAGCAGCACCACGGGCAGGCCGGCCTCCCGCAGCGCCGTGTACAGCTCGCGCCCGTCACGCGGGTCCTCCAGGTACAACCCGACCGCCCGCGTCTCGTCGTCCGCGGCGAGCCAGCGCAGCAGCTCGGCCGGGGTGACGTCGGCCGCGTTCCCGACCGTGACGACCCGGCTGAAGGCCAGCCCGCGCCGCTCGCCGACCTTGATCACCTCGCCCGCCAGCCCACCGCTCTGCGAGATCAGCGCGACCGTCCCGGCCGGTCCCATCCCGCCGCCGACGAACGTCTGACGGCCTCGCGGGCAGTACACGCCCATGCAGTTGGGCCCGAGCAGTCGCGTTCCCGCCGCCCGCGCCGCCGCGACCAGCTCCTCCTCCAGCTCCGGCCGTCCCGCCTCCCCGAAGCCGCCGCTCATCACCTGGACGAACGGCACCCCGCGCGCCTGCCGCACCACCTCGGCACACCGCTCGGCGGGCACCGCGACCAGGGCGTAGTCCACGTCGGCCCGCTCCAGCGAGGGCACGGCGGGCACCCCGGCCACCTCGGCCGCAGTGGGGTGTACGGCCACCAGCGGGACGCCCGCGGCCTGGTAGAAGCCGAGGAACATGTTCCCGAAGTTCGCCCTGGACGTGGACGCCCCGACGACGGCCACGGCCCGCGGCTCGAAAAGCAACCGGAAGTCCGTTGCACGGGAGTCCGTTGCACGGGAGTCCGTCACACGGGAGTCCGTCACACGGGAGTCCGTCACACGGGAGTCCGTCACACGGGAGTCCGTCACACGGGGGCCCGTCGCACGGGAGTCCGCCGCACGGGCGGTCGTCGCGCGGGGGGCCGTGCTGTCGCTCGCGGTGTCGGGCGGCCGGTCCGGCACGTATCGGGCATCGACCGCGATCACCCCCGAGGGCCCGGCGATGACCGGGTTCAGCTCGAACTCGCCCAGCTCCAGCCGCTCCCACAACCCTCCTGGCCCGCCGACGGTCATGAGCAGCTTGACCACCGCGTCCACGTCCACCGGCGGCCCGCCGCGCCACCCGTCCAGCAGCCCGGCCCCGCGCAGGGACGCCAGCATGCGCCGCGCGTCCCCGTCCGTGATCGGGCAGAGCCGTAGTGCCGTGTCCCTGAGGGCTTCCGTCCACACCCCGCCCAGCCCGGTCAGCAGCACAGGACCGAACGCCGGATCCCGCACGAGCCCGACGATCAGCTCGACCCCGGGTTCGGCCTGCTCCTCCACCAGGAACCCGGCGGGGTCCAGCCGGGCCGCCATCTCGGCCGCCGCGCCCGCCAGGTCCTCGAAACGCAGCCCCAGCACCACGGCCCCGGCCTCGGACTTGTGCACCAGCCCAGGGCCGAACGCCTTCAGCACCAGCGGCCCGGCCAGCTCCCGAGCCGCCCCGAAGTCCAGCTTCCCAGCCGCTCCTGAGCCTGCTCTGACCTCCAGCCCCGGAGCCGCTCCTGACCCTGCCCTGACGTCCAGCTCCGGAGCCGCTCCTGAGCCTGCTCCGATGTCCAGCTCCGGAGCCGCTCCTGGGCTCTCGACGTCCGGAAGGCGCACCACCACGCCGCGTGGGACCGGCACCCCGGCCTCGCTGATCAGCGCCTTGACCTCGTGCTCGTACGCGCTCACCCGAGCAGCTCTCGGATCTTCCTGCGCAGCAGCTTGCCGGGTCCGCCGGAGGCGTCCTGGGAGTGCGGCAGCTCGCCGGCCACCACGATGTGGTCGGGACGCTGGTGGGCGGGCAACATGTCGGCCAGGGCCAGCGCCAGCTTGGAGGCGTCGAGCGTGTGCCCGGCCCTGGGTACGACGGCCAGCAGCACCTCCTGCTCCACCGCCCCCTCGGGCACCCCGACCGCCCCGGCCTCGGCCACCCCGTCCAGCGCCGAGGCCGCCTCCTCGATCACGACCGGCTGGGTCCAGACGCCGCCCTTGAGTATCGAGTCCTCCCGCCGGCCGAGCACGCGCAGCACGCCGTCGTCGGAGAGCGTTCCGAGGTCGCCGCCCACGTACCACTCGCCGCGCAGCACCTCGGCCGTCCTGTCGGGCAGGCCGTCGTATCCGGCCATCCGGTGCGGCCCGGCCAGGTTGATCTCGCCGACCTCGTCGATCACCCGGTTCCCCTGGGGGCCGGTGATCCGCACCGCGTTCCCCGTACGGGCGCGTCCCGAGGACCCGAGCGGCGTGGAGCCGTCGTCCACCCGTCCCATGCACGTGTACGGGGCCTCGGTCTGCCCGTAGTAGGAGTAGACGCCCGCCTCCGGCAGCCTGGCCTTGATCCGGTCGAGCATGGTGGCGGTCAGCGGCTCCCCGCCCAGCATGATCACCCGGATCGACGACAGGTCCACCCGCTCGTGGTCGGAGGAGGCCAGCAGGGCCGAGTAGAACGAGGGGATCTGCGACAGATGCGTGACCCGTTCGCGGGGGACGACGCGCAGGAAGTTCGCCGGTCCCCAGTCCTGCTCCAGCACCAGCCGCATTCCCGCGTACAGGGCGGGCCCGGCGATCGCGGGGAAGCCGATGCCCCAGATGATCGCGCCCGTGCCGAACACCGCGTCGGGCCCGCGCGGCACGTCCAGCCAGATCTGGGCCGTGGCCAGCGACGACGCGTGCGTGTGCGTGACGGCCTTGGGCAGCCCGGTCGTCCCCGAGGTGTAGTAGAGCGCCAGCGCGTCGTCGTGGAACCCGGCTAACGGCGGCTCGTCGTCCGGCCCCTCGGCCAGGTCCGTCACGTCGATCCAGGTGGTCACCTCCGGCAGGGCCGGCCTGATCCCCTCGATCACGGACTCCACGGTCGCGTCGTACACGAAAGCCGTGCACCCGGAGGCCGCCACCACCTCCCGCAGCGTCTCCACCGGCCAGTACGGGTTCAGCGCCGCCGTCACCGCCCCGATCTTGGCCTGCGCCAGGTAGACCTCCGCCACCCGCAGCGTCTCGTTGAGCAGCGCCGCCACCCGCCTGCCCGGCGTGATCCCGGCCGCGAGGAGGGCGTTGGCGCGGCGGTTGACGTTCCTGTTGAGCTGGTCGTAGGTGAAGGACTGCGTGCCGCAGTACGTCAGCGCCACCCGGTCGGGCGTGCGCAGCGCCGCGGCGGTCAGGATCGCGTGGCCGTAGTTGCCGTAGAGGGATCGTGCCATGGGGGGTGCCTCCACATCAGAGGGGCGAATAGAGCACGAAGACGTTTCCCGAGGGATCGCGCAGCACGGCCCGCGTCTCGTGCGGCCCGGCCTCGGGCTCGCGCACCACCTCGGCCCCGCGCCCCGTCATCTCCCGCACGGTCCGCGCGACGTCGTCCACCTTGTACGACGGCGCGGCCGACGCGGTGACGTGCTCCTCAGGCCCCGCCAGCGCCACGGTGACCCCGCCACCGTCGAGCGCGGCGAACCGGTCGCCGTCGCGGAACTTCACCGGCAGGTCGTAGAAGGCGATGGCCTCGTCCAGGTTCGCGACGGGGATGAGCACGTTGCCGAGCTTCACGCGGGCCTCCAATGGGGCAGGTCGTCGAGGAACGTCACGCGTACCGGGAGGCCGACGCGCACCTGCTCCGGCGGGCAGCCCACCACGTGCCCGAACGCGCGCACGCCTTCCGGCAGGTCCACCCAGGCCATGACGTAGGGTTCGCGGCCACGGTACCCGGGAGTGAAGGAGCGGTGCACGACCGTGTAGGTGTGCACGACGCCGTCGCCGGAGACCAGGTCGAAGACGAGCCCCTGGCCGCCGCACCATGGGCAGGCCGGCTCGGGGAGGTGGATGCGGCGCTCGCAGGTCGTGCAGCGCTGGATGACCAGCTCGCCGCGCCCGCAGGCGGCCCAGTAGGCAGAGGTGTCACCGCTCATCGCTGCCAAGCTAGCGCACGCTTGGTACGTCGACAAGGCCCTCGGACGGCTCAGGGGTCGCGGGCAGGAGCGGCGCGCCCGATGGCTCTTCCGATGGCTCGTCAGAGGGCTTCTCCGAGAGCTCCTCAGAGGGGCCGCCCGAGAGCTCCTCAGAGGGGCCGTCCGAGGGCTTCTGCGAGGGCTCTTCCGGCGGTTCGTCCGAGCTGCGGAGAACCGTGCCGGACGGCAGGGCCGCCGGCGGGTCCGAGGCGGTCGGCGTGGGGGCCGGGGCGAGCGAGGTGGCAGGTTCCGGAGTCGGGGTGGGCGGGGCGGAGTGGGTCGCGGTGGGAGCGGGTCGGGTCGTGGTCGGCGCGGGGCAGGCGGGCCCGTTCAGCGCCGCCTCGCTCACCTGCGGCCCGTTCCCGGCGGCCGGTTCCGTCATCACCAGGAGGCCGGCGTACGCCCGCTCGCCGCACCCCACCCCTCCCGGGTCATGCGTGACGGAGGCGGTGTAGGCGGTGTCGCCGCGTAACGTGCGGGTCTCCTGGCGTACGGTCCTGGCCGCGCCGCCCTCCCCGTCCCTGCGCGTGTACGAGATCCGCAGCCGCACCGCCCCCGTGCCCTCCACCGAGACCGCGATCGTCCCCGCCGTGCCGTTCCACCGCAGGATGCCGGCGGAGCGCACGGTGGTGGAGAGGGGCGCGGCGGTGTTGCCCTGCCCGCTACGGGTGGGCGGCGGGGGAGTGGGGGTGGGCTGGGGCGGTGGGCGCGTGGTGCGTCTGGGAGCGGGGGCGGTGGGCGTCGAGGAGGTGGTGGCCGCTTCGGGCGTGGGCTCGCTCTGGGTCCTGGGCGGCGGCATCAGGATGGTCCCGGGCCCGGGAGGGAACCGGCCGCCGGACATCATGATCGCGATCACCGCCGCCAGCACCGCCGCCCCCGCCACCCAGACCTGCGGCGGGAGCCTGGGCAGCCGGTCCCGCAGCCCGGCCGCCACGGGGGCGTCGGTCCTGGCCAGCGGGAAGCGGAGGGCGAGCATCGTGGCCTGCTCCGCCAGGTGACGCCGCCCGCGTTTCTCCCAGTCGGGGCCGTACCCGGCCAGGGCGTCCTCCTCCAGCTCCGACGCGAACTCCAGGGCCGAGGCGTACCTGACCGCCGGATCCTTGGCCAGCCCGCGCCTGAGCAGGTCGCGCAGCGACTCGGGCGCCACCTCCAGCGGAACCGGCTCCACCAGGTGCTTGTCCCGCAGCGCGGCGGCGTCGGATTCGCCGCCGTCCCCGCCCTCCTTGTACGCGCGGTACGGCGGCCGGCCCCTGACCGCCTCGAACAACACGCAGGCCGCCGCGTACACGTCCGCGGAAGGCCCCGCCCGTCCCTGCGTCCACAACTCCGGCGACATGTACGCGGGACTCCCCGCGGGAACCCCGGGCTCCTCGGCGTGCACCACGACGCCGAAGTCGCTCAGCTTGCCGGTGCCGTCGGCCTGGACCAGGATGTTGTCCGGTTTGACGTCCCGGTGCGGCACCCCTCGCTCGTGCGCGGCGGCCAGGGCCAGCAGCGTGCTCTTGACCACGGCCAGCGCCGCCTCCGGGCTGGTCCTGCCGTGCTCGGCCAGCAACGTGCGCAGTGACACCCCGTCCACCAGCTCCGTGACCAGGGCCGCCCTGGTGGCGGTCTCGACGTACTCGTACAGCCGCACCACGTTCGGGTCGTCGATCTCGACGAGGTTGTGGGTGTCGGACCGGAAACGGTCCATGAACTCGGTGTCGCGGCGCAGGGTGGCGTTGAGGTACTTGATGGCCACGTACGCGCCGGTGGACTGGTAGGTGGCGAGGAAGACACGGCCGGTGCGGCCGGAGCCGAGCTGGCGGACTTCACGGTAACCAGGGACCAAGTCGTACCCCCCATAGGGCAGCCGTCTTGGGTTCGACGGTCTCACCCGGGGTTCGGGTTGTCACGACCGGAGATATTTCGCCCCGCGTTAATCGGAGATGACGGTGAGTGCTGGTGTTATGCTGCCGCCAAGCAAGCGCTCGGCTAAGAGTGGTGGAGGTCGCCGGTGGGGCGCGTGGCGGTGCTGGTGATGGAGATGCAGCGGGGTGTCGTCGGCGATTTAACGAAATTTCCGGACTTGGTGGATGCGTGCGCCCGCCACGACGTGTTCGCGAACGCCGCCCGCCTGCTCCAGGCGGCCCGGCAGGCGGACCTGCCGGTGATCCACTGCACGGCCGCCTTCCGGCCGGACCGGGCCGGCTCTCACACGGACAACTGCCCGTTCATCGTCTCCCTGCTCAAGGACCCGGCGCACATGCTGGAGGGTACGGCCGCCGTCGAGGTCCTCCCCGACCTGTGGGACGACGACCTGGAGAGCCGGCGCTACCACGGCTTCTCCCCGTTCACCGGCACCTCGCTCGACATGACGCTGCGCTCGCTGGGCGTATCGGCCGTGGTCGCGCTCGGGGTCTCGCTCAACCTGGGCATCCCCGGCCTGGTGCTGGAGGCGGTCAACCTGGGCTACCGGGTGACCGTGGTCACGGACGCGGTGGCGGGCATCCCCGAGGACTACGCGCGGGCCGTGCTGAAGCACACGATCAGCCTCCTCGCCACCCGCGCCACCACGGCGGACCTGGTGGAGGCGTGGAAGTGATGGACGGGCTGCGCCTGGACGGGCGCGTGGCGGTGGTGACCGGGGGAGCGGGCGCGATCGGCGCGGCCATCGCCACCGACCTGACCGCGCTCGGGGCCCGGGTGGTGCTCGCCGACGTGGACCTGCCGAACGCCTCGAAGGTCGCGGCCGGCCTTCCCCACGCGCGGGCGTCGGCCGTGGACCTGACCTCGCCCGCCGCCGTGGAGGAGTTCGCGGGCACGGTGGGGGAGGTGGACGTCCTGGTGCACAACGCCGGGGTGGCGATCGTGGAACCGTTCACCGAGAGCGACCCGGCGGGCTGGGACCTCATGTGGCAGGTCAACCTGCGCGGGCCGATGTTGCTGACCAAGCTGCTGCTGCCCGGCATGATCGCCAGGGGCTGGGGGCGGCTCGTCTTCATCTCCTCCGACGGGGCCAGGGCCGGGTCAGGCGGCGAGGGGGCGTACGCGGCGACCAAGGCGGGGCTGTTCGGCCTGGCCAAGACGCTCGCCCGCGAGGCCGCCAGAGCCCACGTCACCTCCAACGTCGTCTGCCCCGGCCCGATTGACACCCCCATGCTGCGCCGCGTGTCGGCGGCCGACCCGGGGCTGGTCGACAAGATCGCCCGCGCCATCCCGCTGCGCCGCCTCGGCACCCCCGCCGACGTGGCGGGCCTGGTCGCCTACCTCTGTACGGATCGCGCCGCCTACATCACCGGCCAGACCCTGTCGGTGAGCGGCGGCGTGACCATGCAATGACCCGCTCAGAGGGAGTCGTAGACGGCCTGCACCAGGCGCAGCCCGCGCAGGTTGCCGGAGATCGCGTCGGCCATCTTGTTCATCACGTACCCGACGGCCAGGCCGCGCTCCGGGTCGCCCAGTCCGATGGCGCCGCCCATGCCCGAATGGCCGAACGCGCTCGGGGACGGCAGCGGGAACGTCATCGACGGCCGCATGAACCCCAGCCCGAACGACGTGTTCAGGTACAACACCCGGTCGGGGCCGTTCACCCGGGGCCGCAGGGCCTCCCTGAGCGTCTCGGGGCGCAGGAGCTCGCCGGCGACCAGCGCGCGGTAGAACCCGGACAGCCCTCTGGCCGTGGTCACGACCCCGGCGGCCGGCCAGCCCGCGCGCAGGATCACCGGGTTGTTCGCGCCGCCCTTGAGCAGGTGCATGCCGGGGTTGCCGAGCGCCCTGTTCATCAGGCTGTGCGGGTCGAGCGCGGCCTTGGCCATCTCGGCCAGCACATCCTGCGGACGCGCGGCGCCTTCCTGCGGGCTCTCAGCCGTCTCGGCGCCATCCTGCGAGGGCGCGGCCTTCTGCGGACGCGCGGCGCTCTCGGTGGCGCCGGGCTGGGAGCGTTCGCCTGCTTTGAGCCGCGCCGTACGGGCGATCACCGGGTCCGGCGCCCCCACCCACAGCTCCAGCCCCAGCGGCCCGGCGATCTCGGCCGCCACCAGCTCACCCACCGACTTCCCCGTGACCCGCCTGACCACCTCCCCCACCAGGAACCCGTAGGTCAGCGCGTGATACCCGTGCGCCGCCCCCGGCTCCCACAGCGGCTCCTGGCGGGCGAGCCGGGCCGCGATCGCCGGGTGGTCCTCGAACTCCTCCACCGGCACCAGCTCCTCCACCACCGGCAACCCGGCCTGGTGGCTGAGCAACTGCTCGACGGTGATCGCCCCCTTGCCGCCCGCCGCGAACTCCGGCCACACGTCGGCGACCGGCGCGTTCACCTCCACCAGTCCCCGCTCCGCGAGCTGCAGCAGCACGGCGGCGGTGATCGCCTTGGTGCAGGAGTAGGCGAAGGCGGGCGTGCCGGACTCCCAGGGCCGCCCGGTGTTCCGGTCGGCGACCCCGTCCCACAGGTCCACGACCAGCTCGCCGTCCAGGTGGACGGCGAAGGCCGCGCCCAGCTCCTCGCCGTCGGCGAAATTCCGCTCGAAGACCTCGCGTACGCGGGAGAACCGAGGATCGCAGTGCATCAGACCTCCGCAGGGAAAGGAAGCGCTTACTTGGTACCCGAGCCTAACAACTGGGGACGATTCGGCCCAGACGATCAGCGTGGCACCCTCAACCTCCTCAAGCCGGCCGTGGTCCTCGACGCCCTGCGCAGCGCCACCACGGGCGAGGTGCTGAGCCTGGCCATGCCGATCAGGGGCGCTACCTCCTCACCAGCCCCCGGCACGGTCCCGCACCTCCAGGGCCGCCCGCTGCCGCAACACTTCATGTCCGTGGACGGCGGCGACTACGCGGCAGGAGCCCGGCCGATCGGGGAGGGCCTGCGGGTGGCCGACGACGCCCTGATCGTCACCCACCACGGCACCACGACCCACATGGACGCGCTGTGCCACATGTGGTCCGGCGACGAGCTGTACAACGGCCACCCGGCCGCCCGGGTCCGCTCCTATGGCGCGACGAGGTGCGGCATCGAGCACGTGGGCGGGGTGGTGGCCAGGGGGGTGTTGTACGACGTGCCCGGGCACCTCGGCCTCGACCATCTGCCCGCCGGGCATCGCATCCCGGCGGGGCTGCTGGAGGAGATCGCCACGCCGCGCCCCGGGGACGTGGCGGTCGTCCGTACGGGATGGCCGGTGGTGTGGGAACGTTCGCGCGCGGAGTACTGGTCGGGACAGCCGGGGTTGTCGGCGGAGGCGGGGCGGTGGCTGGCCGCGCAAGACGTGGCCGCCGTCGCCTCCGACAACGCCGCGATCGGGGGGCTCAACGGGCGGGGCATGGCCGACGAATCCCTGGAGGACGACCTGCACCTCGTGCTGCTCCACCGGCACGGCATTCACCTGATCGAGATGCTCTGGCTGGAGGAGCTGGCGGCGGCCGGGCGTAGCGAGTTCGTGTTCGTGGCGGCGCCGCTGCGGATCGAGGGCGGCACCGGCAGCCCGCTCACCCCGCTGGCGATCCTGTGATCGCCGGAGCTCGGGCGTCTGACGGTCACCAGGTGACGGGGAGGCACGCGACCCCGTACACGGCGGCGTCCTGCTTCAGCGGGACGTCCGCCGCGGGCACGGCCAGGCGCAGGCCGGGGAAGCGCTCGAACAGCGCCCGGTAGCCGATGCGCAGCTCGTTCCTGGCGAGCTGCTGGCCCAGGCACTGGTGCACGCCATGGCCGAACGAGAGGTGCCGGCGCGCCTCCTGGCGGTCCGGGCGCAGCTCGTCGGGGTCGTCGAACACGGCATCGTCGCGGTTGATCGCCGCCAGGGACATCGCGACCGTCTCACCCTTGCCGACCTTCGTGCCCGCCACCTCGACGTCCTCCAGCGCGGCCCTGCTCGGCGCGCCGACCTGCAGGACCGACAACCACCGCAGCAGCTCCTCGACGGCGTTCTCCTCGTACGGGACGCCGTTCCGCAGCAGCGCGAACACCCCGAGTGCCAGCATGTTGGCGGTCGTCTCGTGGCCCGCGACGAGCAGGATCATGGCGACGTTGGTCAGCTCCTCGTCCGTGAGCTCCCCGGTCAGGCCGCTGATCAGGTCGTCGCCGGGGTCGGCGCGCTTGCGGCGGATCAGGTCGCCGAGGTACGCGCCGAGGTCGGCCATCGCGCCCTGCGCGTCCCGGTCCGGCAGCACGATGTCGGAGCTGCGCTCCTGGAAGAAGACGTGGTCGGCGTACGGCACCCCGAGCAGTTCGCAGATGACCAGGGACGGGATCGGCAGCGCGAACGCCGTCACCAGGTCGACGGGAGGGCCCGCGGCGGCCATGGCGTCGAGGTGGTCGGCGGTGATGCGCTCGATGCGCGGCTCCAGCAGGCGCATCCTGCGGACGGTGAACTGGCCGGTCAGCAGGCGGCGGTAGCGGGTGTGCTCGGGCGGATCCATGGCGGCGAAGAACCCGGGCGGGGCCGGGCTGCTGGGGCCGCCGGGGCGGGCCGCCCTCACGGGTACGTGCTTGAGCTCCTGCCTGGCGCTGAACCTCGGATCGGCCAGCACGGTCCTGGCCGCCTCGCTCGTGGTGGCCAGCCAGCCCAGATGGCCGTCGGCGAACTCCAGCCGGCTCATCGGCGGCAGGCCGCGCAGCGCGGCGGGCGGGTCGAAGGGGCATCGCGGGTCGCGTTCGATGGGAAATCGCATAATTGTGAGAGTAGACTCTCAAATGAGAGTTGTATAGCGAAACATGGTGATCTCTCGTGAGTGGACGCGGGCCGCCATACCCCCGAGAATGCGGTGACATGAGTCTGCGTGAACGGAAGAAGGCCAAGACGAAGGCGCTGATCCAGAAGGAGGCGCTGCGGCTGTTCCGTGAGCGGGGATACACGGCCACGACGGTCGAGCAGATCGCCGAGGCGGCGGAGGTGGCGCCCAGCACCGTCTTCCGCTATTTCGCCACCAAAGAGGATCTGATCCTGATGGACCAGTTCCCGCCCTTCCTGGAGGCGCTCGACGCGGTGCCGCCCGGGGCCGGTCCTGTTTCCGCCGTGCGGATGGCCATGCGGACAGTGTTCGACACGCAGACGCCGGAGGAGCGCGCCGACAGTGTGGAGCGGGAGATCCTCATGTTCACGGTGCCCGAGCTGTGGGCGGCGAGCATGGAGAACGTCACCGGTGTCGTTCGTACGCTCCAGGGGCGGCTCGCGGCGCGTGAGGGGCGCGAGCCGGACGATCCGGAGATCAGGAACGTCACGGGGGCGATCGTGGGGGTGATGTTCGCGCTGTGGTTCGACTGGGTGAGAGATCGCGACCTGGACGCCCTCGCCGAGTTCGACCGGGCCCTGGAACATCTGGAGGCAGGGCTGCCGCTGCGCTGACCGGCGCTTGTGCGGATGGCCGGGATCAGGCGCCGGGGTAGTTGCCGCCGCCGTGGGTCTCGTCCAGGGCGTCGTAGTCGGGTGTGAAGCCGCGCTTGGGGATCTCGTCCACGAACGTGATCCGCTTCGGCTTCTTGTACGACGCCAGCAACGTCCTGACGTGCTCCAGCAGGTCCGCTTCCGTGGCCTGTGCTCGAAGGGTCACGATGGCCTTGACCGCCTGGTGCCAGTCGGGGTCCGGGATGCCGATGACGGCGGCGTCGGCGACGGCGGGGTGAGACTTGAGCGCGCGTTCGACCTCGGCGGGGTAGACGTTCTCGGCCCCGGATTTGATCATGCGAAGCTTCGGGCCGATGAAGGTGATGGTGCCGTCGGGTTCGCGTCGGCCGAGGTCGCCGGTGTGGTGCCAGCCATACGCCGACTTTTCGGCATTTAAGTCGGGCCGGGCGAAATATCCGGAAAAGAGGGTCTTGCCGCGGGCGCAGATCTCCCCGACCTCGCCCGCCGGAACCTCGGACCCGCCGGGCGCCAGGATGCGTATCTGCACCAGCGGCGACGGCCGCCCCGCGAACCCGGCCCCGCCCTCCGCCAGCCCCAGGAAGGTCAGCATGCCGCCCACCTCGGTCTGCCCGTACCCGCCCATCTTGCTCCGGCACCACGGGGAGTCGTCCACCGTGATCATGCCGTCCCACTCGGCGGAGTGGGCCACGAACCGCAGCGACGACAGGTCGTACTTGCCGTCCGCGTTCGCCTTCGCCACCGCGTCGATCATCGGCCCGAACAGGAACGCCTGCGTCACCCGCTCGGCGTCGATCAACCGGCACGCCTCCTCGGGATCGAAGGCGGGGGTGAAGACGTTCGTGCCGCCGATCTGGAACGTGGCCAGGCAGAACATCATGGTGCCGACGTGGAAGAGCGGCCCGTTGTTGAGGAAGGTGAAGCCCGGCTCCATCTGGCGTACGACGAGCAGGGACGTGGCGTGCGCGACCAGCGCGGCGCTGCTGAGCAGCGCGGCGCCGGGCCGGCCGGCGAAGGCGGCGGTGTAGAGCGCGAGAACCGGCTCACCATCGTCCACCTGGGGAAACTCCCGCGCCGCCGCACCCTCGACCAGCCGCTCGTACTCCTCGCCCGCCCGCACCCACCGGGCGGAGGCGGCGCTCTCGTCGCGCACCGCCGTGGTGGCCTCGGACGGCTCCCAGACCACGACCGCCGGGGTCAGATCGTTCACCACGAAACGCAGTTCGTCCGCCGCCTGCCGCCAGTTGGCCGGGCAGAAGACGGCGCCCAGCCGGGAGCAGGCCAGCAGCAGCTCCAGCACCGCGTGCGCGTTCTGCCCCAGCCACACCACCCGGTCACCGCCGGAGACCCCCAGCCCCTGGAGGGCGGAGGCCAGCCGGGTGACGCGGGCGTCCAGCTCCGGGTAGGTGAGCCGGACCTCCCCGTCCACCACCGCCGTCACCTGGGGACGGCTGCGCGCATGGTCGGCCAGGACATCTGACAACGACAGGCTGTGGATCATGATCGGTCTCCGAACGCCGGCATGACCTCGGTCGCGAAGAAGCGCATGACCTGCTTCATCTCCTCCAGCGGCATCGGCCGGGTGCTGCCGAAGTCGCACAGAAGGTTGCTGAACCCGGCGTCCTTGAGCACCGAGATCTGCTCGATCACCCGCGCCGGATCCCCGATCACCTCCAGCTGCTCCCACCGGAAGTCCGGGGAGAGGGTGCCGCCTTTGAGGTAACGATCCTGGTAGTACTCGAACCCCTGCGCGGCCCGTCCCGTCTTGGGATCGATGGGCGCGCTGCGCTCGTTGAAGATCCGCGAGCGGTCGAACGACGCCTCGAACCGCGCCTGGTCGGCGCGGGCCTGCTCCAGGGTCGGGGCGACGTACACGCTCCTGGCCACCACCAGCTCGGTCTGCGGCGAATGCCCGGCCTGCGCGGCCGTCTCCCGCCACGTCTCGGCCGCCTTCACGACCTTGCGGAACGTCGCGGCGGGGTCGGCCAGGATGGGCAGACCACGCTCGGCGTACATGGTCACGGTCTCCGGCGACACGGCCGCCACGTGCAGCGGCGGATGCGGGCTCTGCAGCGGCCTGGGCACGAGCGACACCTCGGCGCCGGTCTTGTAGAACTTCCCTTCGTGCTGGTACGCCTCCTGCGTCCAGAGCCCGATGATCACTTCGAGGGCCTCGTTGAACCGATCCCGCGCCTCCGCCAGATCGATCCCGAACCCCTCGAACTCGAAGCTCTGGTAACCCCGCCCGATCCCCAGCTCCAGCCGCCCCCCGGACAACACATCGACCTGGGCGGCCTCCTCGGCCACGTGCACGGGATTGTGCAGCGGCAGCACGACGATGCCGGTGCCGAGCCGCAGCCGCGAGGTGCGGGCGGCGACATGGGCGAGCATGGTGAACAGATTGGGCGCCACCCCGTAGTCACGGAAGTGGTGCTCGGCCAGCCGCACCCCGTCGAACCCCAGCTCCTCGGCCAGTTCGATGAGCTCCAGGTGGTAGTCGTAGACGTCCTTGAAACTCTGCCCGTCGAAGCGATGGAAGAGGTGGAAGGTCGAGAACTTCATGCGGCGGCCGCCCCTCAACGGTGAACCAAGCGCTCGCTTGGGAGCGTACCACGCCGGGGGTGCGTCAGCGGTCCTGCGTGCTCACGAGACTGCCTTGTCGCTCTCGAACCGAGGGCGACGTGCGGGCGGAGGGGCGGACGACGGGGGCCAGCAAGGTCAGCAGCAGCACGACACCGGTGATCACCCCGAACGCCGCGGGATAGGACAGTCCCCCCGCCACCCACCCCGTCACGGCCGGGGCGACGAGGCCCGACAGGTACGTCATCGTGGCCATCCCCGCCACGCCCTCCCCGGGCGTCGCGCCCGCGTTGCCCGCCGCCGCGATCGCCAGCGGCACGATCACCGCCACGCCCACCCCGACCAGGGCGAAACCGGTGATGGCGAGGGCAGGGGTGCGGGACAGGACGACGATCAGGCCGCCGACGGCGGCGACCGCTCCGCTTGCCCGGACGGCCATCACGGGTCCGAGGAGGCGGATGACGCGGTCGCCGAGGAGGCGGGTGCCGGCCATGAAGAACATGAAGACCGTGTAGCCGGCGGCGCCCACGCCCGGGCCGGCGTCGGTGACGGCGGTGATGTAGACGGCCGACCAGTTCGCGCTGGCGCCTTCCGCGAAGGTGGCGCAGAAGCCGACGACGCCGATGAGGGCGATGCCGCGGGTGGGAAGGGCGAAGCGGCGAGGGGCGGGGGCGTCGCCTGGGGCGCCGTCGTCGGCGAGCAGGCCGCGGCCGGTGCGGGCGCCGACCAGGAGCAGGGCCGCTGACATCGCTCCGAGGTGGAGGCGGGCGTCGATGCCGGCCTGGGCGGCCAGGGCGCCGAGGCCGGCCGCGCCGAGGCTGCCGATGGCCCACATGCCGTGCAGGCCGGACATGATCGGGCGGCGCATGCGGCGTTCGAGCACGACCGCCTGGGCGTTCATGGTGACGTCCGACATGCCCGCAGCCCCTCCCAGCAGGAAGAACGCGGCGAACAGCCAGATGGGGGCGGGGGAGAGGGCGGGCAGGGCGAGGGCGGCGCACCACAGGGCGATCAACACGCGGGTGGCGGTGCGGGCGCCGATCCGGTACGCCAGGCGGCTCGCCATGGGCATCCCGATGAAGGCGCCGATCGGCTGGCACAGGAGCGCGAGGCCGAGGGTGCGGGGATCGAGGCCGAGGTGGTCCTGGATCCAGGGGATGCGCGTGGACAGGCTGCCCGCTACGGCTCCATGTGCGATGAAGACCGCCGCTATGGCGCGATGATGGCTCATGTCCGGAAAACTATCAGGCAGGGTTCCTGATGAAAAGAGCTTTTAGGCAGGCTCCCTGACTAATATGGGGAGCATGAAGACCGCGACCCCGTCCATGGCCAGGGCCATCAATGATCGGCTGGCGCTCGATCTGCTGCTGGAGCGGGGTCCGCTGAGCGCTCCTCAGCTCCGATCCCTGACCGGGTTGTCCCGGCCCACGGTGTCCGACCTGATCGAGCGGCTCACGGAGGGCGGGCTGATCGAGGCCGCGGGGGAGTCGGGTGAGGAGCGGCGGGGGCCCAACGCGCGGGTGTACGCGCTGGTGGCGGACCGGGCCCACGTGGCGGGGGTGGACCTGCGGCCGGACGCCGTCCACGTCACCGTCGCCGACCTCACCGGGCGGGTCGTCGGCTCGGCCGCCAGGGCGGTCGGCGGCGACCTCGTGGACCTCGTCGAAGGCGTCCTGGCCGAGGCGGCGGGGGAGCGGGCTCTGGAGAGCGTGGTGATCGGGGCGCCGGGGCTGGTGGCCCCGCGTGACGGAGAGCTGGTGTCAGCCAATGACGTGCCGGGGTGGCGATCCGGGCTGGTGGGCTCGTGGAGTCAGCGGCTCGGTGGCGTTCCGGTGGTCCTGGAGAACGAGGTGAATCTGGCCGCCATCGCCGAGCTGCGCACCGGCGCCGCGCAGGGGGCCGAGGATTTCGTGCTGATCTGGCTGGGTGACGGAGTGGGCGCGGCGGTCGTGCTCGGCGGGCGGTTGCGCCGGGGGATGTCGGGAGGCGCGGGCGAGATCGGGTTCCTGGAGGTGGACGGCACCGCGTTCTGCAACCTGGTGACCTCCAGCGTGTCGAGCGGGCTCGACCGTACGGAGTTCGCCGCCCGCGTCGCCAAGGGCGCCGCCGCCTTCGTCACGTTGCTGGATCCCGGGCTCGTGGTGCTCGGTGGCGCGGGCGGGCATGAGGGGGGTGACGAGCTGGCCGGGGAGGTGGCCGCGTGCCTGCGGAAGCTGGCCCCGGCGCCCAGCGAGGTGCGCGCCAGCACGGTGGAAGGCAACGCCGTGCTCCAGGGTGCCGTGCTGACGGCCCTCGACCTGGCCCGTGACAACGTTTACGGCTGAGCCGAGGGCTCAGGCCAGTGCGTTGATCAGCCCGATCGTCAGCGCCGTGCGCTCCGGAATGTGCTCGACCAGCACGTGCTCGTGCCGGGCATGCGCCCCGTCGCCCACGGCCCCCATCCCGTCCAGCACGGCCCGCCCCAGCGCGGACACGAAGTTCCCATCGCTGGCCCCGCCCACGGCCACCTCGTCCACCGGCCACCCGAACCCGGCGGCCACTCCCTGAGCCTCCTTGAACAACCGCTGCGAGGCGGGGTTGGGCGTCATCGGCGGCCGGTTCCACTCACCGGTGGCGGAGATGGTGACCCGCGGGTCGGAGACGCGCAGGTCGGCGAAGATGTCATCGATCCGCCCCATCTCGGAGGGATCGGTGACCCGCACGTCGATGCCGCACGTGGCATGCCCCGCCGTGACGTTCCGCCCCGTGCCGCCGCTGATGAGCCCGACGTTCACGGTGGTGCCGTATTCGCGCGACCCCGACCCCGCCAGCGTCGTGACGATCTCGGCCAGCGCGTGGACAGCGCTCGCCCCCGCGTACGGATCCAGCCCCGCGTGCGCCTCCACCCCGGTCACGCTCACGTTGAACAGCCCCACACCCTTGCGCGCGGTCTTGAGCGCGCCGTCCATGGAGGCCTCGAACACCAGCGTGGCCAGGGCATCCTCACTGGCCGCCTCGATGTGCTCGCGCGAGGCGGGGCTCCCGATCTCCTCGTCCCCGTTGAACAGGAACCGCACGCTCGGATGCGGCAGCCCCAGCTCCCGAAGCCCGCGCAGGGCCCAGATCGACTGCACGAGGCCGGTCTTCATGTCGAACACGCCGGGCCCCGTGGCCTTGCCCTCCACCACCGCGAACGGCCAGCTCGTCAGCGTGCCCGTCGGCCAGACGGTGTCGTAGTGGCTGAGCATGAGCACCGTGCCGGGCGCGGTCCCCCGGTAGTAGAGCTCCAGGACGTCTCCATGCTGGCCGCCCTCGTGCAGGATCTCGTCGTCCGGAGTGCCGAGATGCCCGACCGCCCTGGCCCGGATCGAGCGCAGGCCCTTGACCAGCATGGCCTTGTCGTAGCTGTGGGTCTCCAGCTCCACCACGGCCCTGAGGTCGTCGAGCATGGCCGGCAGGGCCTGCCGGGTCCAGTCGGTGATCAACACGAGAATCCTTCCAACGGTCACTAGGGAACGGGTGATCCGGGGCCGAGCGGGATGCCGAGCCACCAGAACACGAAGAACAGCAGCGTCCAGACGACCAGCAGGGTGAACGCGAGCGGGATCGTCATCGAGGCCAGCGTGCCGATCCCGGCCGAACGGCGGTAACGCTGGAGGAAGCCGAGCGCCATCACGAAGTAGGGGCTCATCGGCGTGATCGCGTTCGTGCACGAGTCGGCGATCCGGTAGAGCGCCTGGGTGTATTCGGGCGGGATGTTCAGCAGCATCAGCATCGGCACGAACACCGGCCCGACCAGCGCCCACTGGGCCGACCCGCTGGTCACCACCAGGTTGATCAGGGTGACCACGAGCAGGATGCCGAGGAACACCACGGGCCCGCTCACCCCGGACGAGCGCAGCAGGTCGGCCCCGTTGACGGCGATGATCTCGCCGAGGCCGGTCCACTTGAAGTAGGCCAGGAACTGCGAGATCGCGAAGAACAGCACCAGGATCGGCGCCATCTCCCTGATCCCGTTCGCCATGAACGCCGGGATGTCCCCGCTGCCGGTGACGGTGCCGGCGGCCCTGCCGTACGCCCAGCCGACGGCCAGGAACGCCAGCCCGAGGAAGACCGCGATCGAGGTGAGCAGCGGCGACTGCACGACGCTGCCGCCCTCGCCGCGCAGGGGCGAGCCCGAGGGCAGCACGGCGGCCACCATCGCGGCCAGGAACACCACCAGGGTGATGAGGGCGGCCCGCAGGCCCCGGCGCTCCTGGGGGGTGAGCGTCAGCGCGCCGAGGTCGTCCTCGTCGGCGTCGGGGTCGACGGGGATGGACTCGACGCGGCGGGCCAGCACCCGCTCGGTGACGAACGTGATCGCCCCGGCCAGCACGAGGGAGGAGACGATCGAGAAGTAGTAGTTGGCCAGCGGCGTGACCAGGTACGCCGGGTCGATGGTGTGGGCGGCGGCCGTGGTCAGCCCGGACAGCACGGCGTCCACCGGGGTGACCAGCGGGCTGGCGTCGTAACCGGCCGAGATCGACACGAACGCCACCACGATGCCCAGGATCGGGCTGCGGCCCACCGCGCGGAAGGCCAGCGCGCCGAGCGGGATCAGCACCACGTACGCGGCGTCGGAGGCCACGTGCGCCACCATCCCGGTGAACGCCAGCGCGAACGTCACCCACTTCGGCGACACCCTCGACACCCCGGACCGCAACACCGCCGCCAGCAGCCCCGACCGCTCGGCCACCGCGACGCCGAGCATGACGACCAGGATCGTGCCGAGCGGCGGGAACGAGGTGTAGTTCTCGATCGCGTCGCCGACGATCATCCGCACGCCGTCGGCGGACAGCAGGTTCTTGGCCACCACGGTCTTGCCGGTCGCCGGGTTGACGGCGGACACCCCCGCCGCCGCCAGAACCCAGCTCACCAGGGCCAGCACCGCGCTCAGGATGACGAACAACCAGAACGGGTGCGGCAGTTTGTTGCCGAGGCGCTCGATGCCGCCGAGCACGCCGAGCAGCGTGTTCAGTGAACGTGAGCCCTTCACGGACTCCGACGTGCTCACCGGGTCGGCTCCTTCCCGCATTTCGGTCACCCATTACATGCGGTCAGGAACCATCCTGACAAGTCGGAGCCCGCAAAAATCAGGGGGTGGCGACCGGTTCGCGGAGCGGAAGGCGCACTTCGAACCAGGTCTCACCCGGCGTCGAACGAACTTTGATCTCGCCGCCGTGCCGCCCCGCCACGATCCGGTAGGAGATGTCGAGCCCCAGGCCCGTGCCCTCGCCGACGCTCTTCGTGGTGAAGAACGGCTCGAAGATCCGGTCCTTGATCGCGTCGGGCACGCCGGGACCGGTGTCGCCGATCTCGACGATCGCCTCGTCCTCGTCGTACGCGGTGCGCACCGTCAGCGTGCCCTCCTGCTCCATCGCGTCCAGGGCGTTGTGGATGAGGTTCGTCCACACCTGGTTGAGCTCGCCCGCGTAGCACGGGATGTCGGGCAGCGTGCGGTCGTAGTCGGTGACCACGCTGATGCCCGGCGGGATCTTGCCACGGAAGATGGCGACGGTGCTGTCGAGCAGGTCGTGCACGTCCACCTGCTGGAACGGCGCCCGGTCCATCTGGGAGTACTGCTTGGCCGAGCGGATGAGCGTGGTGATGCGCTCGGTCGCCTCGGTCACCTCGTTGAGCATCTGCGAGATCTCGATGGCCTCGGCCAGCCAGTGCAGCGCCGCGGGCGTCTGCTCCTCGCCCACCTTCGTCCGGATCTTCTGCAGGTCGGACTTGTTGAAACCGGCGTTGACCAGCGCGGGAGCCAGCTCCCACGCGTCGTCGACGCCCAGCTCGTCCAGCGCCTCGCCGAGCTCGTCCTCGGCGTCGGAGATCTCCAGCGGCGAGCGCTGCGACTGGTTGCCCAGGTTGCTCGTGCACGCCTCCTGCGCCTCGATCAGCGCGCGCAGCTTCTCCGGCGGGATGCCGTCCTCGGCGAGCTGGGCGAGCTGCAGGCGCGAGGTCTTGATCAGCGAACGCAGCTCGCTCACCGCCCGCACGGCCGCCGCGGCCGGGTTGTTCAGCTCGTGGGTGAGCCCGGCCGTGATCGTGCCGAGCGCGGTCAGCCGCTGCCGCCTGTCGATGATCTCCCGCTGCATCCGCCCGCCGGACATCAGGCCGTCGAGCAGGTGCATCGCCATCGGGAACCACTCGGTCACGATGTAGGCGAACTTCCTGGCCGGCAGCATGAACATGCGCGTCGGCGCGGTGGCGCGCAGCGTGTGCTGGTAGGTCTGCGGCGCCCGCTCGCCCAGGTAGGCCGCGGTGGCGCCGCCGTAGACGCCGGGCTGCGAGGCGCGGGGCATGGCGACGGTCCCGGCGCTGACCGTCTCGTTGATCATCTGGATCTCGCCCTCGAGCAGCACCGCGAAGCACTCGGCCGGCTCGCCCTGCCGGACGACGTCCTCGTCCTGGGCGTAGGTCTGCACCCGCCCGCTGGTCGCGAGCTTGGTGAGCTGCTCGTCGGTCAGCCGCTCGAACAGGAAGAGTTTGCGTAGTTCATCGATGTCGATCATTGTTTCTCCAGATAGCGATGCACGAGCGCGACGGCCATCGCGCCCTCGCCGACGGCGGAGGCCACCCTCTTGATCGACTCGGCGCGCACGTCGCCGGCCGCCAGCACCCCGGGCACGTTGGTCTCCAGGAAGTACGGCTCGCGCCGCAGCGGCCAGTTACGCGGCCGCCGCCCGCCCTGCACCAGGTCGGGCCCGGTCAGCACGAACCCGCGCGCGTCCCGCTCGATCGTCTCGCCCAGCCACGAGGTGTACGGCTCGGCCCCGATGAAGACGAACAACCACTGCGCGTCGAGCGTGCGCTCCTCGCCCCTCGTGGACAGCGTCAGCCGCTCCAGGTGGGCGTCGCCGGCGGCGCCGACGACCTGTGTCTCGAGGTGCACCTCGATGTTGGGCACCGCGGCGATCTGCTCGATGAGGTAGTGAGACATGGACTTCTCCAAACCATCACTCCTCACCAACAAATGGACCTTGCTCGCGAATCCCGACAGGTAGACGGCAGCCTGCCCCGCCGAGTTGGCCGCCCCCACGATGAACACCTCGGTGTCCCTGCAGGCCGGCGCCTCGGTCAGGGCCGCGCCGTAGAAGACGCCCCGGCCGCTGAACTCCTCCAGCCCCGGCACCTCCAGCCGCCGGTAGGTGACGCCGGTGGCCAGGATCACCGCGTGCGCCGCGATCTCCCCGCCGCCCTTGAACCCCACCACGCGCGCCTGCCCGCGCGGCTCCAGGCTGACGACCTTGCGCGCGGTCAGCAGCTCCGCCCCGAACTTCTGCGCCTGCCTGCGCGCCCGATCGGCCAGCTGCTGCCCGGAGACGCCGTCGGGGAAGCCCAGGTAGTTCTCGATGCGGGAGCTCTGCCCGGCCTGCCCACCCGACGAGTACGCCTCCACCAGCACGGTGTTCAGCCCCTCCGAGGCGCCGTACACCGCCGCGCCCAGCCCGGCGGGGCCGCCGCCCACCACGATCAGGTCGTAGAAGTCGGTGGCCGGCGTCGTGGACAACCCCACCGCCGTGGCCAGCGTCGCCTGGTCGGGCGACTCCAGCGTGACCCCGTCGGCGGTCACCACCAGCGGCAGGTGACACCCCTCGCCGGCCGCCTTCACGAGCTGCGCGCCCTCGGGGTCCTCCGACAACATCCACCGGTAGGGCACGTGGTTGCGGGCCAGGAAGTCCCGCACCTTGTACGACTGCGCCGACCACCGGTCGCCCACCACCCGCAGCTCGGCCTGCTCGACCCGGTCGGTACGCAACCAGGCGTCGAGCTGCCCGTCGATCACCGGGTAGAACTTCTCCTCCGGTGGGTCCCACGGCTTGAGCAGATAATGGTCCAGATCCACCACGTTGATCGCCTGGATCGCCGCGTCGGTGTCGGCATAGGCGGTCAGCAACACCCGGCGCGCGAACGGATACATGTCCATCGCCGCTTCCAGGAACTGCACGCCGTTCATCTGCGGCATGCGGTAGTCGGCCAGAATCGCCGCCACCTCGTCGCCGCGCAACCGCATCTGCTTCACCGCGTCGATGCCGTCTCTGGCCGTCTCCGCGCGCACGATGCGGTATTCCTGCCCATAGCGGCGTCTCAGGTCGCGGGCGACCGCCCGCGAGACGCCAGGATCGTCGTCCACGGTCACGATGACCGGCTTGTCCATACCCCTACGCCCTTTCAGTGGTCTCCCTAAGAGGAAGGATGTCATGTACGCCCGTGAGAGTGAGCACACGCTCATATCATGGGCGGATGGGCACACGCGATCGCATCATCGACGCCGCTGAGCAGGCGATACACGAGTTCGGCATCGCGGGGGCCACGACGAAACGCATCGCCCACCAGGCCGGCTGTTCCGAGGCGCTGCTCTACAAGCACTTCGCGAGCAAGGAGTCGCTCCTCCTCGCGGTGCTGCTGGAGCGGATGCCCGCGCTCGCGCCCGCGCTGGCGAAGCTGCGGCTGAGCGTGGGGCAGGGGGAGATCCGCGCCAACCTGACCACGTTCACCACCATGGCGCTGGAGTTCTACACCAGGGCCGCGGCCATCGCCGGGGGAGTGCTGGGCGATCCGCCGCTCCTCGACGGGTTCAGGACCATGCTGGTCAAGGCCGGCTCGGGCCCGCACCTGCCGATCGAGGCGCTGGCCGAGATCCTGCGGGCCGAGCAGGGCGCCGACCGGCTCGACGCGGGCATCGACGCGGGCGCCGCCGCCTCCATGCTGATGGGCGCCTGCTTCCACCGGGCGAACCTGTCGTACTTCGTGGACCTGCCCGACGACGACGAGACCTGGGCCGGCACGATCGTCGGCACGCTCGTCAGGCGATGACGCGGCTTCCCAGGCAAGCCCGCTCGTCAGGCGATGACGCGGCTCCCCAGGCCGGCACGCTCGTCAGGCGATGACGCGGCTCTCCCCGCCGTCCACCAGCATCGACACCCCGTTCACGAACGAGGCCCGCTCGCTGGCCAGGAACGCCACCACGTCCCCGACCTCCTCGGGACTCCCGACGCGGCCGGCCGGTGACGCCTCGCCGCGCCGCCGCACCTCCTCCTCGCTGCCCGCCGTCTGCAACAGCCGCTCGGTCGCGATCGAGCCGGGCATCACGTTGTTGATCCGCACCCCGTCGCGCGCGGCCTCGCGGGCCACCGTGCGCACCACGCCGGCCACGGCCGAGCGGGTGGCGTTCGACAGCGCCAGGCCGTCCAACGCCTCGCGGGCCGACCTGCTGGTGATCGTGACGATCCGCCCCCAGCCGCGCGAGCGCATCTCGGGCAGCACGGCGTGGATCAGCCGTACGGTGCCGAGCAGGTTGCGCTGGACGGCCACGTCCCAGTCGGCGAGCCCTAGCTCGTCGAAGCGGCCAGGCGGCGGCCCGCCCGCGTTGGCGACCAGGATGTCCACCGGGCCGACCACGTCGCGCGTCTCCTCGACCACCCGCCGGGCGGCGGCCGGGTCCTCCACATCGGCCAGCACCGCGTGCACGACCTTGCCGAACTCCTGCAGTTCCACCACCGCGTCGGCGAGCTTCTCCGGGTCGCGGGCGGCGATGCAGACGTCGCAGCCCTCCCGCGCGAGACTCTTGGCCGCGGCGAGCCCGATGCCCGCGCTGCCTCCGGTGACGAGGGCGACCTTGCCCGAGATGCCGAGATCCATAGGGGCGACTATAGATCGGACAGGTCAGCCCAGTCGCACATGTTCGAGCTTGTCGGGGTTCAGCATGGCATAGATCCCTCTGATGAGGCCGTCCTGGATGTCGAGCAGGACGAGCTGCTGCCCGTCGTCCTCGACCCGCGTCCAGACCGCGGGCGTGCCGTTGACGTCGATGATCCGCGCCTCCGTGAACTGGTAGCGGGTCATCAGCCCGTCCACGAGCCCCAGCACCTTGCGCCGGCCCACGATCGGCCGCAGCGCCGCCCGCACCTTGCCGCCGCCATCGTTGTAGGCGATGACGTCCTCGTGCAGCAGCTCGGTCAGCGCGGCCAGGTCGCCGCCCGTCGCCGCCTCCATGAACTTCACCAGCAGCTTCGCGTGGTCCTCGCTGGACGGCCTGAACCGGTCGCGGCCCTCGGCCAGCCTGCCCGAGGCGCGGTGGTGGAGCTGCCTGGCACTGGCCACGGAGGAGCCGACGATCTCCGCGATCTCGTCGTAGGGCAGCTCGAACGCCTCCCGCAACACGAACACCGCCCGCTCAGGCGGCGAGAGCCGCTCCATCAGGTGCAGCGTCGCGTACGAGACCGTGTCCCGCAGCTCGGCCGTGTCCAGCGGGCCCGCCTCCGAGGTCATGACCGGCTCGGGCAACCAGGGCCCGGTGTAGGCTTCCCGCTTGACCCGCGCGGAGCGGAGCTGGTCGAGCGCCAGCCGCGAGACCACGGTCACCAGGAACGCCCGCGGCTCCCTGACCTCGCCCCTGTCGGTGCCCTGCCAGCGCAGCCACGCCTCCTGCACCACGTCCTCGGCGTCCCACATGCTGCCGAGCAGGCGGTAGGCCAGCCCGAGCAACATGGGGCGATGCTCTTCGAAGTCCTCCACGGCTCGCATCATGCCTTGTCGGCCAGGAACGAGGCGTGCCGGGGCCGCCAGTTGAGCTGGAGGCGCGCGCGGCAGTTGTCGGCGCCCCTGAGCCTGGTCATGTACGCCACGCCGAAGCCACCCACGAGCAGCCTGGCCACGAAGCCGGGCACCCGCCTGGGCTTGGGCCCGCCGAGCGAGGCCGCGTACGCGGTCAGCCAGTCGCCGAGCCTGACCGGCGTGTCGTCCACGATGTTCAGCACCCCGGAGACGTCCCGGTCGAGCGCGGCGACGACGGCCGTGGCGGCGTCGTGCGAGTCGGTGAACGACATCACGGACCCTCCGTCGCCCACGATCGGCATCCTGCCCGCCCGTACGGACCGCGTGGTCGAGCCGTCCTCGTCGTACACCGAGCCTGGCCCAGTCAGGTGCCCGACCCGCAGCACCAGCCCGCCCACCCCGGCGACCTGCCGCTCCATGTCCTCCAGCGCCGCCACCACCGGCGCGAACTGGCTGGGCGCCTCCCGCCACAACGGCGTGTCCTCATCGGCCAGCCCCGGCCCGGGGGTGTAGGCGTAGGCCAGTCCCTGGGCGAGGAACCGGGCGCCGGGGGCCGCCTCGATGAGGTTCCTGGCGCCCTCGGTGCGCAGCCGGTTGGTCAGGGCGAACTCCTGCGACATCCTGCGCGGGTTGATGGCCTTGGGGATGGCCGTCAGCAGGTGGACGACCGCGTCCGGCGCGACCCCACGTACGGCCGCGACCGTGGCGTCCCGGTCGAGCGCGTCCACGCGGACGTCCGCCCGCGGCGACCTGGAAAGCCCGACCACCTCGTGCCCCACCGCCCTGAGCAGCGGAACGAGCTGACGGCCGATGACCCCGGTGGCTCCAGCGACCAGAACTCTCATGTCCTCTTCCTTCCTCTACATGGACAGGACGGGGAAGAGACGCCGGATGTGACAGCTCACGGGTGGAAATGCCGGGACAAGCGTGATGAGGTTGGCGGGTGGCGAGAAATCTGATCCTGTCAGGGGGCCTGTTCCACGACTTCGCCGCCACATCGGCCGCACTCGCGGAAGTGCTCGCCGAGGTGGGGGTCGAGTCGGAGATCACCGAGGACATCGCGGGCGCGCTGAGCGAGCCGTCGGAGGTCCAGCTCATCACCGTCAACGCACTGCGCTGGCAGATGGACCAGGACCGCTTCGCCGACCTGCGGGGCGAGTGGCGCTTCGACTTACCGGCCGAGGCGCGGGCGAACCTCCTCGACCACCTCGACCGAGGTGGCGGACTGTTGTGCATGCATTCGGCGTCGATCTGCTTCGACGACTGGCAGGGCTGGCCGCGTGTGCTGGGCGGTTGCTGGACGTGGCCCAAGTCCCACCATCCGCCGCTGGGCTGGACGGGCGTGCGCGTGCACGGCACCCATCCGGTGGTGGAGGGCCTGCGGGACTTCGACGTCGTGGACGAGGTCTACAGCGACATGGACGTGCTGGACGACGTCGAGCCGCTGGCCTCCGCGAACGGCCAGCCGCTGATCTGGGCCCGTCCGGTGCGGCGCGGGCGGGTGTTCTACGACGCGCTCGGGCACGACACGAGGTCGTACGGCAACGAGATCCATCGGACGTTGCTCCAGCGGGCGGCGCTGTGGCTGCTGAAACGGCCGGTGACCATCAGGGAGTAGCAGACCATTCGCTCCATCTGGTCACCTCGACGACGATGACGGGGCCGACGGGGCGGTGTTCGCGGTACTGGGCGTACTTGGCGGCCAGCGCGTCGAGCGCCTCCTCGCGGTCCCCTGTGTCCTCGGCGATCGCGGCCCGCCCGTCGGCGCGCACCCACCACAGGCGTGTCCAGTCGTCCTCGTAGTGGTCGGCCAGCAGGCTGACGGCCGGGTCGCGCCGGATGTCGCGCAGCCGCGCGAGGTCGGTGGTCGTCTTGGGCTTGTGATCGACGGCCGTCACCACGCGGTCGTCCAGCACGGCGAAGGAGACGGGCACCACGCGCGGCGTCCCGTCGGAGGCCAGCCTGGCCATCCGCGCCACCGGCTGCGCGGCGAACCTCTCGCGTCCCGACATGATCGCGCCGATCAGCGCGGCACCACCAGCGACGTCTCGCGGGCGGCCAGGATCCGGGCTTCGGTGTCGCGGCGCTGCTGGGCGCGGGTGCGGCGGGGCGGCTCGGTCACGGGTCTCATTGTACGGACGTCGAATCTTGGTTGTACGGTCGTTCATTCAACGAGGTCGAAAGCCCTGCACGCGTAGGGTGTCCGGAACCTACAAGACCGAGTGGCGGCTATCTGGGCACGATAGCTGCATGAATGCGAACCTATCCGCGGTCCCCGGGTTCATGGCCGGGCACGCGCGAGTCCTCGACCGTCGCCGCTTCGACCTGCTCACGGGCGAGGGCAGCGCGGTCGGAATGCTCTCGGCCCTGGACGGCTACCGCAACCTCGACGGCGGCTACGGCTGGGGCCTGGAGCCGGACCTGCGCTCGCCCGAGAGCCAGCCCGGCGCCGCCCTGCACGCCTTCGAGGTGTTCGGGGAGCTCGCCCCCGTCTCCTCGCCGCAGGCCGTCGTGCTGTGCGACTGGCTGGACGCGGTGACGCTGCCCGACGGCGGGCTGCCGTTCTCGTTGCCGCTCACGGTCCCCACCGCCACCGCGCCGTGGTGGTCCGGAGGCGACGCCGGCACCTCGTCCCTGCAGATCACCGCCGTGACGGCGGCCGCCGCCCAGCGCGTCGCCGTCCACGACGCGGCCGTGGCCCGGCATCCGTGGCTGGAGAAGGCCACGCGCTACTGCGTCGACACGATCGCGGCGCTGGAGGAGCGGCCGCACGCGTACGTGTTGTTGTTCGCGGTGGCCTTCCTCGACGCCGTCTACGACAGCCACCCCCGCGCGGCCGACCTGCTCAAACGCCTTGGCGCCCACATCCCCGAGGACGGCAGGGTGCCCGTCGAGGGCGGCACCGTGGACGAGGCCCTGCGTCCCCTCGACTTCGCGCCCTACCCCGGGCGGCCCGTCCGGGACCTGTTCGAGCCCGCCGTGATCGCGGCCGACCTCGTCCGGCTGGCGGGGGAGCAGCAGGACGACGGCGGGTGGGTCGTGGACTACGCGCGGTTCTCGCCCGCCGGGTCGCTGGAGTGGCGTGGCGCGGCCACGGTGCGGGCCGTCGGGATCCTGCGCGCCAACGGCCTGCTCTAGGAGCCGAGGCCTGCTCTGGGAGCCGAGGCGGCGGGTCCTAGGAGCTGAGGCGGCGGGCCGACTCCGACTCGTGGGCCATGCGTCGCAGCGTGTCGAGCGCCCGGCCGTACAGAACGGTGCCGAGCACCAGGGACTCCACGGCGGCGTCACGCGGGCCGTCGAACGGGATGGTGTTCATCTCCACCTCGGAGACCAGCTTGCGCACCACCTCCACGTACGGCCCCAGATCGATCGCCACGCCGAGCTGGCGCATCCTCACGAGGGTCTGGGCCAGCTCGTCCCGGGTGGGTGCCGCGGGATGGATGTCCCAGCCCAATTTCTCGATGAGCTCGTCCACCTGGGCGCGGGCGGCCTGCCACTCCTCGCCGGGCTCGGGCTCGACGGCCGGGCCCAGCGCGTAGTGGGCGGTCCCCAGCACCTCGTGCGTGGGCATCGACTCGTCCTCGACGGCGGCGATGATCTGCTTGATCGAGGCCACGGAGAGCCTGCCCACTTCGAGCAGCGCCCGGATCAGGCGGAGTCTGCGCAGGTGCGACTCGTCGTACTCGGCCCTGGTCGCGGCCGTCTGCTCGCCCTGGTGCAGCATGCCCTCGCGCAGGTAGTACTTGATCGTGGGTATGGCGACGCCGGACTTGGCGCTGAGTTCGGAGATGCGCATCGTTAGATATTAGAGCTATCCAGATCGGGCGAGATGGCGAGCCGCGCTCACGAGTTCGTGCACGTCAGCCTGGCGATTCCAGAGGAAGACCACTTCGAGCGGCGGTACGTCCTCTTTTATCGGTACAAATACTAGTGTGTCCGGAATCGTGGTGCCCTCGTGGACGCACAAGCCGTAGCCCGTGCCCTCCTCGACCATGTTGATGACCAGGTCATGGGTGGCCGCGGAGGGGCCGAGGCGGGGGTGGAGGCGGTGGCGTACGAAGCCTTCGAGGAACCTTCGGGCCCCGGCCACCGCGTCGGACTCCGGCATGACCAGCGGCTCGCCGGCCAGGTCCGACAGCGACACCGCGTCGTGCGCCGCCAGGTGGTGCTCGCGGTGCAGCAGGGCGCGTACCGGGAAGCGGTGGACGAGCATGCGGGCCACGCCCCTGGGCAGGGATCCCGGCGCGTAGCCGAGCCCGGCCTGCAGGGTGCCGTCCGCGATCGAGACGATCTGCTCGGCCGTGCCCATCGGGGCCACCCGCAGGCGGCCCGTGTGGAGCTGGGAGAGCAGCCGGGCCACCACGTCGGCCAGGCCGTCGGCGACGCCCAGGCGGGCGGTCTCGCCCTTGCTCCTGGCCGCGGCCACGGCGCGCTCGAAGGCGTCGACGGCGACCGTGGCCTGGGCGAGGAACGCCTCGCCCGCCTCGGTGAGCTGCACGCCGCTGGAGGAACGGCTGAACAGCTCGACCCCGATCTCCTTCTCCAGTGCCCTGAGCTGCTCCGACAGCGTGGGCTGAGCGATGTGCAGGGCGGCCGCGGCCCGGCGGAGACTTCCCGCGCGGGCAATGGCCATGGCGTACCGGACATAGCGTAGATCCATCGCTCACCTCGGCGTGATGATGATGGGCTATCGGTAGATCGCACCTCTGTATTACAAGCTGGGACAGCTTCCGTGAAGGTGCTCAGTCACCTGATTCCTGGGCAAATGTTGTAATCCGCTGGTCGGGCGGGGTTTCCAGTACCTCGTGGAGTCGCGCGGCGAACGCCTTGGGACGGAAGACGCTGCCGTTATGGCCGCCCGGAAACTCCGCGTACGGCAGGCCGAGCCGGTCGGCGAGGAGGAGGGCGCAGCGGTAGGCCATGACCTGCCCCGAGTTCGTGCCCACGGCGGGGACGATGTGCGTGCCTTTCAGCGCGTCCAGGTCCAGCCGGTGGTGGCGGACGGCGGGGGCGTCGTAGGTCAGGAAGAACTCCAGGTTGCGTATCCGCTCGGGGTTCGGGGACCGCATGGGGGCGTCCTCCTCGCGATCGGCCGGGTCGATGCCCGCCAGCACCAGGAACTTGCGCAGGGCCGCCATCGCGCCCTCCTTCTGGAAGATCTCCTCGACCTCGCGCTGTGCCGTGGCGGCCTGGGCGCGGTCCTGCTCGGGGAGGAGTTGGGTGGCGGGGGGCTCGTGGGCCACCAGGAGGCGGATCTGCTCGGGGTGGCGGGCGGCCAGTTCGAGGGAGATCATCGCGCCGATGCTGCTGCCGTAGACGAGGGCGGGCTCGGTGGTGAGGGCGGTCAGCAGGTGGTGGACGTCGTCGGCGTGCGTGGTGACCGTCGGCGGCTGCTCCGGGTCGTCGATGGTGCTGCCTGACAGGCCGCGACGGTCGTAGGTGAGGACCGTGTAGTGGGGTTCGAGTTGAGCGGCGAGCGGGGCGCCGGCGGCCGCGTCGCCGTCGCCGCCGGCGATCAGCACGAGGAGGGGGCCGGTGCCCTGCCGGACGTAGCGCAGTTCGGCGCCGGGGACCTGGATTACATCTGTTTCGTGATGCATCATAATTTAGATGTATCACGAATGTGGTGCAATGGGAACATGAACGGGCTCGAACTGCTGCTCCTGGGGCACAAGCTGGTCCAGATCGGTCAGGACGCCATCCCGGCGTCCGGCATCCACAAGCTGACCGGTAGCGCCAGGACTGTCCTGGTGGACGTCTTCGAGCATCCCGGCAGTTCGATCAAGGAGATCACCGAGCGGACCGGTTTTCCGCAGAGCCTGGTGTCGGTGTCGGTGGCCAGATTCCGGGAGGCCGGGGTGATGGTGACCGAGCCCGACCCCGCCGACCGGCGGCGGACGCTGGTGAGTGCCGCGCCCGGCGTGCCGGAGCGGGGCAAGCGGCTGGCGGGGACGGCGACCGTGGACGAGGAGCTGGCGCGGGCGCTGGGGGTGGAGGGGGGCGAGGTGAGGGAGATCGTCGCCCAGCTTGAGTCGCTGGCGCGACGGCTGTCCTGACCTTCAGGTCTTTGGCTCGGGCGCCGATCCGGACAGGTGGGCTCCTGGCGATCTCGCCGTGGTGCGAGGAGCAGGTCTCGGTTCGCTCGCACCTGGCGATCTCGCCGTGGTGCGAGGAGCAGGTCCTGGTCTGCTTGCCGAGCAAGCGCTTGCCCGCCGACGTGCGGCGGGTTAGCGTGGCGGCGTCGAGGTCGCCGGGCTGACGGAGGGACGTGGGTCATGCAGCCGTTCGCGGGGCGGGCGGCCGTGGCGGGCATCGGGATGACGGCGCTGAGCAGGGAGTCCGGGCGCAGCGAGCTGGAGCTGGCGGTGGAGGCGTGCCGGGGGGCGTGCGCGGAGGCCGGGATCGGGCCGCACGAGGTGGACGCCGTGCTCAGCTACCACATGAACGACTCCGCGCCCGTCGTCCAGGTCGCCAGGGCCCTGGGCATCGAACGGCTCGGCTGGCACAACGACATCGCCGGAGGCGGCACCCAGGCGGCGTCGATCCTGGGTGACGCGGCGATGCTCATCCACTCCGGCCTAGCACGCAATATCCTGATATATCGGGCGCTCAACGGCCGGTCCGGCCACCGCATGAACACGGTCTCCACCGGCCCCCAGGAACGTTTCACCTACGGACTCACCGGCCCCGTCCCGCTCTTCGCCCTGGCCGCCACCCGCTATCTGCACGACACCGGCCTCACCGCCGAGCACCTGCACGCCGTCGTCGCCCAGTCCAGGGACAACGCCAAGACCAACCCCCGCGCCCTGCGCCGCGAACCACTCGCCCTCGCCGACTACCTGTCCAGGCCGTACGTCTGCACCCCCCTCCGCACGGTCGACTGCTGCCAGGAGACCGACGGCGCCTGCGCCCTCCTGGTCAGCGGCGTGCTCGGCGGGCCACGCGTCCAGGCGGTGGTACGCGGGGGAGGCCCCGGCTGCTCCGCGATGGACCGCGCGGCCGACGTCACGGCGATCTTCTCCTCGTACGTGGCTCCCATGCTCTGGCAGGCATCCGGAATGCGGCCTTCTGACGTGGACGTGATGGTGCCGTACGACGCCTACTCGTGGCTGGTGCCCCGGCAACTGGAGGACTTCGGGCTGGTCGAGCGCGGTGAACTGGGGGCGTACCTGCTGGAGCGCCGTCACGCCTGGGTGAACCCGCACGGCGGCCTGCTCTCGGAGGGCTACGTCCACGGGCTGAACAACGTGGCCCAGGCCGTACGGGAGCTGCGCTCGGGGCGTGAGGTGGCGCTGGTGACGGGCTTCGGCGGCAGTTACGGGAGCGCGGCTCTGCTCACAAGGTGAAAAATCGGCTGAAATGCTGGAGGTTCCCTCGACATGTACGGGGTGTTCCGATCCCGACACCCGAGGAGGCCGACCATGGGGAACGCCCGTGGATGACCGCGAGCAGCGGTTCGAGGCCGTCTACAAGCAGACGTACGAACACATCCTCGGCTACGCCACGCGCCGCTGCGACTCCCCGGAGGACGCGGCGGACGTGGTCGCCGAGACCTTCGCCATCGCCTGGCGCCGCGTCGAGGCGCTCCCGCCGGACGGCGAAGCCAGGCTCTGGCTGTACGGCGTCGCCAGGAACGTGCTGGCCAACCACCGGCGCGGCGTCGCCAGGCACCGGCACAGGAGCGTGGCCCTCGACACCGACGTCGCCGACCTCTACACCCACTCACCCGAAGGCAGCGTCGAACTGGGCGCCATCGCGCGCTCGTTCCGCGAGCTGTCCGAGGACGACAAGGAGCTGATCTCGCTGGTCGCCTGGGAGGGCCTGGACCACGGGGAGATCGCCAAGGTGCTCGGCTGCTCACGCAACGCCGTACGCATCAGGCTCTACCGGGCGCGCAAGCGCTTCTCCAAGGCGCTGGCCGGTGCCGGCGTCTCCGTCGGCCATCTCGCAGTGGAGTCCGTATGAACGAGCTGAAGAACCTCGCCCGCGTCCACGACGAGGACCTGGCCGGACGGGCGTCCGGCGCGGGGGCGCGGGCGCTCCTCTCCTCGATCACCGCCGAGGAGCCCGCGCCCGTCGTGCCGGTTACGTCCCGAGGCAACCGCACGCGCCGCCTTGTCGTGGGCGCCGTGGCCGTGGCGGGGCTCGCGGCGGCGGCCGTCATCGGCCCGACCGTCCTGGGCGAACGCGGCCCCGCCACCTCTTACGCCAACTCCGCCATCGACATCCGGCTGGAGGGTGACTACTACGTGGCTACGATCAAGGATCCGCTGGCCGACTTCACCAAGTTCACCGAGGGCTTCAAGGCGGTGGGCCTGAACGTACGGCTGGAGACGGCACCGTCCTCGCCCGGTCAGGTGGGCGAGATCACCCACGTGAACTCGGGTCCCGGGGTCGTCGTCGACAACCCCAACGACGACCGCAGGATCGGCACCGGCACCTCACCGGCGGGCTGCCGGCTCGGCGAACCCGGGTGTGCGATGACGGTGATGGTGCGGCGCGGCTACGACAGCCACGGCGTGGTCAAGCTGGGCCGGGCGGCGCAGCCGGGGGAGAAGTACCAGAACATGCGGCCCGCGACCAGCGAGGGCGAGATGCTGGAGGGCTTCAGCGCCGATGAGAAGACGGTGGGTGAGGTGCTCGCCGAGGCCCGCCGACGCGGGCTGAAGGCGGTCTACCAGGTCATCACCCCCGCGCCGGACAACAACGGGTGGCGCGTGGAGGCGGACAAGCAGTCGGTCGAGGTGGGGGACGACTGGATCGTCTGGGAGGCGCAGTCGGAGGAGGCCGGGGTGCTGAGGTTGCTGGTGACCAAGGACCGCCTGCCGAAGAACCCGGTCTACGGCGGCCCGAAGCCGGCCATCATCCGCGACTGACGCGGCACGACTCGAACGGCGACGACCTCGTCGTCGTGATCGCTCTCGTGAACGCTCCCGCCGCGGTCACCGGCAGGCGACCCGGGCCCGGCTGCGCACCACCGTCCGACCGGCTGCGCACCACCGTCCGACCGGCGGCCACCCACCGCCTGCTGAACGTTTTGAGAACAGCGGCGGGCGGTGCTCAGCGGGCGGGCCGGACGAAGCACGGGTGGCGCGCCCGCGCCTCTCGCCGATCGAGAAGGGAACGCGCCGCCAACCAGGCCGCCGCCCCCGCAGCGTCGCCCGCCACGACGGGTGCCGCCGTCCTCGCGGCGTCGCCCGCCACGTCGGATGCCGCCGTCCCCGCGTCAGCGCCCGCCACGACGGGTGCCGCCGCCCCCGCAGCGTCGCCCGTCAGGGTCGCGCCCGCAGCACACGCTACGGCGGGCGACGTGGCGCTGCCTGCTACGGCGGGCGACGTGGCGCTGCCTGCTACGGCGGGCGACGTGGCGCTGCCTGCTACGGCGGGCGACGTGGCGCCGCTGGCTACGGCGGGGGACCTAGCGCCGCTGGCTACGGCGGGCGCCGTGTTGGCACCCCCAAGAAGGCCCCGTACGGCATCCTGTACGGGGCCTTCCGCCGTGAGGACGCTGCCGGCGAGCACGATCGGCAGGCCCGGTTCGTGGACCTCGGAGGCGGTCCTGGCGAGCAGGGTCGCGGCTTCGCGCACGATGGACAGCGCCGTCGGATCGCCGTCCCGCGCCGCCCGGCTCACCAGCGGCGCCAGTTCGGCCAGCGCGAGCGGGGGCCGCGCGTGCACCGCCGCCGCCACCCGCGCCACCAGATCCCCGTCCAGTCCCTCCAGCCTGTCCAGTCCCTCCAGCCTGTCCAGCCTGTCCAGCCCCTCGGGTACGAGGTGACGGACGACGAGCGCCACCAGTCCGCCGTCAGCCACCGCGTCACTCGCCATCACGTTGTCGCCCGCCAATCCCGCAGCCCGTCCGCTGAGCCGGCGCTGCTGCGTCGGCGCGGGCGGCGCGGGTGGCGCGGGTGCGCGGTCGGCCGCAGGCGTCGGCCCGGCGGCGCGG
>NZ_JBHSPA010000061.1:0-28053 GCF_042656245.1 Nonomuraea insulae
TTCGCCGGCGATCCGGCCTGCGACCTCGCCGCCGCCTGGAGCCTGCTGCCGGACGACACCGCTGACCTCTTCCACGCCGCCTACCAGCCGGCCCCGGAGGCCGCGACCCTGCGCCGCGCCCGCGGATGGGCAGTGCTCCGCGCCCTCAGCGGCCTCCTCATCGGCGAGGCCGGCGTCCACGGCCGGCCAGGCGGCAAAGCCACCTGGGGCCCACCCGCCCACGCCGCACTGCAACGCCTCATCGCAACAGCCCAGCGCTGATCGATCACACTCGCATACCTTCGCGCCGGACCCACCGTGCTCGGCATGCTGGGGTCTACTAGG
Organism: Nonomuraea insulae; assembly: GCF_042656245.1. NCBI lineage: Bacteria > Bacillati > Actinomycetota > Actinomycetes > Streptosporangiales > Streptosporangiaceae > Nonomuraea > Nonomuraea insulae. Next base: position 325 of record NZ_JBHSPA010000061.1, read on the forward strand.
TACCGGCCGTGAGGGCTCTCCACTCGGGTCCGCGCGACCAGCCCCAAAGTGACTTTCTGTAATGTCTCAGAATCGATACGTAGCGGTCACTGATGAGCGATACCGAACCGTAGCGACTTCGGTGCGGAGCAGGGTGCATGCGAATCTTCAGTGCAATCGGGGGAGCTGCGTGTCCCGGGTACGGTCGACTCCGACGAAGAAGCAGGACAGGTTCAGCGATTCGAGACCGACGCATCCGCATAGCGGCACTGCGGGTTGATCCCGGCGGGCTTGATCTACAACTCCGTGGATGCCTCGTTGGCAGCACCGCCGACACTGTGGGCACTGACCGCGCTGGCTTGGATGCCGTCGAGGAGCCAGGTAAGGCCGAAGGTGAAGCTGGTGTCCCAGTCGCTGTCCGCAGCGAGGGGGCCGTGGGTGGCAAGGACGGGGTACCGGTCACGGTTGGCGCCGAAGTGCTCCCGAGCGGCTTGTCGCGCGCCTTGCTCTTCCCGGGCCGTCCAGGTTGCCTGCATGAGCGCAGAACCGATGACGTAGTTGGACAAACCGTACGCCGCAGCGGTCAGGTGCGGCTCGGTGACTCCGGCCTCCATGAGGGTGGCATACAGGAACTCGCTGCGGGCGAGCACATTGGGGCCTAGCATCGGACGGCCGAGCAGCGCCGCCGACCAGGGATGTTCCAGCAGGACGGCACGCCATCCGCTGATCAGCGCAGTGATGTCGGCACGCCAGTCCTTGCTGCCTTCGCCCGGGATCTCAACCGCTGCGAAGATCGCGTCGAGGGCGAGGTCAAGGACATCGTCCTTGGTTTTCACGTGCCAGTACAGCGTTGTGGAGCCGGTACCAAGGCGCTCGGCGAGCCGCCGCATGGTCAGCCGGTCGGCCCCTTCCTCATTAAGGAGGGCTATGGCCTCGTGCACGATCCGGTCGCGGCTGAGCGGCGGCGCTTGACGCGCCGCCCGCGCGGGCGGTCGCAACCACACGTCTCCTGCCGATCCTGAGTGTCTCGCGCCCAATTCGTCCTCCTCTTCCTCGCAATGCCGAGTCTAGTATGTTGATCGAGCACCGGATCAATGATCCGGTTTCTAGAACAACGGGCCAGTTGGTGGGAAAGCGGTCGATCGGCAGGGAGGAACACGGTGGCGGGACATGTGGAGGTGGACCGGCTCACTTACGTGCTGCCAGACGGGCGACTACTTCTTCACGAGGTCTCGTTCCGCATCGGCGACGGCGTCAAGGCCGGGCTGGTGGGGCCGAACGGCGCGGGCAAGACCACCCTGCTGCGACTGATCGCCGGAGATCTGCAACCGGACGACGGCCGGGTGGCCTGCTCAGGTGGGCTGGGGGTGATGCGGCAGTTCATCGGCAGCGTCCGAGACGACCAGACCTTGCATGATCTGCTGTTGTCCGTGGCCCCCGACCAGGTCCGCGCCACCGCCGCGGACCTTGACCGCGCGGAGTCGGCGCTGGCGGAACACGACAACCAGGCGACGCAACTGGCCTATGCGCAGGCGATCAGCGACTACGCCGACGCTGGCGGCTACGACATGGAGGTGGTGTGGGACACCTGCGCGACAGCGGCCTTGGGCCTGTCCTACGACGCGGTCCGGGAACGCCCGGTGAGCACCCTGTCGGGCGGCGAGCAAAAGCGCATCGTCCTGGAGGTCCTGTTGCGCGGACCGGATCAGGTCCTGCTGCTGGACGAGCCGGACAACTACCTCGACGTGCCCGCCAAGCTATGGCTGGAAGATCAGCTGCGCGCCACATCCAAGACCGTGCTGCTGGTCTCCCACGACCGGCAGTTGCTGGCCAACGCCACGGACCGCATCGTGACCGTGGAAGCGCGCGGCGTCTGGGTCCACGGCGCGGGCTTCGCCACCTACGCCCAGGGCCGCCAGAACCGCATCGACCGGCTGGAGGAACGGCGGCGCCGCTGGGACGAGGAACACGCCAAGCTCAGACGCCTGGTGCAGACCCTCCGGCAGACAGCGGCCAACAACGATGCCGTCGCCTCCTCCTACCGGGCCACCCGTACCCGGCTGGCACGGTTCGAGGAAGCGGGCCCGCCCGAACGCCCGCCCAAACGGCAGAACGTCCGGATGCGGCTGCGCGGCGGTCGGACCGGCAAACGCGCCATCATCTGCGAAGTCCTGGAACTCACCGGTCTGATGCGGCCCTTCGACGCCGAGATCTGGTACGGCGAACGCGTGGGCGTCCTCGGCTCCAACGGTTCGGGCAAGTCTCATTTCCTCCGACTGCTGGCCGAAGCGGCGGACGGCGCGGTCCCCTCGGTACGCCACAGCGGTTCTGTACGGCTGGGTGCCCGGGTGGTGCCCGTCCACTTCGTGCAGACCCACGCCAGGCCCGACCTGCATGGCCGCACCCCCGCTGAGCTGGTGCTGGCCGGGCATGCTCTAACGCTGAACGAAGCCATGGCCGCGCTTGCCCGCTACGAACTCGCACCAGCCGCTAATCAGCGGTTCGAGACTTTGTCCGGCGGGCAGCAGGCCCGGCTGCAGATCCTGCTGCTGGAACTGTCGGGTGCGACGCTGCTGCTGCTCGACGAACCCACCGACAACCTCGACCTGGCCAGCGCCGAGGCCCTGCAGCAGGGCCTCGCGTCCTTCGCCGGCACCGTGTTGGCGGTGACCCATGACCGCTGGTTCGCCGCCGACTTCGACCGCTTCCTCATCTTCGGCGCCGACGGAACCGTCTACGAGAGCGACGAACCGGTATGGGACGAAGCCCGCGTCGAGCGTGCCCGCTGAACGATAAGGACGAGACGTCGTGGCCGTGGCTGCCGGGACTGGTACTGGGCATGGTCGCCCCTGGCGAGTGGGAGATCGTGGTGACCGATAACCGCCTGGTGAAGGGGTTGGACGCCGGCGGGAACCCGGTCTACCCGGTGTGCCACCGCGCTGCCGAGGTGATCCTGTACCGCTTCATAACTCATCGCGTGGTGCTTGATCTGGGGCTTTGACCCCCAGGCGCCTCGCAGGCAAGATCGCGGTCTGTGTCGGTTCGTCTGCTGTATCTGACTCTGACTCGGGTGTTCGGCTGGCTGGTGTTGCTGGGACGTGGTCAGGCATCCAAGGATGTCGAGATTATGGTGCTTCGCCATGAGGTGGCGGTGTTGAAGCGTCAGGTCGTCCGGCCGAAGCCGGACTGGGCCGATCGGGCGCTCCTGGCGGCATTGGCCCGCTTCCTGCCGACGGTGCTGCGCGCTCATCGGCTGGTCACTCCGGGCACCCTGTTGGCCTGGCATCGCCGGCTGATCGAACGCTCCTGGACTTTCCCCCACCGCCCTGGCCGTCCCGGAACAACCAAGGAGGTCCGGGAGCTGGTCCTCCGGCTGGCACGGGAGAACCCGGGGTGGGGGTATCGGCGGGTACACGGCGAGCTGGTCGGCCTCGGCGTGCAGGTCAGTGAGGCGACCGTGCGACGGATCCTGCGTTCGCGCCGACACGGTCCGGCTCCTCACAGCTTCGACGCCTCTTGGCGGACGTTTCTACGGCTGCAAGCGAAGGGGCTGCTGGCCTGCGATTTCTTCCACGTCGACACGATCTTCTTGAAACGCCTGTACGTGTTGTTCGTGTTGGAGGTGGAAACACGCCGCGTGCACGTCCTGGGTGTGACCGCCCATCCCACCGGCGCCTGGACCAAGAGTAGTGCTCGGCTCAGACCGAATCACGGGAACGCAGGATGGCTCGAACGCCTCAGGGAACAAGTCCATCGCGATCGCCTGCTCCCCGCTCGCGGGAAGCCAGATCGGGTGAGGCGATCAGCTGATCGTCGATCTTCATGTATGTGCTGCGGCGAGGTTTTCAGGTCTTTCGTCACAAACCGACCTTGGACACCCTCGCTGCATGTCCGGAGGCAATCGCCAACCTCAGCCCTTGGAATCAATCATCTAGTCTCCCTGGTATCCCTGGCGCAGAATCCGCTGCCCTTCTTCAGTTGCCAAGAATCGACGTCGGGTCTCTTCAAGAGCCGCCGAAAGCTGTCGTCTCGCCTCGGCCTCGCGCTGCTGTTCCGCCTGGCGTTCTGCTCCCCACAACCGGAGCTCTCCCTCCGTCCAAACTCTCGGCGCTGGTGGGGGTTCTGGCGGCCAATAGCAACTGCGAACAGCCCTCAGCCAACCCAGCAAGAACCAGAGGGCGAATGCCCCCAAGCCTGCGAGAAGGACCCAGCCAATCACAATGCCGAGAGCTTGCTCCATGGGATGAGCCCCTTCGCTCCATGAAACGCGTCACCAACATCATGCTTCCCGAGCGCTTCGGTGTCCCCCACAACGACGAGACGGAAGGTTTCATCGCCCCATCCGGGCGTGAAGAAGGCTGAGCAGGAGGAGCCGTCGCGTCCACTGCGCCCGAGGGCCTGTCCGAGGTTCAGCGACACGCTCTGCCCTCACCGAGGTCGTCATCCAACTCGACCTCAGCGACGACGACGCCATCACGCCCGAGGCCACGATGAAGGTGATCGAGCCGGCGGCCGTCCTCCTGCAGGATCTGTCCGAGCAGGACCGGCAAGCCCTCGCCAGCGCTTCGATGACACAGCAACACTCGATCGCCGTCGCGAAGAACGGCCGTCACAATCCGGACCGGACCGGAGCCGTCAGCGGAGATCGTCATCGGCACATTCTGACCCATGCGGATCTGAATTCGGTCAACTTGGCCTACGTGAAAGAAGAGATCATCATCCTCTGACCTGCTGGAAGGGGCCGACAAGCCTGGACAACTATGGAACGAGCGCACTCGGCCCCTCGCGCCGATGTGACGCTCCGCCACACGCAGAACCGGACACTGCCATCGACACGGAATTGTCGATCCTGCTGCCATGGTGCTCTGCGCCGCCCTCCTTCAAAGACCTATGCCGTTATCTTGAGTGACTCTTGGTAGTCAGACACGTTCGTAAAGTAGCGTTGGCGTGTACTTGCCTCACAGATATCTAGGTGTCTTCAGGCATGTCAGGTGCGCCGCCTCGGTACTCCGCTCCGGAGAGCCGTGAGAGGAACGCTACCTGGAGCCGCAGTTCAGTGCATGTGATCGGCATCGTGGTCTTCGCCGCGGCGGCTCCCTGCGCCCTACGCCGATTTGACCGTGTGCTGGGCGGCCGGCGCGGCGAGGTGATCGTGCAGCTCGGCGTGACGGAACTGGTAGAGCGAGCCTACAGCCCGCAGCAGCCCGAGGCGGTGCATGTCGTCGAGGAACGGGATCAGTCTGCGCGGCAGCCGGCGTTGGGCCAACAGAGTGAGCCTGCAGACCAGCCACGCGTGGTGACGTCCGACCACGAGAGCGCCGAGAAGCCCGGCCCCGAGTCCACTCAGCACCCCCGACAGGAGCACGAACAGGAGCTTGCCCCCCCAGCTCTTGCCCAGGGACGGAAACCGCAATGGAGAGGAATGTAAAGGCGACGAACACGATCGCGAACACGCTTCCAGCTGCGAAGGAACGAACCAACATAAGGCTTCTGTCGGCCCTCCACGCTGACGAGGCAGTGGTCGCGGTAACAAGCGGAGCCGGGCGCTCCACCAGCTTGACCCAGGTGATGAACACGATCGCAAGCCCGCCCAGGAAAGCGAACGAGACGGTGGCCTTTGCGATCGCCCGTACGAAGGTGGCCTGGTAGGCCGCGTCCATGTCAAGAGTGGCGGTCTCTAGGACGACAGCCAAGACGAATCCTCCTGCGAAGATCAGGAATCCGTACACGAGGCCACGGATGGGGATACGGAGCACGTCGCGGATCCGCAGTTCAGCAAATCCTGGAGCCTGGCTGAACCAGCTCTTGGCCCTGAACCCGATCACTATCGCGCCCACGAGTCCGATCACGAGCCCAGCGAGGACAATGTCGAGAATGCTGCCGGCTGGGAACGCGAACGTGATCATCAATCCGCTGACCAGCCCGGCCACGAGCCCGAACGTCGTCTGCAGCAGGCGTCGGCCGGCCGAGGAGGTGGTGCGACGGGCGATGTTCCACCAGGCCAGGTCCCGGGTGTGGTTGCGGGTCAGTGCTTGAGCCAGGTGGCTGAGCCGGGTCCGTACGTGGCCGGCGTCCCAGGATCGGCGGGGGCGGAACGGGTCGCTGGAATCGGTGGTGGGTGGGCGGGCGTGAAGCAGCGTGTCGATGAGGTGGTCCAGCAGATGATGACACAACGCTTCCAGGTCGTGGCCGAGCCTGCCGAGCAGCGGCGCGGGGTCGGCTTTGGGCAGGATGTAGACCATGCGGATCAGCCATAGTCCCAGCGGGGTGGCGGTCGTCGCGGCCAGCGCCGGAGCCGCTCCGGAGCCGATGGCCGACAGGACCTGGTCCCAGTCGTGGCCGGGTTCGGGTGGCAGGCAGGTGCGCAGGTAGGTCGGGGTTGAGGAACCTACGGACAGCCGTTGGCGGTACCGGCGAGTAACTTAGCTGGACGCTTCGGCGGGGCCCTCGGTCGGGATGAGCACGGGCGGACCCGGTTGGCCAGGCAGTAGCCCGGTCAGCGCAGTTCGGATGGCGGCCCGGCTCACTCCATGGGCACGGGCGAGAGCCGCGATCGAAGTGCCGTGGTCCTGGAACGCCGAACGCACCTTCTCAAGCTGGGCGCCGGCCAGTGTGGGCGGCCGGCCGCGATAACGGCCTTCGCCTTCGGCGGCGGCGATCCCTTCGACGATCAGCTCGTTCTGGATGTCGCGCTGGAACTGCCCGACCGCAGTGATCACGTTGATGAGCAGCGCTGTCGTAGCGTCGTTGGCCGCGAGGTCATGGAAGTTCGACAGCGGGCCCGACAGGACGCGCAGGACGACGCCGCGGGCCTGGCACCAGTCGCGCACGGCGTGGATGTCGATCAGGTCGCGGCACAGCCGGAACAGCTCCGAGACCGTCAGGACATCCCCGGGGTGCGCGGCGGAGGCGACCTTCGCGAACGCGGGCCGCTCCAGCGCCGGGATCTTCGACGTCGTCGCCGGATCCTCGAACAGCAGCACCCCCTCGGCCGGGCGAAACCCCTCGGCGACGCCTTCGGTTCGCACCAGCAGACCGGCCTCGGTAAGGATGTGCCGCTGCCGCAGCAGGGACTGTGTGGCGGTGGACGAGCGGGAGTAGACGATCCGCACCGGCGGCTCCTCGGATGGGGGACGAGAGCCCCTTCTACCTGTCGGGAAATCCTGTCGTCAATACGAGCTGGAAAACACCCATCCGGAGCGGCGATTCGTGCCGCGAAGTCCGAATTTCTGGGCAACATAGAGCCCGTCCGGCGAGGTGTCGGGAAATCACCCAATCCCGACATCCCGTGAGCGGAATCGCTCCAAGATCAATTCCTGCATGACGGCTGGGGCACGTTCGAAGGCGGAAGGCCTCGTGCCAATGTGTGCATTCCTCCTCCTCGAAGGCCGAATGCGAACAGGCCGAGTCTCCCTTCACCGTGGCCAGCGGCATGCTCTTCGTCTGTACCGACAGCGCCCGGCTCTCGCTCCGCTGATCCACCCGACCCACCCGCCACCGTCGCGCTGATCCAGGCCATCCGGGACTCCGCCCGGTAAGCGGTCAGTCTGTCGGGTTTGCGGTTCCTGCAGGCTGACGCGTCCACCCTGCGGAGGCGGTCACAGGCCGGTCGGGATGGTTCCGGCGCACGCGTGGGTCGTGGTACTGCGTGGACAGGACAATGTGGGTGTCCATCTGGCCGTGCTTGCCGATCTGCTCCAGCACGCCTTCGAGATGCGCCAGTGACGAGGCCCTGACCTTGAGCATCGAGCAGTGCTGCCCGCTCAGCTTGTCGACCTCGACCACCTCCGGGTAGTCCTCGGCGGCCGAGCTTTTCAGCAGGCAGGAGCTCGGAGCGCAGCGCAGTTCGATGTACGCCTGGATGGGGAACCCGGCCGCAACAGGATCGATTTGCGCCTGATAGCCGACGATCACGCCGCGTCGTTCCAGGCGACGGATCCGGTCGGCGACGGCCGGCGCGGACAGATGCACCCGCCGGGCCAGTTCGTTGTAGGACAGCCGGGCGTCGGCCTGCAACTCCTCAAGGAGCTTCCAGTCGAGGTCATCGAGGTCATTTTCCGATCGGAAGGAATTCACGCCCTTCACTTTACAATCGCGTCCAGCGGATGCCCAGGTACGCCTTGATGGCCATGTTCCGCCTGGCTTCTGGCTGTCTAGTGTGAATCCCGTGATCAGGAACGGACATGAGAGCGGAGGTGGCGGCGTCGACGCGCTGCCGGACCGGGCTTGGCGGGACTTGGCGCGGCGGGTCACCGGCGTCGTGCTGATCGACGGTTCGGCCGGCTACGACGCGGCGTCCAGACCGGCCGGGCAGCGCTTCGGTGAGGTTCGCCCGCGGGCGGTGGTGCGTTGCCGGGCTGCCTCCGACGTCGTGGCCGCGCTCGGTTTCGCGAAGGACAACGGCCTGCCGGTGGCGGTACGCAGCGGCGGACACGATTTCGCCGGCCGCTCCACCACTACCGGAGTGCTCATTGACCTCGGTGAGCTCACCGGAGTCTCCCTGAAGGACGGGTATGCGCACATCGGCGCAGGTACGCGGCTCGCCAACGTGTACCGGCGCCTCGACCGGCACGCCCGCACCCTGGCCGCCGGGAGCGGCCCTACCGTCGGCATCGCCGGGCTGACCCTCGGCGGTGGTCTCGGCTTCCTCGGCCGTATCTGGGGGCTGACCTGTGACCGGCTTGTCAGCGCGCGTGTCGTCCGCGCGGACGGCAGCCTCGCGCACTGCGACGAACGTGAGCACGCCGACCTGTTCTGGGCCCTCAGAGGCGGTGGTGCCGCGGGGGTCGGCGTCGTCACGGAGCTGTCGTTCGCGCCGGTCCCGTCCCCGCGGTGCACCGCAGTGGAGCTCCGGTGGGACTACCGGCACGCCGCCCAGGTCATCGACGCCTGGCAGAAGTGGAGCCCGGACGCACCCGACGAACTCGCCGTGAGCGTGCTGCTCACCGTCCCGGCCCAGCCGCACGGCCAGGCGCGGGTGAGTCTGTTCGGAGCGGCCGCCGGACTGTCGCCCGCACACACCGACGACCTGCTTGACGATCTCATCGCCAGGGCCGGGGCCCGCCCGCAGAGCAGGTGGCGCCGGCAGATGTCGTGGCCGGACACGCAAGCCACGCTCGCCGCGCGCGTGCCCGGCGGTGATGGCGGGCACCTGTTCAGCAGGTCCGGCTTCTTCCAGCAGGACATACCGCCCGGCCCGCTCGACGTCCTGGTCGATCAGCTGGTGGCCGACCGGCGAGCTGGCGAGTCCCGCGAACTCGACCTCACGCCGTGGGGCGGCGCCTACAACCGCGTCCCATCGCACGCCACAGCGTTCCCGCATCGGAGCGAGCGCTTCCTGCTCAAACACACCGCCACGCTGCGGCCGGCACGGCCCGGTACCGTCCTGCCGGAAAGTGAATGGCTGCGGTGCTCCTGGCAGACAGTCCAGTCCTGGTCCAGCGGCGGCGTGTACCCCAACTTCCCCGATCCCACCCTCCCCGATCCCGCACGCTCCTACTGGGGCGACAACCTCCCCAGGCTGGAGCGGGTGAAAGCGGCCCACGACCCCCACGGCATCCTGCCCGGCCTACCTCTTCGAGAGGATTCACCATGAACGACCAGCCCACCCACCCCGACGCCTCACCGATCGGCGACGCGCCCAAGCCCCCGATCACCGGCCGGGCCGTGTTCCAGGCCGAGCTGGACCGGCTTCGTATCCGAGAGAAGGCCCACACCCGCGAAGGTGACGCACTCGCCGCCGCCCGGCGCCGCCTGCCGATGGTCGCGGTCGATCCACAGACACCGCTGACCGGACCGAAGGGGCCGGTGCCGTTGATCGACCTGTTCGACGGCCGGTCCCAGCTGATCGCCTATTTCCACATGTGGCACCCCGGCCGGCCCGCCGCCCAGCAGTGCGAGGGCTGCACCTTCAACACCTCCCACGTCACCGAGCCGGCCTACCTGCACTCCCGCGACGTCAGCTACGCGGTCCTGTCCGAGGGCTCCTACGAGGAGAGCTCCCGCTATCGCGACTTCATGGGCTACACCGTTCCCTGGTACTCGGTGCCGCAGGAGTCGGTGGACCGGCTGATCGCCGGCCGGTACTTCGGCATCCTGGCCTGCTACCTGCGCGACGGCGAGCAGGTATATGAGACCTACTGGACCTCCGGCCGCGGCAACGAGGCGATGGCGCCCTCGTACGGGCTGCTGGATCGGACCGTCTACGGCCGCCAGGAGGACTGGGAGGACTCGCCGCAGGGCTGGCCGCAGCGCTGGGGCTCCAAAGGCGGCCAGTTCCGGTCGGCCGACGGCCGTCCGATGGCCCAGCAGCCGCGCCTGCAGGCAGGGCGCGACGACGACCTCGGCCCACTATCGGAGGGATCGACCAGATGCGCCTGCCCGCTGCACAACTGACCGCGACACAACGAGAGGAAGAACCCATGATCAAGGTAGCGATCATCATCGGCAGCACACGCCCGGGACGCAACGGCGAGGCCGTGGCCCAGTGGGTCGGCGACCTCGCGACCAAACGGGGCGACGCCGATTTCGAACTGGTCGACCTCAAGAACTTCGACCTGCCGTTGCTGGATGAGGTGATGCCGGCCTCGACGGGTCGCTATGACCTGCCACGTACCCGCGCCTGGGCCGCGAAGATCGACTCCTTCGACGCCTACGTGTTCGTGACGCCCGAGTACAACCACTCGACCTCCGGCGCCCTGAAGAACGCCCTCGACTTCCTGTACGCCGAATGGAACAACAAGGCGGCCGGATTCGTCAGCTACGGCGTCAACGGCGGCACCCGCGCGGTGGAGCACCTGCGGCTGATGATGGGCGAACTGCAAATCGCCGACGTACGCGCGCAGGTCACGCTCTCGCTGCACACCGACTTCGAGAACTACAGCGTCTTCAGACCGGCAGCCCAGCAGGAGAATGCGGTCGACACCATGCTGGACCAGGTCATCGCCTGGGGCGAGGCACTGCGGCCACTGCGCGAGCAGGCGCTCGGCCGAGGCTAGCGGGCAGACGGCAGACGGCAAGGAGCATGTCATGTCCCTGCTCCACACGGTGGGGATAACGGTCGGCTGCGTCCTGGCCCTCGCGCCGGCGCTGCTGCCCTCCGTCCCTCCCAGCAGGCGGTGGCCGCACGTCGTCATGGCGTCTGGCATGGCGGCAGGGCATCTGGGCGGCCTGTTCCTGCCCGTCGCGGTGCTCGCGCTGCTGACCGCCGGCTGGCTGTGCGGCTCTCCTTCCCGCCGCGCAGAGGCCGGTCACCACATCCAGGACTTCGTGATCATGCCCATCCTGTTGGTGCTGACGGCGTCCGACGACGCCGCTGTCGCCAACATCCCGTCCGGCGGACACGCACATGGCGGCGGTGCGCCGGCCACGCTGGCCCTGATCATCGGGTTGGCCTGGACCTGCGCCCGGCTCATCCGCATCCTGCCCAACCAGGGCATGCCTCGAAGAAGGATCGGCCAGGAACTGTGCGCGGCCGGAATGGCGGCCAGCATGGCCTTCATGACCGCGCTGGGGCTGTGATCGGGCGCTAGCCAGATCGTATGCGCGCGGCCGGCCACCTCCGTGCGGACCGCGGACGTGCGCTCAGTCGAAGAGCGTGACGTACCGGCGGGACGGCACCCGCGTACTGCGGGATCGAGGAACCTAGGAACAGCCATTGGCGCTACCCGTCAGTAACCGGGCCGGACAGATCTCGCGAACTCTGGGAAATCTAGTTATGTGGCGGCGCAGTCACTGGTGGCGACCGCTGGGCGGCGCCCACCGCGCTGCGGGCGATGCCCAGGAAGCCGATCGCGTGCTGGCCGTCCTCTGCAAGAACCTTCAGTTCGCGTGGACTCTGGGCTTTCAACCGGTCAACGAACTCTGGGGTTATTTCACAACTCGAGCGGCAGGGCGTGCCGTCCGGCAACCTGGCGGATCTCCTCCAGCGGGCACGGCGTCTTCCTGCTCTCACTCTGCAGGTCGTGGTAGAAATCGTTCAGCACGGTGGCCAGTGGGCTGTGCCGCGACAGCAGGGTCGCGACCCCGTCGGGCACGCCGACTGGCCGCTCTCCCGCCACCAATTCCGCACCAGTTCGCGACGCCCCGGCCAGTCGGTTCACCAGGAACGTCGCTCTGGTAGGTCTCGGCTCGTGTACCTGGCCGGTGGCCACCGGCCAGGTGATCAGCCATCCTGGGCGGCGACGTTCCGGCCGGTCATCTCGCGCACGTTGGCGGTCTCGGCCGGCGTCATCGAGACCGACCGGCTGAGGAAGTCGTAGATCACGGAGAGCTGCTCGTTGCTGTAGCCGTCCAGGAGCTCCTTCACCCGTCGGCCACCCGTCTCCAGGGAGGCGTTGATCGGGAGCTCCTCCTCCGGGATGGGCATGATGATCACCCGGCGGCGGTCCTCTGCGTCGCGCACCCTTCGGACGTAGCCCGGCTTCTCCAGGCGGTCCACGACGCCGGTGATCGCGCCCGTGGTGAGGCCGGTGAGCTCGGCGAGCTGGCCTGCCGTGATCGGCCCGGTCCTGCTCAGTATGTCCAGGCACCTGGCGTCGGTCGCGTTCAGGCCGAGCTGGTCGGCGATGGCCTGGCTGTAGAGGACGGCACTCGCGGTGTAGGCACGGACCGCCTTCTGGACCAGCCCGAGGAGCTCTGGACGCGAGGTCTCCAGCATTGACATCTCCCAACTTGTTCCCTTAGTTTGCTAAGAGACTTTCCTTAGTGAACTAAACCTACGACTCCCTTAAGAGAATACTTCGGTCGGGATACCGGAGCCCCCAATCCATCGCTAACCGGAGCGTCAGAAATGTCCTCAACGCCGCACGCCGCGCAACCCCCGGACTCTGAGCCGGGGTCGCACGCCCGACGCTGGCCCGCCCTGTTCGTCGTCCTGCTGGCCGCCTTCATGGATCTGGCGGACAACACCATCGTCACGGTGGCCCTCCCCGAGATCCAGCGGGACCTCAAGGCCACCAACGCCGACCTTCAGTGGGTCGCGGCAGGATACGCGCTGGCCTTTGCCATCATGCTCATCACAGGCGGCCGCATCGGAGACGTGTTCGGCCGCAAGAAGACCTTCATCGCCGGGATCGTCGGCTTCACCGTAGCCTCCGCCCTGGCCGGAGCCGCGCAGAACCCCGAGACCCTGATCGGCTCCCGCACCCTCCAAGGCGCGATGGCCGCGGTGATGATCCCGCAGGTGCTCACCTACATCCAGGTGAGCTTCACGTCTAAGGAACGCCCCAAAGCGCTCGGCCTGTACGGCATGATCCTCGCCCTCGCGGGCGTGAGCGGACCGCTGCTCGGCGGGATCCTGATCAACGCTGACGTCTTCGGATGGGGCTGGCGCACCATCTTCCTGGTCAACATTCCCATCGGAGTCATCGCCGTCATCGGGACCGCCGTGCTCATGCCGGAGTCCCGGGCCGAGCACGCGCGCCGACTCGACCTTGGGGGCGTCCTGCTCGTCACGCTCGCCCTCTTCGCGGTGTTCTACCCACTGGTGCAGGGACGGGACCTCGACTGGCCGGTCTGGACGTACCTCACCATGGCAGCGAGCGTGCCCCTGCTGGTGTTGTTCGTCCTGTACGAGCGGCACAAGTCCCGCAAGGACGACTCCCCTCTCATCGACCTCGGCCTGTTCCGCGAGCGAGGGGTCGTTCCCGGCCTGTTCGTCGCCCTGATCTTCTTCGCCGGCGGCAGCTTCTTCTTCATCCTGACACTGCACATCCAGATCGCGCTCGGCTACACACCGCTTCGCGCCGGGCTCACCTTCCTTCCCTTCGCCTTCGGCGTGATCATCGGCTCGGGAGCCGCCACCCAGCTTGCCCCGCGTGTGGGCCGTATGGTGGTCAGCATCGGCTCGCTCGCCATGGGCGGTGCGGTCGGCGGCATGATCTACACCCTGACCCGCACCGGCGGAGACCTCAGCCCCTGGCACCTGGTCCCGTCCATGGTGGTGGCCGGCATCGGCCTGGCCTGCGTCTCCGCGACCATCGTGAACATCACGCTCGCCCGGGTCTCCTCGCGCCACGCGGGGTCCGCCTCCGGAGTGGTCAACACGACGGTCCAGCTGAGCGCGGCCGTCGGCATCGCGGTGATCGGGGCCATATTCTTCGGCCTGCTCTCGACCAACTCCGCGAGCGCGGCTAGGGAGGGCACGGCCGGGCTCGGCAGGGCGCTGGCCTCAGCGGGCGTCTCGCAGACCGACGCCGAGCAGGCCGTCGGGTCGGTGAACGACTGCTTCCGCGACCGCATGAGCTCAGACGACGCGTCGACCAACCCGGCAAGCTGCGGGCAGCTCTTCAGCCGTCTCGAGCTGTCGACACCGCAGGCCTCGGACCAGGTGCTCGAAGCCGTGCGCAGGGCGACCATCGCCGACTTCCTCCGCTCCAGCGAGCAGAGCCTGTGGTGCGTCGTGGGCCTGCTCGGGCTGAGCTTCCTGGCGAGTTTCCTCCTTCCCGTGGGACCCGTGAAGACCGGGAAGCCGGAGAATGGCTCGAATCAGGAGACGAGGATCACCATAAGCTGACACGAATACCGGGAGGCGCTCGATATTGATATCCGCGCCTCCAGGTGCGCTTTTCGTCGCTCGGGAGTCCATTTCGTGCACCCTTCAACCACAGGGCGATTTCAACGTTACCCGTCCGGATGACCGTTCCCTGGTGTCTGGATCGGCTGCCGTAACATAGCGTGACACTGAGACAAGGATGACCTTCTGTCTGTGATCACGGGAGTTCTCACTTCCACATCACCTACAAGAAGGTCACCGGTGTCTGCGCCTGCCCCACAATGTCATCCGCGCAGGTCACTCAAAGCTTTGCTTGGTTTCTCTTGGCTTGCACGCGTTCGGGCGGGGGCGGGAGACCGGAGGCAGTAGGGTGATCCGCTGTGCTTCTTGGCCTGGCCTATCTCACCGTCACGAACACTTTCGCGCGTCGCCGGAAGAACTTGACCGGGCGCCAGGCTCTGGCATGTCTGGGCTGGGCTGAGGGTGAGGGAGCACCGCACATCGTCCGGACCGGCCCATGTGCCCGGGCCGGTCGAGGATGGAGCGGGCTTCGTCGGGGCGCAGCGTGTGGCCGTGGTCGAACGCCGCGGCGAACTCCACCTCGCCGAGCGCGGTACGGGCGGCGAAGGCGGTCCGGTCCAGATCGCCCTGTTCGGCGGGCGTGACCACTCTCCGGATCGACTCCCGGGCCGCCGCGGCCGCCCCGAGCAACTGGGCGGCGTGGTGGAGGCGGCCGTCGAGCGCGCAGGCGCCGGCCAGCCCGGACAGCGCCTGCGCGACGTCCCCGCTGGCGCCCAGGTCCCGTGCGATGGCGAAGGCTTCCAGGTGGCGGGCCATGGCCGCCGCCGAGTTGCTGCGGAGCTCCTCGACGTATCCGAGTTCGACGAGAACGCTCGGCGCGTACAGAGCGTGTCCCGGTCCGGTGTCGTGCCGCTCGGTGGCGTCCATGAGGTTCCGCAGGTGTGTCTCGGCGGTGTCCAGCTTTCCCTCCCTGCGGGCGGCGAAGGCGAGCCCCATCTCCGCGAACACGGCACCGAGGGGAGAACCCTGCTCCAGAGCGAGCCGCAGCCCCCGCTCGCAAAACTCGCGCGCCGATGGGTAGTCGCCGCGCTCCATGGCGATCCAGCCCAGCCAGGACAGGCGCCCGGAGAGCTCGGGCCAGAGCCCGAGCTCCTCGGCCATCCGCAGCCCGTCGCGGTGCAGGCGGGTGGCCTGCTCGAAGTCGCCGGTCAATCCGGCGTGGGCGCCAAGCCACTCGGTGGCCTGCAGCAGGCCCCACCGGTCACCGAGCCGGCGGAACAGCGCCGCGCTCTGCGTGCCGTCACGTTCGAGGGCGCCGGGGTCGCCTCTCACATGCGCGTGTTTGGCCCGCAGGCCGAGGGCGGCCGCTACTCCCCACTGATCGTCGACGGCGCGGAACGTAGTCAGGACCCGGTCGATCAGTTGCCCGGTGGCGGCCACATCGCCGAGGTCGATCTCGGCGAACGCGAGGAACCACTCGGCCCTGGCCCGCCCTCGCTCGTCCGCCACGCTCTCGTACGCCCTCAACGCCGCGCCGTGGCGGGCCGGCCAGCCGGCGATGTCGCCCAGCAGGAACGAGATGCCAGTGTGCCAGGCCGTGGCTCTGGCACGGGCGGCCTGGGACACTGCGCCCCGAGCGTCCAGCGCCGCCTGGAGTGACCGCCGCGCCTCGGTCAGCCGGCCGCGCAGGAACCAGTACCAGGCCAGCGCATTGACCAGCCGTAGCGCGAGTCCGGCGGCACCGTGGCGGGCCGCACCCTCGAGCGCGCGGTGCAGGTTGGCCGCCTCAACGTCCAGTCGCTGCATCCAGAGCCGCTGGTTCGGTCCGTACAGGTGAGGCTCGGCCTGCTCGGCCAGCTCGGCGTAGTGGGAGCAGTGCCGCAGCCGAATCCGCGGCAACTCGCCGACCTCCTGCAAGCGCTCCGTGCAGTAGGCCGCCACCGACTCCAGCAGCCGGTAGCGGGGGTCGTCGTCACCACGGTCGGATATGACGACCAGCGACCGGTCCACCAGGCGCGCCAGGATGTCGAGCACCTCGTCGGGGCCTACGTCGCCGGCCGCGCAGATCGCCTGGGCGGCCTCCAGAGTGCAGCCGTCAGCGAGGACGGCCAGGCGGCGCAGCACGATGCGCTCGGGCTCGGTGAGCAGCTGCCAGCTCCAGTCGATCATCGCCATGAGCGTCTGCTGTCGTGGCGGAGCACCTCGGTGTCCTGTCGTCAGCAGCCGGAACCGGTTGTCGAGCCTGGCGAGCAGGCCGTGTATTCCCAGCGTGCGCACGCGGGTGGCGGCCAGTTCCAAGGCCAGCGGAATGCCGTCCAGCCTGCGGCACAGCACCGCGACGGCCTCCGCGTTGTCCGGGGTGAGGGTGAACCCGTGCGCTGCGGCGGCCGTACGCGTCACGAACAGCCGCACCGCGCTGAACCGCTCTAGCGTCGCCGGGTCGGTGGGGTCGCCGGGGCCGGGGACCTCCAGCGGCGGCACTGGCCACACCACCTCGCCCGCCAGGCCGAGCGGCTCCCGGCTGGTCGCCAGGACACGCAGTCCGGGCACGGCGCGCAGCAGGAGGCCGGTGACCTCGGCGACCGGCTCGATCATGTGCTCGCAGTTGTCCAGCACCAGCAGCAGCCGCCTGGCGCGCAGGGCGCAGGCAAGCCGGTCGGTCGGCGCCTCTGTGGGCCTGGCGCCGCCGTCGTGGATGTCCAGGACCGCCATCACCAGGTCGGTGAGCGATCCCCTCTCATCGGGCATGCCGGGCCGCAACGCGCCCAGCTCGACGAGCCATGCGCCGTCGGTCAACGTCTCGGCCATCGGGGTGGCGACGTCGATCGAGAGCCGGGTCTTGCCCACCCCGGCTGAACCGGTGAGCGTCACCAGCCGGTTTTGTCGCAGCAGCGCGCGTACCTCGGCGACCGCGTCGTCGCGGCCGACCAAGTCGGTGATCGCGTTGGGCAGATTGGTCGCGGGCGCAGGGCCGAGCGGTGCGTTGAGCCCGCGGTCATGAGCCAGGATCGACCGGTGCAGCCCGGCCAGGGCGGGACCGGGGTCCAGGCCAAGCTCCTCGGCCAGGTGGGCGCGCGACTCCTCGTAGCTGCTCAGGGCCTCGCCCTGCCGCCCGGCCCGGTAGAGGGCGAGCATGTGCAGGGCGCGCGGCCGCTCCCTCAGCGGGTGCCGGGCCAGCAACTCACCGAGCTCACCGGCGACCGTGGCGTGCATGCCGAGCGCGAGCCGGGCCTCGGCGAGGTCCTCCATAGCGGTGAGGCGTTGCTCCTCAAGGCGCGCGATCGTGGTGCGGGTGAACGCCTCGTCGGCGAAGTCGGTGTAGGCCGGGCCCCGCCACAGGGCCAGCGCTTCGGACAGCAGCTCGGCCTTGGCCCGCGGGTCGTCCATCTCGCCGGCCCTGGCGGTGAGGCTCTCGAACCGGTGGGCGTCGACCGCGTCGGCCTCGACGCGGAGCAAGTAGCCCGGCGGTGGGGACACGACGAGCGCTCGCCCGCCCGGCTCGGCGTCCTCCAGCGCCCGGCGTAGGTGAGAGGCCTTCGCCGACAGCGCACCCGGCGCGTTGCCCGGCGGATCGTCGCCCCATAAGTGATCGATGAGCAGGTCGGCGGGCACCGGCCGCCCGTGGTGCACGAGCAGGGCCGCCAGCAGGGCCCGGACCTTCAGGCCGGGCACCGCGACGGAGCTGCCATCCTCCCGCCACACTGCGAGCGGCCCCAGCACCCCAAAGCGCATGACCGCCACCATAACGCAGGCCGGCGACGTTTTCGGCGGCCTGCGTGAGGGTGGCGGGAGGTGTGGGGCCGCACGCCGGTCAGCGCGGGCCGAGGGCCTTGGCCACGAGCGCGCCGATGTGGTGGAACGTGCTGTAGTCGCCGGCCGTCACGCGATTCTTGGCCACGGCGACGACGGTGCCGGTCGCGGTGTCGGCGTACGCCGCGGTCCCCCCGCTTCCGGCCATGCCGAACAGGGTGGGGCTGTCGAGCGGTCCGGGGAAGCCGATGTCGTAGCCCAGTCCGCGGGTGGCAGGGGACCCGGTGACCTCGTCGACTCCGGTGATCGTCACCGTGGTGACCTCCCGCAGCCGCTCGGAGGAGATGAGCCGCACGCCGTCGACCTCGTCCATCAGGGCGGCGTACATGCGTGCCACGGCGCGGGCGGTCATGACGCCGCCCGCCGGGATGTCGGCGGCGAGCACGTCGTCGCGGTTGCAGTAGGCCGCGGTCGGCAGGGCCGCGGGCGGCGCCGCCGTCCATCCGTCCACGACCCTGAAGAACGGCACCTGCCCGGCCATCGCGGCGATCATGTCCGGGGTCAGCTCCATGCCGCCCGCCGCCTCCTCCAGACGGGCCTGCCGGCCGAGTTCGGAGGCCGGTACGCCGAAGAACAGCTCGTCCACGACGCCCAGCGGCCCGGCCACCTCGTCGCGGAGCACCTGGGAGATCGGCCGGCCGGTGGCCCGGCGCGCGATCTCGCCGGCGATGTAGCCGAACGACTGCGAGTGATATCCGGTCCTGGTGCCGGGTTCCCACCACGGTGCGGCGTCGGCGATCGCCGTGCACATCTTGTCCCAGTCGGTCAGATCCTCCGGTGTCGTGCCCTGCGGGAGGCCGGGCACGCCGACTGAGTGGTTGAGCACGTGGCGCACGGTGGCGCGCTCCTTGCCATGCGCGCCAAACTCCGGCCAAAGCTCTACAACCGGAGTGTCGTACGTGAGAGCGCCCCGTTCCACGAGCACGTGCACGACGGTGGAGGTCACCCCCTTGCCGGTCGAGGTGACATGGAACGGCGTGTCCAGCGTGACCGGCCTGCCGGTCACCGGGTCGGCCTGGCCGGCGACGGCGTCGACCACCAGGTCGCCGCGATGGTAGACGGCGACCTGCAGGCCCCGTTCGGTGTCGGACTCGACCAGCAGGTCGATGGCGTCCTGCGTCTGCTGCTGAATGTCGATCATGGCGATATTTCCTCTTTCGTGGGGGTTGCTGTGGTGGGGCGCAACGGGGGATCGGTGCTTAATTCGCGGCGAGAGGGGGTCGCGCGTGGCCGCGTACCGGCTCGTGTGCCAGGACGACGACACCCGATCCGAACGTCCTCGTGCCGGTCAGGCGGAACCGTGTCTCGCTCCAGCCGGCGAACAGGCTCTCGCCGCGCCCCAGGACGACGGGATGAACCCAGACCCGGATCTCGTCGATGAGGTCGTGCCGCGTCAGCGTCCGGGCCAGCTCGCCGCACCCGAACATCAGGATGTCCTGGCCGGGCTGTCGCTTGAGCTCACGCACCGCTTCGACGACATCGCCCTTGACCAGGCTCGAGTTGGTCCAGCCGACCTCGTTGAGGGTGGTCGACACGATGTACTTGGGCATGTTGTTGATCCGGCCGGTGAAATCCTCCGGCGCGGGTCCCTCTTTGCTCATGGACGGCCAGGAATCGGCGAACCCCTGGTAGGTGACCCGCCCCATCAGCAGGGCGTCCGCGGCGAACAACTGATCGCGGGCGTAGGCCTCATACTCTGCGGTCGAGTACTCCAGCGACCACTCGTGCGGGTTCTCCTGGACGCCGTCCATCGTCGCGAAGACCGAAACGATCACTTTGCGCATGGCATGCTCCTGCAGTCGTAACGCGTGTTGTCCCGGGATGTTGCGATCACGGGGGTGCCCGGCGGTGGGCGTGTCAGCAGGTGTACGAACGATTGGCGCGTGCCTCGCGCAGCGCGTACGCCCACCAGGTCAGCTCGTCCAGCGTCGTCTTGACCGTGGTGTTGCACGTCGCGGTGGGTTTGGGCCAGCTGCCGTCGGCGGCGAACAACTCCCAGTAGCAGGGCAGGCTGATGAGGGTGGGGATGGCAACGGCGTGCAGTTCGCCGAACACCTCACGCAACTGCGCCGCGGCGTGCAAGCCCCCCGATTCCCTCCCGTAGGAGACGAAGGCGACAGGTTTGGCCTGCCACTCCTCGTAGAACCAGTCGATGGCGGTCTTGAGCGGAGCGGGGAAGCTCCGGTTGTACTCCGGTGTGACCACCACGAACGCGTCGGCGGCGGCCAGCCTCGGAGCCAGCGCCCGTACCGGCTCCGGGACGGCCTCGTCCTGGTCGGTGAGGGTGTCGGGCAGACGGGCCGCGGCCAGGTCGATGAGATCGATGTCCAACTCCCGGCGCTTGCGAGCCTGGGCAGTGAACCAGGAGGCCGCGGTGGGGCCGAACCGCCCGTGGCGGGTGCTGCCGATGATGATCACCAGCCGCAATGGTGTGCCGTCCGGCATCTCGGGCCTCCCACGGGTTCGTGTCGTGGTCAACCCTGCGCGAAGGCACCTTCGGTTCGTTTACGCTCCTTCGCCTGTCGGTGGACCGGAATGCCGGGGTAAGCGTAAACAAACCGTAAGGACCATCTCGCAAAATGGGCGGCACCGGTTGAAGCTCACCCCGTAGCCGAGGAAGGCCCTCCCATGTCCAGTGCCGAGGTAGATGAGTTCGTGCGGACCAACCTGCCGCCGCAGCACCAGAACATCGTCCGTATCCTGCGAGAGCTGATGGCCGAGGGCGCACCGGGCGCGTCCGAGGTGATCAGCCGCGGATCCCCCGCGTGGAAGGCCGGCACCATCCTTGCGATCATCAGTCACAGCAAGACCCACATCACGTTCGCGTTCGCCCGCGGAGCGGAGTTCGACGACGATCATGACCTGCTGGAGGGCGTGGGGAAGACCACCAGGCACGTCAAGCTCAAGAGCTCGGACGCCTTGGACCGTGACGCCTTGCGTGACTACATCCGGCAGGCTGTCGCGCTCGATCAGGAGTAGCTCTTCGCCCAGGTGGAGGGCTGTCTTGGTGGTGATCGCCGCTACATGGGATGCGTCAGACCCAGCACTCCGACGGTCTCGCCCTCACCCTCCTCACCTGTGAGCCGGAAGCCGAGCCTATTCCGAGATCGGCTTCAGCGTCCGCCACATGATGGTGAGCAACGTGCGTGGCCGATTCACCGACTTCGAGGCGGTGGTCATGGCTGCTGAGAACCCGCTGGACTCCACCGTCCAAGCCGCGATCCGAGTCGCCTCCATTGTTACCGGCAACGACACGCGGGACGCGGACCTGCGCCCCGGCGGGTTCCTCAGCGTCGAGGACTACCCAGAGATGAGGTTCACTTCCACGGCCATGCGTATGGACGGTGACGTCTACCTGGTCGACGGCGATATGACCATCCGTGCCAACACCAAGCCGCTCACGCTGCGGGCTGAATTCGGCGGCATCAGCCCTGATCCGTACGAATTCACCCGCGCCGGCTTCCCAGGGCTTCGGCAAAGTGGAGTTGACGGCCATGATGTCCGGTTCGAGCTGCAGGGCGGGTATGGCCAGGCCGATGCGCGACACGACGGCGGTCGGCGTAAACGAACAGGCACGACCTTCGGGATCATGAGGTTCTCGACGCCAAATGATCAGAGAAGACCGTGCCTGCCCCCTCATCATTGCCGATCAACCCTGCCCTGGACCACTTGACCGCGATCAGCGGCCACTCCTTGCCCGTAGCGGTCGCCGAGTACGCCAGCCTGCTGGACCAGCTACGGCAGGTTCCCGATCCACGCGGACGGCGCGGGATCCGACACGCACTGGCCTCGGTTCTGGCGATCGCCGCGGCGGCGGTTCTGGCCGGGGCGCGGTCCTTCACTGCGATCGGCTGGCTCAGACCGATGTGGAGGGCAAGACCAATGAGATCACCCGGTTCCGGCCCTTGCTTGAGGGCCTTGACCTGGACGGATGCGTTCTCACCGCGGACGCTCTGCACACCCAGCGCGATCACGCCACCTTCCTGGTGACCGAGAAGAACGCCCACTACGTGCTGATCGTCAAGAAGAACCAGCCCACCCTGCATACCCAGCTCAAACGGCTGCTGTGGAAGCAGGTCCCGGTCGCTGACCGTCAGCGCGACCGCGGACACGGCCGCGACGAGCGCCGCACCCTGAAGGTCCTGACCGTCAAAGCCGGCCTGCTGTTTCCCCATGCCGTCCAAGCCATGCAGATCAAGCGCCAGGTCAGGGACCTGAACAAGGGCAAGTGGCGGACCGTGACCGTCTACGCCATCACCAGCCTGCCCACCTGGCAGGCCAGTCCCGGCGACCTGGCAACCTGGATCCGCGGCCACTGGAGCATCGAGAACAGGCTCCACTACGTCCGCGACGTCACCTATGGCGAGGACCACTCCCAGGCACGCACGGGCAACGCACCCCGCAACATGGCCGCTCTGCGCAACCTCGCCATCGGCGCTCTGCGCCTGACCGGCGCGACCAACCTCGCTCGTCACTGAGCGGCGGCATAGGACAGCAGTACCCGCAATGCAAGGTACGCGAGCCTTCAACGCTCCATCGGTGGGAGCGACAATCTCCATGAAGTTGTCGATAGCGGGCCTCTTCCTGCTCGGCCTCCGCTCGCTCTTCCGGAGTCTGTCGGATAGGCGGAGGAAGCTCCCTGGCGCCGTTCAAGAGAGGCTGTCTGCATCCTCGGCACGGTTCACCGGCCTGGAACTCCGCCCAGGTCATATAGGTTCCCTCTCGCTCCCATTGGCGGCGCCGCGCCTCCTGGCGACGATCGTCCTCCTCCGCATCCAATGCTTTCTGCCGCGCTCGCCTGAGGGCTCGCTCTGCCCGCTGTTCCTCCGTCAGCTTGGCCACGATTAGCCTCCTAGGCTGGCTCTTGTAACCGTCTCCAGGCTAGGTCTGGTGCCGCGGGCATGATGGGCGCTTTGAGCATTCGGCTGCCGAACCCTGTGTTCGGGGGCGCTTGGTGTCCGGCCAGCGGCTGATCGCATAACGTATCCCGCACGAGGTCACTACGTAGCGACGCCCGATGTTTATCAGCCCCATCTCAAGGCCGTCACGCTCCCCGGAAAGACAGAGCCGAGGATATAGCGACGTCCCGGCCGGCGCCGAGGACACGACCGCCGTACGACGGCGCAACGTGCGCATTGCCGGTGTTGAGGCCGGACGAGTCGGCGGTGGTTGCTGCTGGGAACTGCCCGCCCCGCGCTCAGCGGTAGGCGACGAATTTTCGGCACTCACGAGTATGCGAAACATCGCCCGAACGCCGTCATGTCTTCCCGATTCGCCCGTCTTGTAGAAGAGGAGAGGGGAGCAAGGTGGGCGGGTCACGTCCACGGACGTGGTGTATGAATCGATCTTCGAGTGATCCTGTTTCTGCAGGTTAAGCGGTAAGTGTCTGCGGGAGCGGGTTCGGGGCCGGTGTGTCGCCGGTGATGAGCCGGATGCGGGCTTTGGCGAGGATGTCCAGCCCCATGTAGCGGCGGGCTTCGGTCCATTCGTCGGTCTGTTCGGCCAGCACCGCGCCGACCAGGCGGATGATCGACGGACGGTCGGGGAAGATGCCGACCACGTCGGTGCGGCGGCGGATCTCCTTGTTCAGCCGTTCCTGGGTTATCTTGAGCCCTCTGAGGGCTGTCTTGCACGTCGATCACGTGGGTGTGAGGGTCCGGATTCTGGCTGGTGGACGTGGTTATCTACCGCTGTCCAGCACGTGGATCTTCCGGAGGAGCCATGCTTGTTCAGCGGGTGGTCATGCCCGCCTCGTCGCTTGAGTCCTGGACCGTTCTGGGGGATGACGATCTCCCGGTCGAGCCGATCGAGCGGTATCTGGCGTATCTCACCGACATCGAACGATCGCCGAACACGATCAAGGCGTATGCGCATGATTTGAAGGACTATTTCACCTTCCTCGACGGTCGTGGCCTGGACTGGCGCGAGGTCCGGTTGGAAGACATCGGCGAGTTCGTGGCCTGGCTGCGCCTGCCGGCACCTGCTCGGGAGGGCAAGGTCATGGTGCTGCCGTCGGTCGAGCAACATGTGTCGGCCAGCACGGTGAACCGGAAGCTGTCGGCGTTGTCGGCGTTCTACCAGCACGCGAGCCGTCACGGGGGTGGACCTGGGCGAGTTGCTGATCACTTGGGGTCCGGCGGGGCAACGTGGTGGATGGAAGCCATTCCTGCACCACATCAGTAGAGATCAGCCGATCGCCCGTCGAACGATCGCGTTGAAGACGCCACGCAAGCTGCCCCGGGTGCTGACGGTGGCCGAGGCCCAGGCCGTCCTGGATGCCTGCGAGCGGTTACGCGATCGGCTGCTGTTCGCGCTGCTCTATGACAGCGGGATGCGGATCGGGGAGGTTCTTGGGCTGCGGCATGAGGACATTGCCGCCGCTGAGCGTGAGGTCACGGTCGTGCCCCGGGTCAACGCCAACGGTGCCCGCACCAAGTCCGCGACCACGCGCACCATCCCGGTGTCGGCGGAGTTGGTCCGGCTCTATGCCGACTACCTGCACGAAGAGTACGGCGATCTCGACTGTGACGGCCTGCGCCGGGCCGGGCAGCGCCAGCGCGCCCAAGGCGGTGGTGTGGGTGAGCACCAGGGCGGTGGCCATGACCACCATGAGGGCCGCGAGCACCTTGTAGAGGGTGGCGGTGCGCATCCGTACCGCTCAGGAGGCACCCGCCCAGGCCCCGAGCAGGCTTCCGGCGAGCAGGTTCGCCGCGACGGTCCCGTGCGCGGCCAGATCGGCGAGGGGGACGGCGGCCAGCCGGGCGGGCAGCGCGGTGAGCACCACGATCAGGCTCATCGCCTTGTTCAAGATGACCGCCGACAGCGCGGCGAACCCAAACAGGCTGATCAGCAGCGGCAGCCGGAACTCGGCGCCGCCCAGGCCGATCATCCCACCCAGCACGCCCACCGCCGCGCCGGCGGCGAACACCAGTGGCAGCGAGCGCGCCCCGCGGGCGGGTATGGCGTCTTCGTCCAGCATCATGCCGATCACGCTTCCTGCCCGCCTTGGTCATGGCCTCGGAGACGCCATTGTGCCGAGCCGACAGCCGTGCTCGGCGGGCAGGGAGCCTTCAGGCCAGCAGACTTACGGTTTCGGGCGCCTCCCAGGCCGTCAGATGCCGCTCAGGGTCGGTTTCCTGGTGCGCGAACTGGTTGATCAGGTCGGCGAGGGCTTGCCGGTCCTGCGCGGAAAGTTCCTGCAGGAGGGTGATCACCGGCTCCAGCAGCTGCATCGAGGACTCGGCGATAGCGTCGTCGTCGCTGAGGTCCAGCCTGATAACGATCTCCGTGAGGGCTTTGGCGAGGGTGCGTTCGAGCGTGGTCATGATAGGGCTCCTGGCTGGTCGTTCGGGGGCAGTGTGCCCGGGATCGCTGTAGGTCGACCGTGCGCGCTCTGAGCCGCAACGGTGCAGCATCTACGCCGTTGGGAACTACCATCGCCGCGGCTTCGGCATGGCGATGGCCCGCCGCGCGCTTACGCCGTCGAGACCCGCGCCCTGTCCCGGTCCCCCGCAGCGTGCTGTGAGAGCCGGTCGACGTGCCTTACGTGCCAGACAAGATCATCTGACTCTGACCTGCGAGAAGGTATTAAGAACCCAAGATAACGATGGGAAGGTCTTGAACAAGCACGTGTGCGGCGCCTGGCGTGGCACCGCACAAACCCGGGCAGATCAACATGGCGGGGAGCCGACGATGCTGGCTGATTTTTTCGGGATCTGCATCATTAACTCAGATACACCTCAGAACGCAGGACACCCTGCGGTGCGCTTATGAAAGACAATTCGTTCAAGCAAGCGGGAGGATCTTCATGGCTATCAAAACGATCGACCATATGGTCCCGCATAAGTCGACCATCGACGCGTCGAAGGGTCAGCTGATCGACCTCTTCGTACGGGAGCGCGACGGCACGCCCCCCGGTCCTCCGGCGGAGCGGAAGGCCGTCCTAATGCTGCATGGCAGGAGTGTTCCTGTGCTGGCGGGCTTCGATCTCCAGCACAGCACGTATGGGTGGGGCGAGGCGCTGGCGAAGGCAGGCTACGACGTCTTCATGATGGATCTGCAGGGGTCGGGCAAGTCGACGCGGCCTCGTATGGAGGATCCGTGCAACGTCAATCCGGCTCTGCACACCACCCTTCTCATCCCTCCGCTCTCTGGGCAGCGCACACCCAGTTATCCGTTCCAGCTGAGCAACTCCCAGAGCGATTGGGCCGAGCTGGACACTGTGGTCGAGTACATCCGGTCCGAGCGCAACGTCTCGAAGGTCGCGTTCATCGGGTGGTCCGCGGCTGCGTTCCAGATGGGCCCGTACGCGATCGACAACCCCGAAAAGGTCGAGAGTCTGTTTCTGGTCGCTCCCATGTTCCCGCCCGCCGGCAGGACGGACCCGCCACCCGCGCTGCCGGTGCCCGGATTCCCCACCCATGTGTTCACCTTGGGGGGCTTCAAGCAGGGTTGGGATACTCAGGTCCACTGTGCCACCCAGCGAGAACCCGACGTCGTAGATGCGGTCTGGAAGGCACTGATGGACATCGATCCGATCGGCCGCACATGGGGCAAGATCCAACCGTCTGGCCGCCCGCTGGGTCTCAGCCGGTTCAGGAACGCGCTGTGGTGGGGCTGGAACACCGAGGCCGCGGCGCGGGATGGCGTGCTTGGCGGGAGCGTGCCGGTGTTGATTGTCTACGGGGAATACGACACGACGGCGAACGCGACGCCGGACAGCGGCGATCCCCTGCTCACCTTCTCCGTCCCCGCGCTCTACGACGCCATCCCGGGGTCGCACCGGCTGCTGGTGAAGGTGGATTGCGCCGGGCACCAGATCGTGTGGGAGGGCCAGCACAAGAACCTGCACAACCTGTCGAAGCACTGGCTCAAGCACACCAAGGTAGACGGCAAGACCCAGGGTCTCTTCGACATGGCGGAGGACGGCACCATCAGCCCCACGCCCTAGAGAGGTCATGTGACGAGACGTCCGGACGCCCACGAACGCACCCTCGCCAGAGCCCTCACCGAGGTCGTCATCAGGCTGGGCCTCAGCGACGACGACGACATCACGCCCGCAGCCACAATCAAGTTGCTGGAGCCGGTGACCGTCCTCCTGCAGGGCCTCTCCGACCAGGACCGGCAGGCCCTCGCCGACCTGATCAACCAGTTCGCGCAGGAAGAAGCCGACCCTGACCGGCAGCTGACCGCCTGGGAAGCGCCCGAAACCCTGGCCCTCCTGGCCCGAGACTGAGGGGATCTGAGTCCCTCATCATCCGGCTAATGTTGCTCCGCATGACGCACACCGAGATCGAGATCACCGCGGAGTTGGTGCGGGATCTGCTGCGCGACCAGCACCCCGGCCTGGCCGATTATTCGGTGAAGCTCGGCGACGACCTCGCCGTCCGGTTGCCCTGGGCGACGCAGGACGCGGACGCGCTGCT